>REDG01000056.1 GCA_007693605.1 Bradymonadales bacterium
GCCGATCCCCCAAATCCCTAAGTGTTACCCCCTCCAGTCAAACGCCCGCAGTCCAGATCTCTTCGGCGGACACGACCTGTTGCTAAAGTCCACCCTTGGTCGCGGCTAACTCGCCTCTCTTCTTGGTGGTTCTGGAAGGGACAGAGCCTGTCAATTCGCCACGCTAGTTCATGATGGCTTAGAACGGGTGAGCCACTGCCATATGTCTTCTCCTCTGTTGATACCCCATCAAAATGACTTGTCTCAATAGTGGTGTAAGAAAGTCGTTCAACACATATGTAACTACTCGCGAGTAGAGTGTCTGCGAGATTTTCTAGATCCCGAACTGTGTAGGTTGCAACGGGTGCAGTCGCGGACGCAGGTTCCGTGTCGGAACCGCATCCGAACGAAAATGACAAAACAAGCAATCCGTAAAATCTTTTTGATACAATTTTCACTTCTATCTCCGCTATCGAATGATTTCGTGCTTGATAGCCTAAATGAGAAAAAGTTTCAATATCGTCGCATTGCAGGAGGCGGCCTTGGCCCCGAAGTTCGTTACGCCATATTTTTCTGTAATCATTTCAACACTTTACCAATGGGACCCTCTTTTTGGGCTCTTCTCAATCAATGGGCAGCAACTGTGAAGCTTTGATTCGTACAGCAGGAGCAGGCCCCTTTTGAAGTTACAAGAGTTGTTCGCTCTGGAAGAAACTTGGCCATTTTGGCGAAACCAGTATTTTATTTTGGCGCTGTCGGATCAAAGAAGGGCTGAGTTGCGTCAGGACATGATCGAGTTATTGATGTCGAAAGCCGTGCGTTCAGCGACCTGGAGGGTGTGGCCGAATTGGAGATTGCCCACAGGAAACACTCCATCATGGGCTTAACTTCTGTCCGTAGACGCATAATATTGTGTCTAAACTGCTGGCCCTCTCTGCTGGGGCCGCTAATTTCTTTAATTGCGAAATTTTGTAGAATCAGGCCCGGCCTTTCCCTCGATCTCGGAAGCCTCCGTTGAATGCGATACCCCACTGCCAACAGAGAATAAAGAGAGGGCGGATGACTTTGAAGGCCTTTGCTCGAAAGGGAGAGCGGGTTCTAAACATTCTCCAGAGGACGATTCCGAAGCAACAAAGACCCCAGATCGGAAACAATACTCGGTAAAGTCCCTTGGTTATTCGCAGTCGCTTCGTTAAATCTCGGTCGCAGTAGCCGCGCCAAAATCCCATTCGAGAGACCTTCTCAGCGATTTCTTGCGGACTCTCAAGATGAAGCTGATGAGTCACCTTCAAGTCTGGTATGAAACGAGAGTCGGTGAAATCTTGATTTCTAAAGAGTCCTAAGTCTTGAGAGGAGCCCCAGTCTGATGGAAATCCGCCTAGGGAGTTCAGCAAATCTTTTCGAATGAGCATATTGCAACTGACCGGAAATCTCGCAAATCCCAATTGGGCTCCAATGAATTCATTGAACTCCCACAGATGAAGGGCAAGAGGCCAGCCCGCATAGCCCGCCTCACAGTCTATAAATCCTGTGACTAGATCAAATCTCCTAGACAGATCGAGAGCTCTCTCAATCCAATCCTGGTCGACCATGCAGTCCGCATCAACAAATCCCAGAGCTTGAGAGCGAGCCTCTTTAGCGCCCAGATTTCTTGCTGCTCCCGCCAGAAGCCTTTGGTCAGGCCTTAGAATCCGAACACCTGCTCTTTTGAACTCTTCTAGCGAGTCATCTTGAAACTCTGGTGTGGACTCAACCAAAATCAGCTCTACCCCCGAGCGATCTCCCTTGGCCTCCACCAATGCCCTTAGGCTTTTCTGAAGAACCAGGGCTTCTGTCTTGAAGGACGGGATGATTACAGAGAGCTCCAGCTGTTGTGACCCCATAAGCCTCAGTCTAGCAGGGGATTAAGGGAGTGTCGCTAAAGGCCCATCTACTTTGGCGACAGTCCCATTAAGCCTGAAAACTCGAGCGACGACCAGGTTGTCTCGATCTTCCAGCCCATTTGGGTCGAAAGCGAAATTTTGGTCGAAATCGTTTCTTGGGAGCATTCCGAGAATCTGTGCTTTCTGCCTTGTCAGACTGCAAGTGTCTCCACTGCCGAGCTTCTTCTGGAGTTACATAGCTCAAAGCGAAACCTCGTTCGCCGGCTCGTCCCGTTCTGCCGATTCGATGAATATAGTCTTCACGAGTATTTGGAAGGTCAAAGTTAATCACCCGTTCAATGTCCTCGACATCCAAGCCCCGAGACGCCACATCGGTCGCGACCAGAACCATCTTTCGACCCGATCGGAAATCTTGAAGTGCTCGATTTCTTTGAGATTGAGATCGGTCACCATGAAGGCAGCCATTTTCAATCTGGCTCTTCGAGATATTTCGACTCAAGCTTTCAGCGCGGCGCTTCGTTCTGGTAAAGATAAGGGTCTTCCCAGTGTTCGACTGAAGGTCAATGATTAGTTGACTGTTCTTGTCGCTGCCGGAAAGCATGAGGTGAGATTGCTCCACATCTGGAGCCGCCTGATTCAACTGGCCCACTTGAACCCGCACGGGCTCTCGCAAATAGTTGTTCGCGAGTCGTTGAATCTCTGGCGAAAGAGTGGCCGAAAATAGCAAACACTGTTTCTTGCTAGGAAGCTCCTTAAACACGGCCTTCATGGCAGGCTCAAAACCCATGTCGAGCATTCGATCAGATTCGTCTAAAACCACATGATTAAAATCCTTCAACTGAATGCTTCGCCGTTCGCAGTGATCCAACAGTCGGCCAGGCGTTGCGATTACAATCGCGGGCCTAGATCTTAGCGACCTCAGTTGAGCAGACATTCCAGAGCCGCCGATCAGCACGCAAGTCTGAATTCCCGAATAAAAACGGGATAAAGTCTTCACGACCTCACGAATCTGCATGGCCAGCTCTCGCGTGGGCGTTAAGATGAGAATGCGATCACTCGGTGTTTCGATGACTCGATTCATCAAGGGAAGGCAAAAAGCCATGGTCTTCCCGCTGCCGGTCTGAGCCGATGCAATCACATCTTGCCCCCTCATAATGGCTGGAATTGCCTCCGTTTGAATTGGTGTTGGTGTTTTAAAATTGTTCTGGTCGAGCGCTCTCAAAAGCGGTTCTGCCAGACCCATGTCCTTAAAGGGTTGCACAGCAAGCCTCCTAATTTTTACAATGTTGTCACCCCAAGGCAGGTAAGCAACATTGCTACAGGACTTGGCCAAGCCGTTCAAAAAGACCCATCACTAAAGTGAAAATCCCCCGATACGGAAGTGAAAGAACCTCTTAGCAAGCTTTCATTCATTCTCCAAGGCTTGAAGTATTAAAATTGAGTCACCCCTCTAGGAGTGGCTCATCTAGATCTGCTTCACGGCCTCCACCACGAAACCGAGCTTTAAGGGGTAATTGACGGCTTCTCGCCTGCTGGCCTTTACGCAGCCCATGATGATCTGGATCAATACATAAAGCACTAAAACCAGCCCCAAGGGGATGAGCAACAGGCTCAAAATCCAGCCTACAATCGGAATCAGGCCGATGACGATCAACGCCAGAAAGTAGAGGGTCACCGACACTTGAAAGGCCAGAACCTCTCGGCCAGCTTCAACAACTACAGGGGCCTTATCTCTTTGAATCAACATATACACCAAGGGGCCAATGATTCCGCCAAACGGCAATACAAAGCCAATGAACTGAAGCAAATGAACAATCAGGCTATGGTTGGTCTCTGTAAGCGGTGGGAGTTCTTGTTCTTGATTTTCCATGGCTTATCCTTTCGAAGTGCTGTGTTGAGAATAGACTTTCACGAACCTTTCTTGACCCGATTGACCCAATCTTTGGCGAGCTCACCCGCGACTTCTCTGGCTCCTAGGCCAAAGGCAATCGCTGCGGCAACCGCAACTGCACCCAAGCTAATGCCAAAGGCGAGGTTGATGATGTCTTCAGCAAGCCCCATTTGTCGAAGAGCCATGGCGCCTGCGAGAATCAGAATCGAAGCTCGTGCCACAAAAGCCAAGGTCTGGGTGTGTTTTGTCACAGAACTCAAGACTCGTTTCGCCACGAAGTCTGACAGAAACAGGCCCACGCCAAAGATAATCAAACCCAACAGAATCTGACCGGCAAAGATCAAGAACTGTTGAAGAAGTTCAGCCAGCGCGACAAAGTGAACCAGCCGGAGCGCTTCAATCGCTGCAAATATCAGAATACCGGCAAAGACCACATAGTAGACAACCCGAGAGGGTTTCTTCTCTGCTGAGGCCTGTTTGGTGGAGAGCCCTAGGGTGACGAAAAGGTTGTCAAAGCCAGCCGCCGAGGCCAGGTTCGACAGCAGCCCTGCGAGAATTCGTCCAATCAGATAGGCGATAGACATGAGGATCAAGGCCGCAAAGAGGAGAGGAATGGCCGATAGAACGCTGGCAAGCATTTGGCTCGCAGGGTTTGTAATCGCATCCAGCTGAAGGGCATTGAGCGAAGCGATTAAAACCGGAATGAGTATGACCACATAGAGGAAGAATCCGATCAATTCAGACAAACGATATTGTCCGAGAATGTTGTCAATCGAGGCTCGCCTGCTCAGTTCATTTACCCCGATTGATTCAAGCAGCTTAGAGCTGATTCCCTGAACAATCTTTGCCGCAAAGAAGCCAATCAGAGCGATCAATCCGGCCGCCAAGATGTTCGGAATAAAGGCCAAAGTCTTTTCCAACATGGCTTTTACTGGGTTGAGAAGCCCCTCTAGGGCCAGTCCCTCTAAGATTGCGGGCAGAAACAAAATGAAAACGAGCCAATAAAGTGTGATGGAGATGGACTTGCTCAGCGACTGAGACTTTGAGTAGCCCGCCTTCTCGCCAACCCGCTTATCTAGATTAATCGTTGTTAAAACTCGGTGACTCAATGCCTTTATGAGTGAAGCCAGTATCCAAGCAACAACCAGTAAGATCGCAGGCCCTAAAATTCTAGGAATATAGGCTAAGATCTGAGTGAGAAGTTCGTTCAAGGGCTCTGTCACGATGCTCAGCTTCATGACATCAAAGAAGGCCACTAACACAAAGAGCATGATCAGATACCGGACGGCCCTCGATATCCAAAGGGGGCCATCAATGCTTTTGGTAGTTTGAGACGGAGAGCCGCCTTCCGGATCAAGGGCTTTCTGAAGGCGGTCGTTGAACTTCAAAGTCTCTAGCGCCTTCTTAAGGATGATAGAGACGACTACGGCGATAAGATAACCAACAATTAAAACGGAGAGTGCGCCCAAAAGATTGGGAGCAAACTTGATCACATCTTGCAAAATCTCTTCCCCGTAATTCTTTAGGTATTCGAGCTGTTCGGTCATCCGGATCTCCTTCTTGTTAAGTCAAGGGATGAAAAGATCGCCAACATCAGATCTCGAGATTCCTTGTTTGAACCCGCTGCTCCACTCTCTTGTCTTCCCTACTATAAGGAAGTCTTCAAGTTCGACTCCTGCTTGTCAACCTCAGCTTCACTTGAAGTGCTTCAACTCGACAGCTTTATTTTTTTTGTTAGCCTCCGTGAGTTGTTATGGGACTAGAAGATAGACTTTTGTCGGACTTTCTAGAGCTTCTTCCCCGGTTACTTGGAGCGCTTCTTTGTCTGATATTGGGCTGGGGCCTGGCCGAATGGGCAGGTCGGGTCTCCCGCCGACTCTTAAAGAGATTTAAACTAGACGATTTGTCAGAGGAGTCTGGTTTTGACAGCTTTCTGATCGAGAGCGGAATTCGTCAGACAGCGTCTGGTTTGGTCTCCGTATTTCTTTACTGGGCTATTTTGATCGGATTCATTCTTGCGTCAATTCACATCCTCGGAATTGATGCCGCTGGAGTTTTGTTTGTTCGCTTTGCGGTTTACTTGCCCCAAGTGCTTGTGGCTTTGGTTGTTCTGGTGGTGGGTATCTTATTGGCAAGATTTGTGCGGTCGGCCAGCTTCAGCTATTTGAACAAGATTCAGGCGCAAGGAGCCAGGGTGATCAGCTTTGCCGCCTTTGTCGCGATCATTGTTTTTACCGTGTCTATTACTTTAGAGACGCTTGGGATTGGGGGTCCGATCCTGGTGTCGGCTTTTCAAATTGTCTTCGGATCGATTTGTCTCGCCTTTGCGATCGCCTTTGGACTGGGTGGACGCCATTGGGCGGGTGGTGTCGTGGAGAGGTTGCTCAAGAAGTGATTGTCGACTGTCACACGCATTTGAACTACTATTCAGACGAGAATCAGGCCGCGCTTCCTAAAACTCTCGACACTCTAAAGCTTGAAATGAAGCGAAATCGAATCGATTTTGCTCTGACCCTGACCTCCTACAAGGAGCTTCCTGGAAGGCCGACCACCAAAGAGGTGGTGGAGGCGACAAGAGACATTCCTTATATTTATGTGATCGCAGGTGTAAGCTATTATATTCATGATCAGAAGTATCTGGATGAGATTCGAGAGTATATCCAAAGTGGAAAGGTTCGAGGCTTAAAGTTCTATTGCGGCTATGAGCCTTTTTTTCCCAATGACGAGAAAATGAGGCCAGCGGTTGAGTTGGCTGAAGAATTTGATATCCCACTGTTGATTCACTGCGGAGATACATTCTCTCCTAAAGGCAAATTGAAATTCTCTCATCCGCTTCATGTTGACGAGCTTGCTGTAGACCACCCCAAGTTGAAGATTGTGATTTGCCATTTAGGAAATCCCTGGATCAGAGATTGTATGGAGGTCGTCTACAAGAACAAGAATGTTTATACCGACATTTCAGGTCTTGTGTTGGGAGATTTTTCAGATCGATTTGAGCGGTATATGGTGAAGCAACTTCAAGAAATGCTTCTGTACGGAGTGGAGCCCGATCGGGTCTTGTATGGCACAGACTTCCCCATTTCGTCGATGTCCAGCTATCTGGAGTTTATTCGGCAGCTGAAGTTGCCCCAGGACGACCTGAAAAAAATTCTTTCAGAAAACTCGATGCAGCTCTTTAAGCTGAAGGCTTCAGATTCTCCCTTGAGTGGTGGGCGAGGCTACTAGAGGCATGTCCCTTCGGGCTGAAGGGGATTGTCGCCAAACTCTCGCTCGGGAGTGTCGATAAAGGCCTGAAGGGCGGTTTAACCTAATCCTAGCAGTCTTTTATTATAACAATGATTCGTGTATAGAGAGAGAGGGCGTAGACTTAAAGTATGAGTCGCGGTTTTCGAGGGAACCCCATGAAGCAAGTCTTGAAATCTAAATTTACAGGCAGTTTAGATCGTACCTATCTTCGATGGAAGTCTTGGACTCATCAGAATCGTGGGAGATTCGTGCCCAAGCTTTTGATTGATTTTTCAGTCGGAGAGTATCGGGTTCGCACGGTTTCTAATATCTCCGATTTACAGCGCGTTCTCAGGCTTCGTTATGAGGTGTTTATACGAGAGGGCCTAAACAAAAACAGAGCTTTAAAGCTAGATCTTGATGCTTATGATTTCTTGGCCGACCATTTGGTTGTTGAGAATCGAGAGACAGGCGAGATTCTGGGAACCTACCGAATCATCAGCTCTCTCTTTTCGGATCGATTCTATTCTGAAAACGAGTTCGAGCTGGGCGATCTCTTGAGGCGACCAGGACACAAACTTGAACTGGGGCGAGCTTGTATTCGCCCCCAATATCGAACGGGAGCGATCATTGCTCTGCTCTGGAGGGGCGTGAAGCAATATATGGACGCTACACAGACCCGCTATATGTTCGGCTGTGCCAGCATAAAGACCATGAGTCTTGAAAAAATCAGTTTGATTTATCATTACTTGATGGAGAAGGGGCACTTCTCTAGTGAGTTTAGAATTGTGCCGACCGAAGAGTTTCGAATCCGATCTCTAGGAAATGGCCCAGCCTTCGCGCTAAGTGATAGTGCAGAGCTAAGATCCCTCATTCCTAGCCTTTTGAGGTCATATTTCAAGGCTGGGGCGGTTGTCGTCGGAGAGCCTGCCCTTGACTCCGAGTTTCAGTGCATTGATTTTCTGACGATTTTAGACACTCAAAAGCTTGAGGGCTCTTACGAAAAGCGCTTCAGTAAGGCGTGAAATTTTTCAGCCTTTCAAAGCTCTTGGGCGTGGTCTTAGTCATTGCGTTGCAGTGGATTTTTGGCCTCCTTTTGCAGGCCGTTCTCTTTGCCTTTCCAGATCAAAAACGACGGGCTCAAATTCGGGTGACGCATCACTTGAGTCAAATGGCACTTTTCTTTCTGGGAATTCGGGTTCACAGGAGTGTAGAGTTTCCGGAAAGGGCGAGGAAGAAGGCAGGTAGGCTTATCGTTTCCAATCACCTGTCTTATACCGATGTCTTGGTCTTGTCGGCCGAGCGACCCCTGGTCTTTGTGACCTCCATGGATGTCAAGGAGACCCCAATTCTTGGCAGAACCTGCGCTTTCGGAGGAAGCTTTTTTGTGGAGAGAAGAAACGCTTCGAGGCTGCGCGAGGAGCTTCGAGGCCTCAGGGATCTGCTTGCGTCGGGCTTTGACTTGGCCGTTTTTCCAGAGGCGACTAGCTCCGACGGCATGCAAGTTCTGGAGTTTAAGAGGGCTCTCTTTCAAGTCTTGGCGGGCCAAGATCGGTTGTTGTTGCCAGCCTCTATTGCCTTTGTCGAGTCAGAAGGCCGGGCCTTAAATCGAAGAGATCAGGAGAGTTTCGCTTACTACGGGAGTAAGAGCTTCTTCAGTCATTTGCTCCAGCTCGTGAAGAGATGGGGTAGTGTCGTTCGATTGAGTTATCTAGACCCGATCTCCTGTCAGGCCTATAGCAGTGCTGACTTGGCTACGATGACTCAAGGGCAAATCTCTGGCTCGTATCTGGCGAGCTTTGAAAGTCCAGGGCCCGAAGAACCATGAAAAGCTCTTTGATTTTCGACCCAAACTCCAGTCTGATGCAATCTTATGTCTTTTAGAAATCTTTGTATCATCGCTCATGTGGATCATGGGAAGACAACTCTTGTTGATCATTTGTTGAGGCAAGCCGGCAGCTTCAAAAGCCATGAAAGCCTGGACGATCGAGTGATGGACTCTATGGATCTTGAGAAAGAACGGGGCATTACCATTCAAGCGAAGAACGCCGCAATTCGCCTCGACCAGGTCAAGGTTAATTTGGTCGACACCCCAGGCCACGCCGACTTTGGTGGAGAGGTGGAGAGAATTCTCTCGATGGTAGATTCTGCACTTCTTTTGGTCGACGCAGCCGAGGGTCCACTTCCTCAAACTCGTTTTGTTCTGCAGAAGGCTCTCGAAAGAAACTTCAAACCCATTGTGGTGGTGAACAAGGTCGATCGTCCCGAGTGTCGTGACGGAAGGCGAGTCAAAGAGGTGATCAATCAGATCTTTGACCTGTTCGTTGAGTTGGGAGCAACGGACGAGCAGGCAAACTTTCCGATGCTCTATGCCTGCGCCAAAGAGGGATGGTGCTGCTCTTCATGGGAAGAGGCAGAGAGCCTGATTGAGGACCCCCGATCGGGGAGCTTGCGACCTCTCTTTCAACTCATTTTGGAGAAGGTGCCGCCACCTGAGGTCTCGTCGGCTACGGCCTTTCAAATGATGGTTTCAAATTTGGGGTACTCTGATTTTGTTGGAGAGCTTGCGATTGGGCGGGTCTACTCCGGCAGTCTGCAGCTCAATGACCGGATTTTTCGGCAGGGCCAGGAGCAATCAGAGAGCTTTCAAGTCATTCGTTTGTATACCTACGATGGGCTTCGACAGGTGGAAGTGAGGTCCTTGGAGGCCGGTGATATTGGAATCGTGTCTGGGTGTAAGAACTTTGAGATCGGAGACACACTCACTTCTGACGAAAGCTTAGAGCCCCTGCAACGAATCCGCGTTGAAAGCCCAAGTGTTGGGATGATCTTCGCAGTGAACACCTCGGCCTTCGCCGGGCTAGAGGGTAAGCCTCTTTTGTCGAGAGCTTTGGGCGAGAGGCTTCACAGAGAGGCGAAAAAGAATGTGGCGCTTCGAGTAGAGGCGACAGAGAATCCAGATCAGTTTCGAGTTTTGGGTCGAGGCGAGCTCCAATTTGCTATTTTGATCGAACAGATGCGACGAGAGGGTTTCGAGTTTTCAGTTGGCAAGCCCCTTGTTCTCTTTCGTGGAGAGGGCGATCAACGAGAAGAGCCCCTCGAGCGAGTGGTGATTGATTTGCCTCAAGACTATGCCAGTGAAGTGACGGCGCTCTATCAAGAACGGAGAGGGATACTCCAATCTTACGATCAGTTGGAAAGCTTAGGTCGGGTCAGGCTTGTTTTTGAGATTCCCACCAGATCTCTTTTGGGAACCCGTTCTCGCTTTTTGAGTTTAACGCGAGGGGAGGGCCTTTTGAGTTCTGAGTTGATTGGATACACTCCTGTTCGTGGGGACAGTTTTCAGCGAACGACTGGCGCCATGGTGGCCGATCGAAGGGGAGTGGTGACCGAGTACGCGCTAAGAAATCTCGAAGATCGGGGGGTCTTTTTCGTTCAGCCCGGAACACAGGTCTACGAGGGCATGATCGTGGGTGAGAACAACAAAGAGACCGATCTGAATGTGAATGTGTGCCGAGAAAAAAAGTTGAGCAATGTAAGGGCAACTCATGGCACAGCGCTGGAGCATTTGCATGGCATCAGAGAGATGTCATTAGAAGATGCCATGGAGTGGATCGAATCAGATGAGTATATTGAGGTGACTCCAAAGATGATAAGAATTAGAAAGAAAGTCTTGGCGGCGAATCAACGAGGAGTGCACAAGGAAGGCGTTTAAATCAAGCATGCAAGATCAGCCCAGAGAAAGACCTCAACCCCCAATCCCTAAGAAGCTGCCCACTAAGCTAGTACACCTTGGCGTTGAGAGAATGGACGAATACGCCTGGATGAAAGAGAGAGACCATCCTGATGTGTTGGAGCATCTTCGTCTGGAGAATGAGTATACCAAAAAGAGTCTGGAGCCCGTTCAAGATCTGGAGGAGTCCCTTTTTAAAGAGATCGTTGGCCGAATAAAGAAGAGAGACGAGTCCGTTCCTTATCGAGATCGTGGGGCCTATTTTTACACACGGTTTACTGAAGAGGCTGAGTATTTGATCTATTGCCGAAAGCGGGGGAGTTTAGACTCAAAGGAAGAGATTCTGATCGATACGAATTTGAGGGCAAAGGGCCATGAGTACTATAGCTGCGGCTCGGTGAGTGTAAATGCGAGCGGAAAAATACTGGCTTTTGCCGAAGACACCCAAGGCAGACGAATCTATACCATCTTTTTTAAAGACCTAGAGACTCAAGAGATTCTGGAAAAGAAGATTCCAGAGGTCACAGGCAATTTAGTTTGGTCCGAGCAAGAAGACTCGCTTTTCTATACCAAGCAAGACCTAGAGACTCTGCGATGGAATCAGGTGTTTCGATTCAGCTTGAATACCGGAGAGTCTGAGCTGGTGTTTGAAGAGAAAGACGATCGATTCTATCTGAGTCTGTCAAAGACTCTGACGGATCGGTTTATTCTGATTGAGACAGAGAGTAAGGTGACAACTGAAACTTGGCTCATTCCGGCAGATCAGCCTGAACATCCGCCTCAAATTTTTCTGCCCAGAATCGAGGGGCATGAGTATGCCATTGAAGATGGCATCGACAGCTTTTTTGTCTTAAGTAATCTCGAAGCGAAAAACTTTAGAGTGATGAAAACGAATCTCGGCGAGCAAAAACTTGAGAACTGGCAAGAGGTGGTTCCTCATCGAGACGAAGTCTATCTGGAAGACATCGAGGTATACAAAGACTTTATATTCTTGCAAGAGAGAGAGAGAGGTCTTTCTCAGCTGCGATTGATTTCTAGAACAAGCGGAGAAGATCGATACCTTGAATTTCCAGACGCTGCTTACTTGGCAGAGTCAGACATTAACTCAGAATATGAGACCAGAAAGTTTCGTTATTCTTATGAGTCGATGACTAGGCCCGAATCCGTTTTTGAGTATGACTGGGATTCTCAACAATCAAATCTTTTGAAGCAAGACGAGGTGCTTGGAGGCTACGAGCCAGAAGATTATGTGTCAGAAAGGATCGAGATTCACGCGCGAGATGGTGTGCAGGTTCCGATTTCGCTGGTGCGGCGTCGTAGTACCAAGCCCTCTAAAGCGACCCCCCTTTTGATTTTGGGCTATGGTTCTTATGGTCTTAGTGAAGAACCAGACTTCAGTTTATCAAGACTCAGTCTTTTAGATCGTGGGTTCATTGTGGCAGTTGCGCATATTCGAGGCGGCTCAGAGATGGGCCGACATTGGTATGATGACGGAAAGTTTTTGAAAAAGTGGAATACTTTTTTTGATTTTATAGACTGCACAGAAGCTCTTTTAAGTCGAGGCTACAGCTCGACTGAGCACTGTTATGCGATGGGGGCGAGTGCAGGGGGCTTGTTGATGGGAGCGGCAATGAACACCCGGCCAGATCTCTATCATGGCGTGATCGCGGGCGTTCCCTTTGTCGATGTCATCAATACGATGCTCGACAAGAGCCTGCCTCTGACAACGAATGAGTATGAAGAGTGGGGAAATCCTGACGACGAGAAATATTTTCGATATATGCTTTCTTATTCGCCCTACGACAATGTTAAGCCCCAAGCCTATCCCCATCTGCTGGTCACATCGGGTTATCACGACTCTCAAGTTCAGTACTGGGAGCCCACGAAATGGGTGGCTCGGCTGCGTGATGTGAAAACCAACGACAGTCTCTGCCTCCTTTATACGGATCTGTCGGTGGGCCATGCTGGGCCTTCGGGCCGCTTCGAGGGCTATCGCTTGATTGCGAAAGAATTCGCCTTTCTATTGCTTCTGGAGGGCCCTGAACTTTAGGCCGGGTTTCCGCCCTGGCTTTGGCGTCTTGATTCTATTCTGATCTGTGCTAGAAGCCCAAGAATGAAGCTTGGGGCATTGCTTTCGATCCTTTTATTGCTTGGTTCAGAGGGGCTTCTGGCCGGAGCGGAAACCGACACGAATGAGTCGCGAAAACTCCGAGTTTTGACCTTCTTTGAGCCATCTCTTCATAATCCCACCGAAAACAGCCCAGCGGGTCTTGGAGTCGATCTTGCCTTGGTAGAGGCTGAGAGAGAAGTGGAGGTCATTCACTATCGAGCCAGTCGAAATGTTTCTGAGCTGGCGATACAGGTGAGTGAGGCGATTGAGCAGCACCGGCCCAGCTTTATCATTGGGGGTCTCACTTCAAATTCGGCCTTCGTGATTGGGGATGTTGCAGAGTCTAACAAGATTCCTATGATCACTCCCTTGGCCACCCACCCAGCCATTACCGAGAACAGGAACTACAGTTTTCGCGTGTGTTTTGATGATCATTATCAGGCCGATCAACTTGCAAGCTTGATCGGGGAAGATCGATCATTGAGTCGTGGCCTGATTCTCTTTAATACGACAGAGACATTTTCTGTCGGCTTTCAGCGGGCCTTTGAGGCTTCCGCCCAGAGATGGGGAATTCAAGAGCTTCACTCTAAGGGCTTCTCGGATGAAAAAGAGCTCACAGACTCTGTGATTAAAGGCTTACTTGAGTCAAAGCCCCAGTTTGTTGTGATTCCTTCTTACAGCGTCGAGGTCGCGGCCATTCTATCTCGATTTTTTCGGATCGGTGCAACTGATCTTGAGTTCTTTGGGCCTGACAGTTGGGGAACTGGAGAGCTGATTTTTCGGAGTTTCTCGGATTCGACTGAAGCTTCACCGAAGGCTTTCTTTCTCTCTCACTGGGCAAGAGAGTATCAGTCGGAGTCGAATCTTCGGTTCTTGGAGCTTTTGGGAAGGCCTGAAGTGCAAGAAAGGCTTTCGCGGCAATCAGGCGGCCTCTCTCAAGCGGTTGCCTTGGCTTTTGATTCCATGAATGCCGTGTTGGCCGCGGTGGAGATTAAAGAGTCGAAGGGCTTAAATGCAAAAAGGGCTTTGAGCCAGGTCAGTTTTGAGGGGGCGACAGGCCAAATCAAGCTGGAGACCGGCAGCTCAACCAAAGAAGGTGTTCAAGTTTATCAGTTTAGCTCACAGGGTCCTCAATTTTATAAGAGTCTCATGCGGGCGCAGCCTCAATGAAAAAGAAGCATTCGCAAGATTTTGTTAAGTTCACCGATCGAGTGTTTCTCGCGGCTTTGGTCTTGCAGGTTTTTCTTCTTTGCGGACTGGCGTTTGCGGGTCTTTCCACGATGTTCTGGCTCAGTTCTCGCGCAGGAGAAGAGGTCATTGAGTCAAACTTTTTGACTTGGGAGAATCGGCTGACCGAGGCCGTTTACAGAAACCAGATTACTGGCTTTTGGCTATGGGAGGAGCTTCCAGAAGTGCGAGAGTTTGAACAAGCCCTCAGGTTGAGCGGTCAATCCGTCGAGGTTTCTGTCAGTGAGTGTGAGTCCACGAGCGATATTTTAAAGCCGCTGACTTTGGGCTATCTGCCTTTGAATCGCTGTGTTGTGATCGCTCGTTCTTATGAGGAGATTTCTAGGCAGGCCGGTTTGATTTCCCTTTTTGCTTTGGCCTCAGTGGTGATCTCGATTTTCTTTTGGTGGCTCTGGCGCGGTCGATTAAGGCGCCGCTATGTTCAGCCCTTGGTGGCTTCTCTCGAAAAGGAGGCCAAAGATGCCGCTCTTGGAAAGATGGCGTCTCAGATTGCGCATGATATTCGTTCACCGCTGGCGGCTCTGAACATTTTTCTGAGAGACGCTCATAGTATGCCCGAAGAGAAGCGAGATCTTCTTCGATCGGCCGTTCATCGAATTCATGACATTGCCAACAATCTTTTGCCCAAACGAAAGGGGCTGTTTGTGACTCAAGACGGGCCACAGATCGAGTTGGTTTCGAGTCTTTTGGATCGGTTGGTGACTGAGAAGCGGATTCAATACCGGCGAAATCGAAAGATCGAGATTCACTTCAAATTGGCGAGAAGCGCCTACGCGGCCTTTGCGAAGCTAGAGTCGAGCAGTTTTTTGAGAGCCGTTTCAAACCTGATTGATAATGCCGTAGAAGCCATTGAGGCCGAAGAGGGGCAGATTTCTGTGAGTCTTCGTTGTCAGCCCGATTCTTTGATTGTTTTGGTGGAGGATAACGGACGGGGGATTCCTTCCGATAAGCTTCATCGCGTCTTTCAGCGAGGGGTCTCATACCAGAAGCCGGGGGGCTCGGGGCTTGGTCTTAGCTATGCTAAAGAAGTGGTGGAGGCTTGTGATGGACAGTTGGGTATTTTGTCGAAGCCGGGTAAGGGCACCCGAGTTTCGATTCGCCTGCCTAAGGCCAGCGATCCGGCCTGGTTTTTGTCGAGCATTCAGATTTGGGATGGAATGCGTGTTGCGATTGCAGATGATGACTCTTCCATCCATCGGATTTGGGATGGCCGTTTTCGTTCCTTTCGTGCAGAGGAATTGGGCGTCGAGTTGAAGCACTTTTGGTCTCTTTCAGAGTTAGATCACTGGAAGTTAGAGGATTTGGATTTTCAGAGCTTTGATCTGTTCTTGATGGACTACGAGTTTTTCGGAGAGTCCAAGACCGGCCTGGATTGGTTGAAAGACAATCGCCTGGTTGATCGGGCGATTCTTGTCACAAGTCGCTTTGAAGAGGCGGCGCTTCAGGCACAGGCCGAGCGACTCGGTTTGAAGGTGTTGCCGAAGGGCCTCTCTGCCTATGTTCCCTTTGAGCATAAAGCTCAAGCCTGGTTCAAAAAAGAAGAGCAATCAAGAGAGCGATAGAGATACTCAAGCTGAGTTGGCCGTGGATTTTTGCGGCTTCGAGCCGAGAGCTTTCGAGTTCAATTGAAAAGGGCCCCGAGGCTTTTGATAGTTTTCTTGAGAGTTTGAAGCTTGGAAAGGCCACAAGACCCGCTAGGACAATTGGAAAGGGCAGGATGTGTGTGGCCAAGCCAATTCCGAGAGTGAGCAGGCCGAGGCCGTAGATGATGCCAGGTATTTTTTGTGCCTTTGAAAAGCCCATTATCTGGGCCAAGGTCATCGCTCCCCGAGCTTGATCCTGGGGAATGTCTTGAAGGTTGTTGCAAAAGAGAAGGCCGACCGCGAACATTCCCAAGGCGGAAGAGATATACATCACGCCAGAGTTGAAAGTGCCAAAGCTGACATAGGAGAATGCCAGGCCTAGAAGAGGACCGCACATGGCGAACACCAAGGCTTCTCCAAGAGCGATGTACTTCACTCCAAACCTAAAGTTGCCGCCTGAATAGCTGAGCACTCCCAGGCAGGAGACCGCTCCGACGACCCACAGCCACAAGGGCCACTTCTGAAGAAGCCCCAGCCATAGACTTGAAGCTAGAGCTAATAATAGACAACCAAGGGCGAGTCTCTTGACACATCGAGGGCTCAGCCACGCTTTTTGTATCGCACCGCTGCCACCAGGTGTGCCTGGCAAGTCAATGAGGCGCTGGTAGTCAGCATAGTCGTTATAAAGATTAATGGAGGAATGGAGTAAGATTGTGATGAATCCCCCAAGACTCGCTGCCAGCAGATTTAGATCCCAGCCTTGCTGTATTCCGAATAGGACAACACAAATCCCGACCCCAAGGGTTGCTGAGAAACTGTATGCTCTAAGAGAGGACAGAACTCTAAGGTGGAG
The DNA here is from genome assembly GCA_007693605.1 of Bradymonadales bacterium. Taxonomy (GTDB): domain Bacteria; phylum Bdellovibrionota; class UBA2394; order UBA2394; family UBA2394; genus REDG01. Next base: position 16,506 of record REDG01000056.1, read on the forward strand.
CCCGGGTCGTTTTAGTTGATCAACAGGAGTCACCTGAAAGATGCCATAGGATTGGTTGGAGTCTTGTAGATCTACAAATCTGACCAACTGAGCGAACCTCTCTCCTTCGGAAGTCTTCAGCACTCCTGATTCCATTAGTTCTTGAAACAACTTCTCATTTCTTTTCAGTTCTAAAATCGACATGGGACTACTTTGTTCGGTCACCGAGCTTTTCGATCACCTGGCGTAAGTACTTACGAGCTTCCTCGTTAACCGCTCGATCTTGAATTCGTTCAACTTGGTCTGTTGCTTCCCGAAGGAGAGCCTTCGAATAGGCGCGCAACTTCAAGCAGACCTCTGGGAGCGGCCAAGCTTGAGGAATCTCCGGGTGCTCCGCGCCAAAGACTTCTCTGAGTTCATCCTTAAGTTGAGGGTAGTCCCGCAAAAGCTGAATGCTGACAAAGTTCATCATCCCCTGGGCCAAGTCTTGGCCGGACGCCTTCCCGGTGTTCTGAGAAAAGTCGAGAATATCGTCTTGAATCTGAAAAGCGACACCTACTTTTTCACCAACCAATTCGAGTGCCTTCAATGTGGGGAGATCTAGACTCGCGAGTCGGCCAGGGATACTGAAACAGGACCGAACCAGACTGCCCGTTTTCAGTCGAGCGATTTCGATTTGCCGATCCCAGTTTTGATGAAGCACCCCCTGAGATTCCAACTCCATATACTGACCAACCACCAAGTCTTCCACTACTCCTGAGAGTTCTTTTAAGATGTCCAGTCTTCCTCCGGCGGCCGTCTCCTTCATGACCTGCGCAATGAGGAAGTCTCCGCAGAGGATCGCGGCTGAGTTTGATTTTAGGTGATTGATGGTGTCTTTATCTCTCCTTCGTGGAGCCTGATCCATCACATCGTCATGAACGAGCGTGGCCGAGTGAATAAGTTCTAGGATTCTTGCAAAAGCGAGGACCTCATCCGGACTAGTGTGAAACATGTTCGAGTTGATCAAAAACAAGAGAGCACGAAAACGCTTGCCTGAACTCAGGTACTGAGAGTTCAAAAGATCGGAGAGTTCAGGCAAGCTTTGGTGGGCATGAATTGAGAGATTGATTTTTGGTAGCTCCCTCTTTAGCTTCTCGAGACTTTCTGACTTTGCCTTAAAAAACCAAAGATTGGTCACCATAGTTTAGTTAAGTTTAAACTCAACAAGACCTCCAGTAAATAACTTTATCTCTTAAAAATACGCTATTAAACTATTGTTTTTATTAGATAATTTTATCAGACCCCCGGTCTTTGGCATCTTGTTTCATCTGAAGTTTAGCTCTTTTTGAAGTCTCATGGGGGCGAAGAAGGGGCCTTGCATTTCAAAAGAGGTCACAGGCTTAGGTTCGTCTTCGTTTTGAATTCTTTGGGTCGTGTAAAGAATTGTTAGTCTTCGGCCAAGGCTCTAACGGAACCTCTTTAGTCCGATCATACTAAGAGGGTGAGGCTGCAACTTTATCGAAGAATCATCATCGTCAGCGACGCTTGGGTTCCACAGGTCAACGGGGTAGTTCGTTCACTTCAGAACCTACAAAAGGAGCTTGCTCTGTTGGGATACGATGTGGAGATTATTCATCCCAAACTTTTTTTCAATTTCCCCTGTCCCCGCTACTCAGAGATCCCCCTGGCACTTCCTTTGGGAGGTAAGCTAGGGCAACGACTAAGTAAGTTTGACTACTCGGCCATCCACATTGCAACAGAGGGGCCTCTTGGTCTGGCAGCTCGCGCATTCTGTATCAGAAACTCGATTCCGTTCACTACGGCCTACCACACAAAGTTTCCAGAGTATGTGGAAGCAAGATTTGGTCTATCTGCGAAGTGGGGCTTTCGCTATATGCGCTGGTTTCACTCGCAGTCGGAGGCGGTGCTCGCGCCGAGTCCGAGCTTAATCAAGAGTTTGCAAGAAAAGGGATTTCGAAACCTCAGGCTTTGGGGTCGAGGAGTAAACCTCGATCTCTTTAAGCCCACTCCCTATTCTTGGGAGGATTTTTGTGAAGACCATCAGGTTATGCGATCAAAACGACCCTCTCGAATTCTTCTTTTCGTGGGTCGCGTGGCCGTGGAAAAGAATATCGAGGCTTTTCTGTCTCTTCGTTGTCCGGGCCTGAAGGTGGTGGTGGGAGACGGTCCAGAGAGACAAAGCCTTCAGTTGCGCTATCCTGACGCCCTCTTTCTTGGAGGGATGGCCTCGGAGGATCTTCCCCGCTTGTATTCGCTCGCTGATGTCTTTGTCTTCCCTTCTCTTACCGACACCTTTGGACTTGTGCTTTTGGAAGCCCTCGCCTGTGGAACGCCTGTGGCGGCCTTTCCAGTCACTGGCCCTCTCGATGTTTTGGGAGAGCGAGGTCCAGGCGCGCTAGATCGAGATCTCGAAACTGCCGTCCGAAAGGCTTCAAGCATTTCTCGAGAAGCCTGCGTTCAGTTTGCGGCTCGGCACTCGTGGCGCAAGTCGGCAGAGGTCTTTCTGGGCGAGCTGGAGTCGCTAATCACAGGAATCTCGCTTGATGTCTCTTTGCAAGAGGGCTAGAGCTTGCTTTGAAACAAGGAGGTGCTCAATGAACGTTGTTAAAGTCACCAAAGACTATCGGATTTTTAAGAAGCGATCTGGGCGATATGCCGTTCAGAGTCTGCAGAAAGCTTGGATTCATTCAGATGACAAGATTCAAATTCTTCAAAGGGAAGGTTTGATCAAGCTGACTCCAGCGAAGAAAGAGCCAGAGATTCCCCCCGCTGCTGAGGGGCAGGCTGCGACTGCATCAGTCGAGGCAGGTGCATCCGATGGGGCCACCGAAAAGTCAGAGTAAGACGCAAGCTTCAAAATCTTTTGAGCAAACTCGAACTAAACTGAGCCACTGAGGGCTTGTGAAGTCTTAGAAAGAGATCCGGCTCGATGAGCTCTAGCTCCATCAGAAGATAGCCCTTGTTTTTCCGGACAAGATCGACCCGTGCGTAGAGAGGCTCTTCTTCTAAACCATTCAGAATTTTTTTGGCAACGCGGAGCGCCTCTGAGGGGCAAGGAGTGATTTCAACTTTTCCCCCGAGTTCCTCTTGAACGCGGTAGTCATCTTGCCCCGGCCGTTTTAAAGCAGCGTGAGAGAATTCATTTTCAAAGAAGACGAGAGAGAGTTCGCCTTCGGTGATCAGTGTCTCTTGAAACTCTTGAAGAAGCCAGTGGTCACAATTGGAGTTCTGCAACTCTTGAGTCAAAAGCTCAAGTGAATCACCCAGCTCAAGCCGATGGCAACCCAAAGCTGAGCTTCCAACCAATGGTTTGATGACGAAAGATTCGTACTCAAGCTTTGAAAGAATATCGGAAATGTTTCGAAGCTCCTCTCGTCGGAGCAGCTTCGAAGGGATGACGGGGTATCCGAGACCTTCCAGTTTCAAGAGATAGTCCTTCTTAAGGTTCCATCGAATTTGATTGGGGGAGTTCCAGACATCCAGCCCAGACTTTGAGAGCGACTTCAGAAGATTCTTGAAGGCCTTGAGTTTTTTTGGATAACCCCATGTTGTTCGAAACAGTACAGCCTGCATCCGCTGCGATTCCGGCTCAAAGCGTTCCCAATTTTCCAGTGAAACTCGAAGTCCGTTTGCTTCAAGAGCCCTCGCGAGCAAGAGATCATCCTCAAGAGGTTCTTTGAGAGTTTCGGTGGTTAAAAGAATGAGGTTATGAAATCTCACAGAACACAAACTCGAGACTCGTTTCGGCTCAGCCTCGAATCAAGACCCAAAGGCCAACCAAAACAAATATCGATCCAGCCATATAGCGAATGAGGCTTTCTGGTAGATAGTGCGCGACAATGCGACCCATGAAGAAAGCGAAGATTCCAGCCAGCATTAAGCCGATCAGAATTCCCGCCAGAACCTCCCACTTGCCTCGATGTTCTGCCGACAGAGCTAGGGCCGTTAGCTGGGTTTTGTCGCCCATTTCGAGAACGAACATTGAACCTGCTGTTAGAAAAAAAACCTTCCAATCCATATCTCACCTACTCCAAAAATGAAATCATCAGCATAAAACCGGCCATAGCGGCCATTCCCAAATTTTCCAGAACGCTAATGTGGCTTAACTTTACATTTAAAACCGTTCCCAGGCAGGCGCAGCGAAACTGGTAGCCTCTTTTCAGGCTCAAGAGAATGCCCCCAAGTCCGAAGAGCATGAGACCTATAGTAAGAAGGTAGAGGGGCACAAGAAAGCTTTCTACAAGATAGCCAAAGCCAAGTCCCAGCTCCAAAAACGGATAGGCAAAGGCATAGGGTCGCCACTGTTGGGCCAACAAATCATATTTCTGAAATCCGTCAGCAAATCCTCTCAGATTCACGAGCTTGAAGAGGGCGAGCAGGACAAAGAAAAAGCCCATAAAGGAGTGCATCCAAGACTCCCAGTGCCAGCTTTCGCTTCGCAGTTCAACGGCATAAGCAAGGCCCCCTGTAAGGGCGAGAATCCAAAGAAGGGGAGCATAATTTCTAATCGAGGAAAGCACGGTCTAGGCCTAGCGTTTTTCGAGATCTTTGAACACCCTATAAGATTGTCGCCCAACTCCTGATTAACGGCACTCCCCTTTTGATTTGCGTGCAAAGCTCAGATAGAACCAGAACAAGGATGTTTTCTCTTTCTCGGGGCCAGCAATTCGTATTGTTGGCCGTTTTTCTGTTCTCGTTGATGGGGGTGATCGTCAAGTGGTTGAGCGACCTTCCGACACATCAAGTGGTGTTTCTGAGAGCCTTGGTGTCTTTGGCCATGACCGCTCCACTCTTGGCCTGGGCTAGAATTCAACCCTTAGGTGTAAACCGAAAGCTGCTTTTTGCCCGCGGTCTTGTCGGAACGGCCGGTCTTTTCATTTTCTTTTACACTCTCACTAAGATGCCTTTGGCATCGGCCTATACCCTGCAGCAGATCTCTCCATTGTTTACGATTTTCATTGCGGGAATTTGGCATCGACAAGATGGGGCGAGTCCAAAGCAGTGGGCCCTTTTTCTTTTGGCTTTTTTCGGCGTGGCCCTGGTTCAGGGCTTTGATCCAAGAGTGTCTCTTGGTCATGCTGGCCTAGGCATTTTGGGCGCTGTGGCTTCCGGTTTTGCTTACAATTTTGTCAGAGAACTTAAGCGAACGGATCATCCTCTTGTCGTCACCTTCTATTTTCCGCTCGTGGCCTGTATTGTCATTGGGCCTTATAGTTTGTTTCATTGGACTCCTCCGACTCCAGTCGAATGGCTTCTACTGGTGATCTTGGGCATTATCACTTTTTTGGCTCAATGGTATATTACGATTGGCATACAGATGGACTCGGTTGCTCGAACAAGCCCACTCATTTATGTCGGGGCCATTTTCTCTTTGAGTTTTGGATATTTGATTTTCGAAGAGTCGATGCCCGCTTTGGCCCTCTTGGGGATTCTAGTTATTTTGGTCAGTCTTGCGCTGGCTCAAAACCTTAAGACGCCTCGCTCCGAACCCCCTTTGGACGAGTCAATGCCCTCATCAAGGCCCTAGGCGGGGGGGCTTGGTCTTGGGCGCCGTTTCGGTAGAATGGAAGCATGGGCAGCAGCAGCCAAAGAGAATTTCAACGCTATGATGTCTCTCATTGCTTCGTCTTGGGTGGAGAGATATCAGAGTATCCCCAGCAGCTTAGGATGACGACGCTTGGTCAGGGGGGCTGTGGATTCTTTTCAACAGAGGCTCTGCCCGAGATTGCTCCTCCGCGCGAGGTCGCCTGTTCGATTTTTTCAGTAAACTCAGAGGGTTACGAGGAGTCCCACATTCTGATGGGCAATGTCCTCTATATCACCCCCTCTAATTCAACAGCAGGGGTCTCATTCTATTATGGAGTAAAGTTTTTTGAAGAGGATCGGAGAAAGCTAAAGCGACTCATTTCTAAACTCGAAAGACTTGCCCAAAAAGGGGAGCTTCAACGAGTCTAGGCTCGTGCGATGTGGTCTTTGTGAGTCGAGTCGGCTGACTGAATTTTCCTTTGTTCACTCTAGGCGCTATCTTCGCTGCGAAGATTGCCTGTTGATTTTCGTTCACAAAGACTTTCATTTAACTCCCGAAGCAGAATATCAGCGCTATCTTTTGCACGAAAATGACTCGAAAGATCCTCTCTATCGGGATTTTTTCTCTGACTTTCTGGGCGAGATCCTTCCGAGATTGAAGCCTCAATCTCGGATTTTGGATTTCGGTTGTGGGGCGGACTCGGCTCTTGGGGCTCTCCTCCGAGAGCGAGGTTTTGTTGTCTCGGACTACGATCTTTATTTTCGACATCAACCGGAGTTGCTGGGGAAGCTTTACGACAGCGTGTTGGCAACTGAAGTGCTTGAGCACCTACGAGAGCCCCTTCCGGCCCTGAGGCAAATGCTCTCTTGTTTGAAGGCCGGAGGGCTGTTGGGTATCATGACCCGACTGTTTGAGGACTCCATTTCGTTTGAGAGCTGGCATTATCCTCGAGATCCCACTCATTTGTGTTTTTGGTCAGTTCGCAGCTTCGAAGTTTTGGCGGATCGAATGGGTCTTCAGCCGCTTGGTGTAGGACCGAAAATTCAAATCTTTCAGAAGCTTTAGCTTGGGAAAATGATGAAGTAAGCTCTTTTCTTTGCTTCTCAAAGTCCGCTAAATCTAAAGCCCAAGACCTGAAGGAACTCCTAAGTGCTGTCTCTCATCGCAAAAATTAAAGACGCTCCTTTTTTTAGCCACCGGTGGAGTCTGTGGCGTAGCCGCAAAAGTTTCTTGAAGGGGGCTCTGATTCTAGTTTTTGTGAACTTGATGGGCCTCAGCTTCCCACTCTTTGTGAAGGTGGTGATTGATCGACTGGAGGGGCGCGATCAGGCCTGGTGGGTGCCCGTGTTTTTGGACAGGCTCGATACCCCCTGGTTTGTGGGCAGTCTGTGTGCTCTCTTTTTGTGCTTTATCGCCTTGATGACCATTGGGCGCTACTACTGGCGCGTCTTTTTTGTGTTTGTGGGTTTTCCTCGCACCCACGAAGTTCGTCAGCTCTTTTATAAAAATTTGTTGAGTCAAGACGCTGCCTTTTTGAGATCAAGACGAGTGGGCGATTTGATCTCTGCGCTTTCTGAAGATTCCGATAAAATTCGGATGACGCTCTCTTTTGGGGGTATCGCCATTTGTGACACGATTCTTAATGTGATCTTGTTTTCGAGTATTTTGTTTCTTTTAGACTGGAAGATGGCGGCGATGGTGATTCCCGCGCTTGTTTTAGGCTCCATTTTATTGGTTTATCTGAGTGATCGACTTTCGGCTCTTTATGAAAGCGTTCAGAATTTGATTGGCAATCTAACAGGATTTGCTTTTGAGATTGCCTCTGGTGTTCGGGTGATCAAGGCCTTCGGAAGAGAGAAGGAATTTCATCAAGAATTCGTAAGAGAGAGTCGTCGACTTGAGTCTGCCTCTGTTCGAGTGGCTCGCTATCAGAGTTCGTTTGTTCCGATTCTCTACTTCTTTTTGGGCTTAGCCACTTGCTTTGTGATGTTCTATGGAGGGAGTCGAGTCTTGTCTGGAGAGCTTGCGATATCGAGCTTCATTGCGTTTCAGCTTTATCTGGTTCAGATGGACTGGCCCATGATGGCGATTGGCTGGTTTGTGGAACTCTTTCGAGGTTCAAGTGCATCCGAGAAGAGAATGCGCAGGATTGCAGAGACTCCCTCTCATCGAGTGATTCGATCAGGGGAAGAGGCGGAAAAGGCTGCACCTGAGTTTGAGTTAAAGAAGGCATCGTTTGCGTACTCTGAGAATGTTCTGGCTCTAGATCAGATCGATCTAAAGATTGAGGGGGGGCAATGGATTGGGCTGACGGGGCCCGTTGGCTCTGGCAAGTCGAGCCTGCTCGAGTTGCTGACAAGAGAGATTGATCCGAGCTCCGGCGAAGTTTTTTGGAGGGGGCGAAACCTTAAGTCTTTTTCTCCGCCAGACTTGAGTTCTCAGATTCTTTTCGTTCCTCAAGAGACCTATCTGTTTTCGCAGAGCCTTCGAAACAATCTTTTGTTTGGTGGAAGAGGGAGAGCGGATGAGGATCTCTTAGACCTTTTGAAGGAACTCTCCTTTGATCTAGGGCAGCTCGTTGACCGAGGGGGCTTATGGGCTCGGCTTGGCGAGAGAGGAACGAACTTTTCGGGGGGTCAGAAGCAGAGAATCGCCATCGGGCGGGCGCTCTTACAAAAGAAGGCCGTTTATCTTTTTGATGACATCTTCTCGCATTTGGATGCCGAGACCGAGTTGAAAATTCTGGAGACCCTGAGGCGAAGAATTCCTGCAGAAGCGACTGTGTTTTTTGTGAGTCAGAGGCTTGAGACCTTGGAGTTGCAAGATCAAATCTTAGTGCTTCAAAGTGGTCGTCTTGAATTTTTCGGGCAGCCGAGAGCGGCGATGTCAGAGTCTAGGTTTATACAAGAACTTCGACACCTTCAAAGAGAGCAGATGTTGATTCAGGAGGTGGCGGGGTGAAGATCACAGCCTATCGGCAATTGGTTGAGCTTCTGAGGCCGTATCGCGGGATGATGGTGCTGGCGATTCTCATTTCTTTGTTGCCCGCCTATTTCAATGTTTGGACGCCTTTTCTTTTGGGCAAGATCATTGACGAAGCGATTCAAGGCAATGATTGGACGAGACTCTTTCTGTTGGGCTCTTTGTTGCTCTTTGTTCAAGTTTGCCTGTTTCTTTCAAGTGTGTTCGTGAACTTCAGTTTGATGAAGTTCGGCTTCAAGATATTGGTCGATTATCGCTCGAGTCTTTTGAATCGCGTGCTTTCGTATCGAATCTCGTTTTTTGATCGGTTTTCTGCGGGTCGTCTCAGTACTCGGCTCAATAGCGATATCAATTCTCTGCAGGAGCTCTTTTCTTCAGCCTTGGTGGTTCTGGTGGGACACAGCTTTATGATTTTAGGTGTTTTGGTGGCGATGTTTCTTCTGGAGTGGAGAATGGCTTTGGTGGCGCTCGCCGTGGCGTGCTGCATTTTCATTTTTACAAAACAGGTTTACCTGCCGATTCGCCGTCACTTTGGGTTCACAAGAAAGGCTTTGTCTCTTGTGAACTCCTTTGTGGGGGAGAGCCTGTCTGGGCTGAAAGATATTCGGGGCTTGGGGGCTCTTTCTCACGCTGAGAGTCTGTTCTCTCGTCTGTCAGATAAGTATCGACAGAAGAGCTTGGCGGCTGTTCACCGCATTGCGGTTTTTAACTCGAGTCTTGGGTTTTTAACTCTCTTTATGTCCTTGAGCCTCTTGTTTACAGGGGCTTTACTGGCTCATCATGGGCTTGTGAGCATTGGTGTCATTGTGAGTTTTTTGGCTTATTCGAGCTATTTTTCTTGGCCCATTCAGGAGTTCGCTGAGAAGTTTTCTATTCTTCAGCAGGCTTTGGCCTCTGTCGATCGACTGGTCGAGATTTCAAACGATCAGCCTGAGTCTGATCAGGGGCATCAGGACTTTCCACAGCTAACTCGGCTCGAATTCAGGGCAGTGGAGTTTTCTTACCCCGGACATCAAGAGCGGGCACTTCAGGGGATTAGTTTTGAAGTGAGCGCAGGTGAAAAGATTGCGCTTCTGGGCGAGACAGGCTCCGGAAAGTCAACGACCTGTCAGTTGATGCTTCGCTTTCATGAAGTGAGCACAGGAGAGATTCTGATCAACAACACCAACATTCAGAGCTTTAGGCTGGCAGACTATCGCTCGCAGTTTGCATGGGTTTCGCAGGAAGTGACCCTCTTTTCCGTGAGTCTTCGAGAGAATATTCGATTTTACGATAGCTCGGTGAGTGATGATGAGATTTGGCAAGCGCTTGAGCTGGTGCAGTTGAGATCCTGGGCCAGTTCTCTGCCAAGGGGTTTGGACGAGATGATGTCTGAGAGGGCTCATTCCATTTCGACCGGGCAGAGGCAACTCCTTTCGATTGCCCGCGCTCTGGTTCGAAAACCTCAGGTTCTGATCTTAGACGAGGCGACCTCCTATATCGACAGTAGAACGGAATTCGCCATTCAGAACGCCATGGACCGGCTCTGGTCGTTGAAGGATTTCAGGAAAACAACAGGTTTCTTTGTCGCGCATCGATTGAGCACTTTGCGAAGATGTGATCGTTTGTTAGCCTTTCGGTCAGGCCAAATTGTGGAGCAGGGTTCTTTCAAAGAGCTGATGCAGCGAGACGCTTACGCAGCCAGCCTTTATAAGAAACAGTTTCGACTCTCGGCCTGAAAGAGATATGAAAGTTCGAATTGTACAAATGGATAGCAAGGTTGGGGATTTCTCAGGCAATCTTGCTCGGATGAGAAAGGCCCTGGAGGCTTCCGCACCAGACGAGTTGGTGATCTTCCCCGAGTGTTGTGTTTGCGGTTATCCCGCACAAGACCTTCTCGATTATTCGAGTTTTGCAGAGAGGGCCAAAGAGGCCAGCATGGAGTTGATTCGGGATTTTCCGAAGCACAGCTTTGTTTTCGGAAGTGTTGAGAGAAGTTTGTCTACTGGCAGGCCTTGTCGCAATGCGGCCTACTTCGTTAGAGAAGGAGAGTTGGTGGCCACTTACTTTAAAAGACTGTTGCCGACTTACGATGTTTTTGATGAGGATCGATTTTTCGAAGCCGGGCGAGAGCCTTGTGTGGTGGAGTTTCAGGGCGAAAAAATCGGATTGAGCATCTGTGAAGACATTTGGAACCACGATGTTGGGGCCTCCCTACACAACCGCTATTCTCAGGATCCGCTGGGGGATTTGAGAGAGAAGGCGAGTATTTTTGTGAATCTCTCGGCTTCTCCTTTTGAGTCGGCGAAAGTTCAGAAAAAGAGGGAAATGCTTAAGTCCATCGCCGTCAAATATTCAAAGCCATTGATTTATGCCAACGCCGTGGGCGCGAATGACAGCCTGATTTTTGATGGGCGAAGTTATTTTTTATCGGCCAAGGGAGAGATTGCTCAGCAGGCCAAGGCTTTCGAAGAGGATGAGATTGTTTTTGATACCAAAGACGACAAGCCCTCACTAGAGCTGAAAAGCCCGTCGGAGAGTTCTGACATTTATGATGCTCTGGTTCTAGGGATTCGCGATTATTGCCGAAAGACCGGAATGAACAGGGCTTTTGTGGGCTTGAGTGGGGGTATTGATTCTGCGGTGACCGCCTCGTTGACCATGGACGCTTTGGGGGCTTCGAATTTGACATTGGTGATGATGCCCTCTCGTTACACTTCTCAGGCCAGTAATGAAGACGCATTGTATTTTGCGAAAAAGACGCAAGCCCCACTTCACATCATTGTGATCGAAGAAATGTTTGAGGCGGCGAAGAAGAGTCTTCAGATGGCTTTTCAAGGGATGAAAGAAGATCTGACCGAACAAAACTTGCAGTCGAGAGTCCGGGGACTCTTGATCATGGCGCTTTCGAATAAGTTTGGGGGCTTAGTGATGAGTACAGGCAATAAGAGTGAGTTGGCCGTTGGCTATTGCACGCTTTACGGAGATATGAACGGTGCACTCTGCCCTCTCAGTGATGTGTACAAGACTCAAGTTTATGATTTAGGCCGGGAAGCCAATCGACGGCAAGAGAGAATTGCCGAGAGGGTTTTTACGCGTGCGCCTTCGGCGGAGCTTCAGTTCGATCAGACCGATCAAGATGATTTGCCGCCTTACGAAACTCTCGATCGAATTTTGAAGTCTCTGGTGGAGGGCTTTCGATCTGAGGCCGATCTGGTCGCAGATGGTTTTGAGCCTGACCAAGTTCGGCAAGTCCTTGAGCTTGTGCGAAAGAGTGAGTTCAAGAGATATCAGATGCCAATGGGCTTGAAGGTCTCTTCCAAAGCATTTGGGCTAGGCCGAAGATTTCCCTTGGTTCATTCATTTGATTGAGGAATCTTGAGAAGCGCAGCGATGTAGCCGCCGAAGCAGATGGGCCTTTAGCGACACTCCCTTGATCAGGGCCGGCTCGCTCATTGAGAGCACTATATTGAAATTATTGATCTTTTTAGATCAGGCTTGAGGTGATGGATCATTTTTATGGATACCTCAGTGTAGTGGTGATGTATTAATAAAAATGAGGTATATTCTTTTTATGAGTTCAAATCGCAGTCTTTCCGTCCTTCGTGCCATCCTACCCTCATCTACCAAGTTGGATGTCATTGAACAGAGTGGTATGCAGACTCTTGTGAAAATTGCTTCTCAAAGAGCCCGGGTGCTTTGGGTGGGTGAAGGGTGGCGAGCGCAGGTAAAGCCTGCGTTAGAGTCGGTCGATGTTCAATGTCCCACAATATTCGTTGCGAGAAAAATGTCTCCAGGAGCCCAAGAGCTTTTGCGAAATGAACAAGTGAATTGGGCCGATGAAATCGGGAATGCTGAGATTGCCATTGGCCCTCTCATTGTTTCGCGAATCGGCCGCTCTGCAGTGAGCAAAAAAAAATTAGAGCGCTGGACACCCGCTGTTCTCACCGTTGCTGAAGCGCTCTTATGTGGCCAGAAAGCTACCGTCTCTTCGATGGCGGACACCACACAATTGTCAGTAGGGAGCTGTGTGAATGCTCTTCGATTTCTAACAGAGCGGGGTCATCTGAAGTCCAATCAAATCAGAGGAAGCAAGTCCGCTCGGTTTGTAACTAATCAAGAGCAACTTTTAGAGGATTACGCCTCTCAATCAGCCCTTTTTTCATCGAAGCCCTCTTTGTCTATCGGCGTATCCTGGAAAGGGCCAGAAAGGGAACTCGCAAAGATTGGAAAAACATGGACTCAAGCAAAGCTTAAATGGGCAATCACTGGGGAGTTGGCTTCAGCCATTCTCGCTCCCCATCTCACTCAGATTGCGACCTATGAGGTTTATTTGAATGTCGAGACTCTTGCTGAGCTTGAAGCACTTTGCCGCCGATTAAATCTGCGGCCTTTACCTGGGGGGCGTCTTACATTGAAAGCCGCACCTACAAAGATTAGTGATCGGTTGGTTACTGAGAAGAATGGGCTGAACATCGCTCCGTGGCCGAGAGTTTATGCTGATCTTCGCAACACCGGAGTTCGGGGGGAAGAAGCGGCCGAACACTTGAAGGAGGTTATCACTCATGAACATTGGGTCTGAACGATCGCGTGTTGCGCGCTCCGCCGCCGAAGCCGCTCTTGTTCGCATCGTCCATCACTACGGGGACAGGCCGGAATTCGTTGTGCTTGGCGGGTTGGTTCCCGAGTTGCTTTGTTCCTCTTCGGGTCAGCTTCATGCAGGAACAAGCGACATTGATGTTCAGGTCGATCTGGAGATAGCAAGCGGATCTGTTCAAACTCAACGATTAGAACGAGCATTGAAAAATGCAGAGTTTTCTCCCGAGAGTGAACGAATATGGCGCTGGCAAACAAAAAACAATGGGGCTAGCTCTGCTGTCGTAAAGTTTGAGCTCTTAGCTGACCAAGATGATTCGCCATCAAATGCTACCCTTCGATTCAACGATTGCGAACAATTGGGTGCTGCAAATTTGAGGGGAACGGGATATGCGGCACGCGATTTTACCAAGCATTCTCTGAACGCCAAAATTGGTGATCAGGAGCTTCAGGTTGATATCAATATTGCTGGCTTGGCCGGATTTCTTCTTGCGAAGGTTGCGGCCGCTCACTCCCGAAGAAAAGAGAAAGATTGGTACGATATCGCCTTTGTTTTGATCCACAATAATGCGGGAGGCAGTTTGGTGGCAGCATCCAAGGTTAAAGAAGCTTTCGGTGACGAAGTTGAAAGTGGTTATATCAACACGGCTCTTAAAGAGTTGCAGGCAAATTTTCAAAATCCTACGGATCAAGGACCAATGGCTTACTCACTCCAGTTTCGCAGAGATCATCCGAATACTGAAGAAGTTGTGAATAGAGCGGATGCAGTCGTTGCCGTTCAAAATTTCTACGATGCTATCTTTAGCGACAAAGGATAGGCGTTGGAGCAAGAAATAGCGGTAGCAACTAATTCTCCTTTAGTCTCTTGGGGCTGCTCAAGCCTTCAATTCCGTTGCGGCATTGAGATCTGAGATCTGCTGCAAAATCATTCCTGATCTGATCGACAGTAAGAAGCCGACCTCTTGACAAAAGTCTGCCTACAATCGTTCGCCCGAGTCTTGGTGAAAGGGGAGACTCTCCGTAGGTTCCTCCCACCTCCGTAATCAGCTCTGCGATTTCGTGTCCCATCACATACACCCAATAGAGGCTGCTGTAGCCCACGAAGTGAGACGAAGTCGCAATGGGTTGCGTCTGCGGGTTAAGGGGGTAGAAGTGAGACCGATACAGATCGAGAGCAATCTCATTGAGCTCTTCATAGGATTTGTCCCTATTTGCTGTTCGGTGGATTTCAAAGTCTACGAGAGCGTCCACAACGCTGGCTTGCAGTTCATGAGCTTGACCAGTTTGCAGGTAGCTCACAAGTCGCTTGGCCTGATCGTCGCTAAGGGGGCGACCTGTTTCGGGGTGACGACTGATGCGTTGAAGAAACTGCCAATCAAGAGCCCAACTTTCCATAAAGATTGGAAAGGCCTCAAGAAAGTCTTCCTTTGAGTTGGTGCCAGAAAGGGATTGATACTTCAGTCGAGAGCTGAAGTCATGAAGGGCATGACCAATCTCATGGAAGAGAATTCGCAAAAACCTTAAAGGGATTTCTTTCTCAAAATTGCCAAAGAGAATTCCTGTAGGGAGTTTCAAGTGTCCGTCAGCGTCTTCGGATCGCTGGCGAAGGCTACTATGAAAAAAATCCGTCGACTTTCTTGAGCGAGGCTGAAGATCTAAGTAGTAGAGCCCGATGGGCTCAGATCGCTCTACGCTTGTTGCGAGATAAGCTCTCACCTGAGGATCCCAGACCGGGGCATCATGAATCTCTTGAAACCTTATTCCGAAGGTCTTCTCGATCTGCTCAAAGGTTTTCTCGATCACAAACTCGATAGGGAAGTGTCCTTCAATCTCGGCAGGGTCATCCTCCAAGAGCCGAAGGGCATACCTTTCGAGGTAGTAGTTCCAGTCGTGGGAGTAGATCACCGCCGAAGATTTACGGAGTTGCACCTTCTTTTCTTGAAGAGCAAGAGATCTCTCTCTTTCGAAGGCCTCTTTATTTGCTTCTAAAGAGTTCAATAAAAATCTTTCCAACTTTGCTTCGGTATCAATCGAAAGACCGTCTAGTTGATTGAATGCCCAGGACCTAGTGCCGTCTAGCCTGACGATTTCAGCTCTTAGCTGAAGAATGGGTTTCGCGAGAAAGGGGGCAACTTCTGCGCCTAGAGATAGGAGTGCGAGTTGTGCCCGCCTCCGGGTGTGGGCTCGATCGGCATAGAGCATGAGCTGTTTGATCTGATGCCAACTCGCGGCTCTGATTTCATAGCGCCCGGCCTCATACTTCAGGCTCTCTATGAATTCTGGACGAAGCCCCTGCAGCTCCTCCCCTGAAAACCAAAGACTAGTGTCGAAGTCTGAGAGGCTCCGATTAAACTCGTCTTCGAGCGTTCCAAGATGGGCAAGCAATCTGGCCACCACAAAAGATTGGCTTGCGGCTTTGGCGTCCTTCATGCTGCGATACTGTTCATCCTCAAATCTCTGAAAGAGAGTAGATATCATCAATTGATCTTCTTCAGAGAAACGAGCCGTTTTTTTTGAGATTTCTTTGAGGCGCAAGTAAAGATCTTCTCGGCGGTAGAGGTTCTCGGTTGACCAATCAGAGGCATACTGAGACTCCTTAGAGTAGAGTTGCGCCTGAAGTGGATCGTTTGAAATGATGGATTGAATCTCTAGTTGATCGACGAGGCTGTTGATTTCATCGGCCAGATGGGCAAGACGGATGATAAAGCGAAAGTCCGATTCCTCTTGTAAGAGGGGATCGATGCGGCGTTCAAAGTCAGCGAGTTGCGCTTCTATCCAGGCTCGACTGTCATTGAGATTTTTAAAGCTTTGAACAGGATACAAAGAAATCTTTCGCTCAGAAAGCTCCGCCTGCATTTGGTCCCATGAAAGGGCTTCCTCGGAGTTCGCAGGTCGAGAGATCAAAAAGCCAAGCAGGCAGATTTTTAGACCGACCGATCCCCTTTTCAACAACCCCCCTCCTGTCTGGAAAAATTCTTGGCGCTTTAACCCCCCTCGTCAATACTTTTCCCCGAACTTCACCCAATCGTTCGCTGTGAGCCCCACAAAAGTTTTGTTTCGAGTGACGATGCCAAAGCCTAGCGTGCCTTTAGTGGCGTGAATAATGATATGAGAATTTCGATCCAAGCCGATCATTCCGAACTTTTTATGCGGAAAGCGCGCAAAACTCCTTAGACAAGACTCTTGGAGGCTCATCCCATCCTCCAGTCGAGTCAGTACGGCCACAGCAAGTCCGCTGTCGAGAATGTCCTCACCCACCCCGGTGCAAGAGACGGCGCCAAATCGGTTTGCAAAATTTCCGGCTGGCGTGCAGCTGTCTGATACGCGACCGGGCCTCTCAAAGCCTCGGCCCCCCGTTGAAGTGCTTGCAAAGAGTTTTCCTGATTGGTCAAGGCTGACGCAGCCGACCGTGCCCGATTGTCCTTCTTTTTTTTGAGCCCATTCACGAAGACGATCGGGGGTTTCGGGGCTTTCAAAGCCGACTCCTAAAGACTTGGCGTACTGAGTGGCTAAAAATCCGGTCAGGCAACGATCATGTTGGTTTAGTAGGCTGGCGGCAATCTGACCCGGATGGATGCAGGCTTCAAGATTTGAGACCCCCGCCATTCTTTGCTCCCAGCCACACATGACGGCCGCTGAGAGTCGAGCTCGACCGTCTCGCTGAAGCTTGGCCCCTTTTCCGGCATTAAATCGGGGCTCTTCTTCTAAGAGTTCAAGAGTGCCTAAGCTCATTTCTTGGGCGCTGATTTCGCTCTTGTCTTTCAGGCGTCTCTGCATCTGATTTGCAATTTTCTTTAGGCTTCGAAGCACCTCTCGAGATTGAACTCGATCGTGGCCCACAGCATCGCCTGGGCCCAAACCGCAATGAAAAACGAGACCCGGCTCTGACAAAGCACAGCTTTTTGGGGTCGGCCAAGAGGGGGCTTGTTTCTCTCTTATTTCAGTCACTTGCCCTTCTTTCTCACTTTGGGGGATTTGCAGCCCCAGAGAAGTTGTGATACATCTAAAGGGGTATGGAAGCCATCAAAAACACAGAGTCCGCAGTCTTGAAGCTGACGGATGCAGCACGAGATAAGGTTCAGTCTTTGATGAGGCGCGAGCACGGAGATAAAGAGATGTATCTCAGAATTTCGGTCGTTGGTGGAGGTTGCTCGGGCCTATCTTATAAGATGAGCTTTGAGGAGGCACCGAATCAATCCGATGCATCCTTTGAAGAAAATTCGGTGGCTTTGCTTTTGGATCCGAAGTCACAGCTCTTTTTACAGGGCCTCGTGATTGATTTTGAGGATGGGCTAAACGGGGCTGGGTTTACCTATAATAATCCAAAGGCCAAAAAGTCTTGCGGCTGCGGCACTTCCTTTGCTGTTTGAGCTTTCAAGCTCTTGTTTCCTTCAGTGGACACCGATAACATGGAGACATGCCAAAGATTCGTTTTGAAAATCTAGGGGAGTCGTATGAGGTGGCGCCGGGCACTTCCGTATTGGAGTGTGCTATCGATCAAAACCTTCCGCTCGATCATGACTGTGGTGGAAATTGCGCTTGTACCACTTGCCACATTTTTGTGAAGTCAGGCATGCAAAACTTGACCCCTATGTCAGAGGACGAAAAGAGTCTGTTGGAAGCGAATGAAAGACTGGACGAGCAATCACGATTGGGCTGTCAGTCTCGAGTCAAGTCGGGTGAAGTGGTGGTTCAGATTCCAGAGTAGCTAGAAAAGGGGAAGGGATGGCTAAGAAAACAGCAAAGAAACTCAAGTGGTCTGACATCGGGGACATTGCCTTTCGCCTCATCGACGAACATCCACGGCTAGATCCATCGAGACTCTCGGTAGGTTCTATTGAAGATATGGTGTTGGCTCTGGCAGATTTTGGAGAATCTTCTAAGCAGCCCACAGAAGAGCTTCTGCAAGAGATTCAGGAGCGATGGGCTGAAGAGCGAGATGAGATAGCTGACGAGCTTGAGCCCATCGAGGAAGCCGAAGAAGAAGATTTGGATGAGGATCGTTATCGAGAGGATCGTACGGCCGACGAGAAGGATGAAGACGATGAGTCGGAAGACGAGACTGAGCCTGAGTTCGACGAGTTCGAAGAAGACGAAGATGATGATGAAGAAGAGTTCTGAGTGAGCCCCCGTTTCTGTCGGGGGTTTTAGGTTCTCCTGCCTTTTTCGAGGCTTCTTGGGATCATGCCATCAAATACTTTACAAGAGCCAAAGAGACCGCTTTTCTTCTGGTGAGGCTACGCGAGGGGCGCGTGGAATCGGCATTTAAAGCAGAGGAGAGTAATTGTGGCACAAGCAAAAAAGGCAAGTGATTCAGGGGACAATAAAGCGGGTCTGAAAGCAGAGAAGATGAAGGCTCTCAATTTGGCCGTTGCTGCGATTGAAAAGCAATTTGGAAAAGGGGCGATTATGCGCCTCGGAACCGGGCAGAAGCTGGTCACCAATTTGGATGTGATTCCAACGGGTAGTTTCGGTTTGGATGTCGCCCTTGGAATTGGCGGAGTGCCGAGGGGGCGAATTGTTGAGATTTTTGGGCCAGAATCCTCTGGGAAGACAACGCTGACATTGCATTTGGTGGCAGAGTGTCAGAAAAAGGGTGGAGTCTGCGCGTTTGTAGATGCCGAACATGCCATTGATGTAACCTATGCGGCCGCCCTGGGCGTGAATGTGGACGATCTTCTGATTTCACAGCCCGATACGGGCGAAGAGGCCCTTGAAATCGTCGATGCTTTAGTTCGCTCGAACGCCGTCGATCTGATTGTCGTTGACTCCGTTGCGGCGCTGACACCGAAAGCAGAGATCGAAGGAAATATGGGAGACTCCCATATGGGCCTGCAGGCGCGCTTGATGAGTCAGGCGCTTCGGAAGCTCACGGGTACTATCAGTAAGTCGAAGGCTTGCGTTACTTTTATTAACCAGATTCGAATGAAGATTGGGGTGATGTTTGGTAACCCCGAAACCACCACAGGTGGAAACGCTCTAAAGTTTTACAGTTCGATTCGACTGGATATTCGAAGAATCGGTGCGATCACCAAAGGCGACCAGGTGGTGGGCAATCGCACTCGAGTCAAAGTGGTGAAAAACAAAGTAGCAGCACCTTTCAAGCAAGCAGAATTCGATATCCTGTACGGCAAGGGAATTAATCGACTTGGAGAGATTGTTGATAAGGCTTCTGACTTAGAAATCATTCAAAAGAGCGGATCTTGGTATTCCTTCGGAGACGAAAAGATCGGGCAGGGTCGTGAAAATGTGATTGAGTATTTGAAAGAGAATTCGAAAGTTCGAAACGAAGTGGTGAAGAAACTTTATCAGAGCTTAGAGATTCCTTTGCCTTCTTCCTCGGGGGCTCCGATAGAGAGCGCTGCAAAGACAACTGAGGAGCCTGTGATTTCAACGACAGACGCGAAGAAGGTCGAGACGAAAGACTCAAAAAAGTAATGCTGCAAGGGAGTCGTCTCAGCTTGTCAATTTGAGAGAACGCCGGCGGAACTGAGTTAGCACTTAACTTTTGCTTAAGCTTTTGTTTAATTCCTCGTAGAATATCACTGGAGGGGGAGGAATGAATAAATTCTCATTTTGGGCTCTTGTATTTGTCGTAGCTCTTGGGGCTCAAGTTGGTGCGGACGATCGGAAGTTTGATGACGGCGTTCGACGAGCGATTGATCGTCATGACGAGCGAGTTCGTGCAATTCTTGTCTTCGATCCGATTGACCTAAGTGCAGCTCATGCCCCCGGAACTCTCAGCGCAGGACAGATCGAAAGGCTTCGTAAGGAAGAGGCCACTCGGGCTCAGAGGGAAGTCTGGGCCTTTCTTCAAAGGCAATATCACTTTGGTCACCCCCAAGACTTGGTCGAAATCAATGACTTCTGGGGGGCAAATGCGATCAGTGTTGAGGCCAGTCCTCTCGTGCTTCAGGAGTTGGCCCGTTTTCAAGAGGTCCGCTCGATTATTCTCGATCAGTCTGTCGATCTCGTTTACCGAGTAGACCAAGATCAACCAGAATATCGCTATACTTATGGTCTTGAGAGAATTGGAATTCCAGATCTCAGGCGCCAGTCTCCTGACTTGTTGGGCCAAGGCATTGTTGTGGGGGTTCTGGATACTGGGATAGACCCAGAGCATCCGGAGTTCAGGGGCCGAGTTGCCGCTTTCAGGGATTTCATTCAACAAAAGACGGAGGCCTATGATGATAACGGGCATGGAACTCATGTGGCGGGTACGATTGCTGGATCTGGGGTTGGCGGTGTTCAGATTGGTGTCGCTCCCGAAGCCACTTTGGTGATTGGAAAGATTTTGAGCGGGCGAGGCTCGGGGAGTCTGAGTGGAATTTTGGCGGGGATGGAGTGGATAGGGAACCCCGACGGTAGATTGGCCTCTCGACTTCGGCCTCATGTGGTGAACAACTCTTGGGGAGCCTCTCGTTTTTCAGGCGATTTGCGACGAAACCCTTTCGCTCAGCAAGTCATCACTTGGGTTGAGATGGGAATTTTTCCTGTCTTTGCCGCTGGCAATGATGGACGCAGTGGGAGCGCTACGATCGGAGATCCTGCCGGTTTGCCGATGGCCTTTGCCGTTGGAGCGACGGATGAGCGAGACGAAGTGACAGACTTTTCTTCTCGCGGACCCGTCCGAATTATCGACTTCGATGGGGAAACTCGTGTTTTAGTGAAGCCGGATATTTCGGCGCCCGGTGCTCGGGTGCATTCTGCCGTGCCAGGAGGAGGCTATCGAGCCTTCAGCGGAACTTCGATGGCGGCGCCTCATATTGCGGGAGCCGTTGCCCTTCTGTATCAGGTCAATCCCCATCTCAAGATTCCAGAAGTCGTCCGAATTTTAGAGGACAGCTCCGAGTACCTCGGAAGCTCCCCTGGTCGCGAAAGAAGTAACGATTTCGGCTCTGGCCGGCTCAACATCTTCAACGCGGTGAGTGGGATGTCGAGTATGGGGTATCACCGCTGGCGCTAAGGGCCCATCTGCAACTTCATTCAGGTCAACCTCCGGTTCCGGATTTGGTTTCAGATTGGCTCCTTGACCCCAGAGTTTAGCATCATGAGTTTTGGAAGCATCCGTTGGGGACCGCCTAGAATTCCAAACAACTTCGATCGCTTCCAGGGCCCGCTCCTTCTCGCGCCGTTGACAATGTACTTCGTTTCGCGACCCAGACGCTCGAAGAGCCCCACCGGCTGTCTTCCAAAACTCATGCTCAATGCCATAGGCCGTGAGGCACCTATCACCGTTATCTGGTCGACGGAGCCTTGCAGTGACGGCACAGAGCAGAGCGGAGCTTTTGAGATTTTTCCTTGAGGCTCTGATCTGGCTTGTTTAGTTTGCGATCGTGATTGAGAGCCTGCAAAAATCCTTTCAAAGAAGCCTTAAGAAACTTTCTGGCCAAGCCAAACTTCGGCCCGCTCATATCGAAGAAATACTTGGGGATCTGAGAGACTCGCTTTTAGAGGCCGATGTCAGTTTGAGCGTGGCCGAGCGCTTTCTTGAATCAGTTCGAGAGAAGGCCATCGGAGAGGCGGTCTCAGACAGTCTAAATCCGCAGCAACAGTTCATTTACATTCTGCAAAAAGAGATGCGAGCGGTTTTGGGAGACTCAGAGCCCTTTGCCTTGAATTTCAAGCCCCCCGTCATTGTCATGATGGTGGGCCTGCAAGGGGCCGGAAAGACCACTTCTGCCGCAAAGTTGGGCCTGTGGGCTAAAAAGAAACAAAAGAGGCAGGTCTTGCTCGTGAGTGTGGATGTGCGAAGGCCCGCAGCCATTGAGCAGCTTGAGAAGTTGGCGGCTGAGTCGAAGTTAGACTACATCAAGCCCGAGACGATGGACCCTCTAGAAAGGGCTCGTGAGGCAGTTCGTTACGCCGAGACTTACGGCTTGGATTTCGTGATCGTGGATACGGCAGGAAGGCTATCCATTGACGAAGAGCTGATGGCTGAGCTCGAGCAATTGAAGCGAGAGATTCAACCGCAACACATCTTGTATGTGGCCGATGCGATGAGTGGGCAACAGGGCCTTCAGGTCATCGAGGGCTTCTCTTCTCGAGTGGGTCTGACCGGAGCGATCGTGACCAAGGCAGATGCAGACTCTCGGGGCGGGATTGTGTTCTCCATTCGAGAGGCTTTAAAGGTGCCCTTATGTTTTGTCGGAAGCGGCGAGAAGACCGGAGATTTTGAAGTCTTTCATGCCGATCGATGGGTTTCACGAATTCTTGGGATGGGGGATTTGCAGACCCTAATCGAGAAGGCTGAGGAGGCGGGCTCAGAGGCTGGGGCCCCGGGCGCAGAGAGCCAAGAGAGGCTCGCCAAGAGAGTAATGAAGGGAAAGATGAACCTTCTAGACTTTCAGCAGCAAATGAAAATGATGAGTAAAATGGGCAGCCTGAAGGGCTTGATGGGCATGGTCCCAGGGATGTCTCAAATGGCCCAGCAAATCGACTCAGAGGCCATTGAGAAAAAACTGAAGCGGGTGGATGCCATGATCTGTTCCATGACCCCTACAGAGCGAGAGCGGCCGGATGTCATCAACGGAAGCCGAAAACGGCGAATCGCTGGGGGTAGCGGGACCAGCGTCGAAGAGATGAATCAGTTTCTTAGGGAGTTTCAGCAAATGCAGAATATGATGAAGAGCATGAAGGGCAAGAAGGGGATGAAAGGCCTCGGGCGACTTTTCGGCTAGCTGGGCCTATAACGACGCTGCCATTTTTCGTGGGAGTCTGGGCTTGATCGGGGGGCTCATTTTCAGTAGGTGTACAAGGCTGATATGGTAAAAATTCGCTTATCTCGTTATGGCACGAAAAAGAAACCCTTCTACCGGATTGTGGCGGCTGACGCTCGCCGCGCGCGGGACGGAAAGTTTATTGAGATTCTTGGAACCTATGATCCAATGAATTTGAGTCTGCCGAAAGACTCCAGCGAAAAGAAAGAGAAGGGCATTGTTTTGCTGAAGGCCGATCGCTTGCAGCACTGGCTTTCGAAGGGGGCTCAGTTAAGTCCCACTCTTCAGACGATACTTAAGCGCGAAAAAATTCTGCCTGAGACGAAGGCCGCCGCTTAAGCACTTCGTTCGACCGATAGAGGAAACGCGAGAATGAGAATCACAGTTCTGAGCGCGCTTCCTGATTTGATCACAAACTATTGTCAGGAAGCCCTTTTGGGAAGAGCTCAAAGAGAGGCTCTTGTTGAAATCAATGCGGTTTCACTAAGAGAGTTCTCGGATCCTCCGCACTATCAGATCGACGATAGACCCTTTGGGGGTGGCGCGGGAATGCTTCTTCGGGTTGAGCCCATCGCAAAGGCTCTTCAATCCATGGCGAAGCCCAATTGGAAGATTTTACTCTCGGCGAAAGGAAGAAGCTTTCAGCAGGAGGATGCCAAGAGATTCGCTCAGCTTAGCCACCTGGTTTTGATTTGCGGCCGTTACGAGGGAGTAGATCAGAGAGTGGCAGATCACCTTGTAGACGAGGAAGTTCGCGTGGGTGATTTTGTGACGATGGGGGGCGAGCCCGCAGCCTTGGCGATTTTGGAGGCCGTGGTTCGACTGATTCCAGGCGCTCTTGGAAATGAAGAGTCCTTAGCAGAGGAGAGTTTTTCAGAGTCGGAAGACTCCTCTTTGGAGTACCCTCAGTACACTCGGCCTCGTGAGTTTCAGGGTCTGAAAGTTCCTGAAGTTTTGGTGTCGGGTGATCATCAGGCGATTCGTCTTTGGCGAGAGTCCCAAAAGAAGAAATCATGAAGCCCTGCTATCTGGCCCTAATTCACTATCCCGTCATCAATCGAAATCAGGAGATTGTCACCTCTTCTGTCACCAATCTTGATCTCCACGATATCGCGAGAGCGGCTCGCACCTTTGGTTTGAAGGGCTACTTTGTCGTACACCCTTCAAAAGATCAGCAGGCTCTCAATCGAAGAATCATCCATCATTGGATGGGGGCCTATGGTCAGGCGGCCAACCGAACTCGGTCAACAGCCTTAGATTTGATTCGTTTGGTTTCAACTTGGGAGGAGGTCTTGGAGCAGATTCAAAGCGAGACCGGAGAATTGCCGCTTTGCGTAGGAACTCACGCCCGAAGGGAAGGAGAGGGCGTTTTGGGTCTCTCGGAGTTTCGTCAGGGCTTGGGCTCAAAACCTGGGCTCCTGGTCTTCGGTACGGCCTATGGCTTAGCTCCGCTCTGGTGGGAACGCTTAGAGGCCTTCCTAGACCCCATTCTGGGCCCCACAGATTATAATCACTTGTCGGTTCGATCGGCGGTTTCCATTTACCTCGATCGGATTTTTGGCCGGAGCCCTGATTGACAAAAGCTCGCGGTTTGGCGAAATAACGAGGATGAAAAAGCGTTTGGACCCCAAGGCGGCGATTCAGAAGGTCGCCAAGAAAATGATCAAAAAACCTCCTCAGTACCCAAATTTTCGTGTGGGGGACACGCTTCGAGTCTATGTCAAAGTGAAAGAGGGGGAGAAGACTCGAACCCAGCCCTTTGAAGGCATCGTCATTGCGATTCAGAACAAGCAGGAGCGCTCGTCTTTTACCGTCAGAAAAATTGCAAGTGGTGTGGGCGTAGAGAGAATTTTTCCTTACTTCTCCCCTGTCATTGACAGAATCATGTTGGTTTCTAAGGGCGAGGTCCGAAGATCGAAGCTTTACTATTTGCGTGAGCTGACGGGTAGAAAAGGCCGAATTCGTTCGGAGTATGTCTACCAAGACACGCTTGCGGCTTCCGATTCGGCGGAGTCCGCAGACGCGACGGTCTCTGACGAGGATGAGGCAGAGGATGTCTCGCGAAATGCGCAAGCGGCTGGCGCATAGGTCTCTCTGCTCCTTTCAATTAGAAAAATCTTTTGGCGATGAACTCGTGATCGGCCTAGATGAGGTCGGTCGAGGCTGTATTGCGGGCCCGGTCGTGGCGGCAGGGGTTGTGTTTGATCCGAAGGACTATGACTCTCAAGAGCCTTTGATGCTCGAAATTGATGATTCAAAAAGATTTTCTGCTGCGAGACGAGAGCAGCTCGTGAAGTATATCTTCAGTCGAGCTCGTTCGGTTCAGTGGTCGTTCATAGACTCGATGATTGTCGATGAGATCAATATCTTGCAGGCAAGCTTTGCCGCCTTTCGTGAAGTGATTCAAAAAACCCTTAGTCTGCCTTTGGCATTGACGCGAGTGATGGTGGACGGAAATCAGATGATTCCAGACTGCTCGTTGTTTCAGAAGACAGTGATTTCGGGAGATCGAATTTCAAAGTCCATTGCAGCGGCCTCTTTGGTAGCGAAAGTTCTTCGTGATCGTTGGATGAAGACTCAAAGTGAAATCTATCCTCACTATGGCTTTGACAGACACAAGGGTTATGGGACGGCGGCGCATTGGGCCGCCATTGAGCTTCAGGGCCCCTGTGAGATTCACCGCCGCAGCTTTTTGAAGAAGTTTTATAGCCGTAAGGAATCAGGAGAACAGGCTGAAGGGCAGGTGCTTGAATTTTATCGGTCAAAAGGTCTGGAGCTTCGGCACCAGAATTGGAGCTGTGATCGAGGGGAAATCGATTTAATTTTTGAATCGGGAAATGAGATTCGATTTGTGGAAGTGAGGTTTCGCTCTGATGGAAACTTGGAAGCGGCCTTTCCCCTAAAGAAGCAAGAAAGATTTAAAGAGCTTGCATTTCAGTACTTAAGAGTCGCTCCAGGCGCAAGAAAGAGGCCACATCTCGATTTTGTGTTTGTCTCCCCCAATGGCATTGAAACCTTTGAAGACTTCCTGAAGCCATGAGTTCGAAGCTTAAAGAGTCGAAGAGAGAAGCCGCCAGATTTTTTGTGGTGGGAAGCCCCATTGGAAATTTAGAGGACATTAGTTTTAGAGCGGTTCGAATCCTAAGTGAAGTCGATCGAATATTTTGCGAAGATACCAGACGAAGCTTGAAGCTCTTGAATCATTTGAAAATATCAAAGCCACTTGAGTCTTGTCCTTATTTTAAAGAGGAAGAGAAGGCGACACGACTCCTAGAGTGTTTACGAAAGGGAGAGTCCGTGGCTTTTCTTTCAGACGCGGGTATGCCCGGCTTTAGTGACCCC
Source organism: Bradymonadales bacterium (assembly GCA_007693605.1). Lineage (GTDB taxonomy): Bacteria > Bdellovibrionota > UBA2394 > UBA2394 > UBA2394 > REDG01. The sequence goes on from REDG01000056.1 coordinate 42,633, forward strand.
GGTAATCGATTGGTCAGACATTGTCGTGAGCAAGGCTTTGGGGTTGAAGTCATTGGAGGAGTAAGTGCTCTGACGAGTTTCTTGGCGGGTTTAACTTTTGAACTGACTGAGTTTCATTTCTATGGATTTTTGCCCCCTAAAAGCTCCGGTCGAAAAAAGTTTTGGACCTCAGAGTCTCTGATTTTGCCCTGTGTGTTTTTAGAGTCGACCCATCGACTAGAGTCGAGTCTGGAGCTGATTGCCGAACTTCGGCCAGATTTGGAGCTTTGCTTGGCCAAAGAGCTTTCGAAGGTGTCAGAGGCATTTTTCCAAGGATCTGCGAAAGAGCTTCTCGATACAATTCCCTCTTGGAAGGGGGAATGGATTGGGTTAGCTAGAAGGGGTTCACCATGATCATGTTAGAGGCATTAGAACTGAATCCGACACCCAGACGCCCGGTGTGGATTATGCGACAAGCTGGGCGATATTTGGCTTCCTATCGAAAGCTTCGAGAGAAGCATAGTTTTATGGAGTTTGCCGGCAAAGCGGAGCTCGCTGTCGAAGTGAGTCTTCTTCCTCTTCGACAATATGAGCTCGATGCTGCGATTGTTTTCTCTGATATTTTGATTCCTTTGCAGGCGACGGGAGCGACGCTGGAATTCACCGAAAAGGGGCCAGTTCTGGGGGCTCCAAAGACCACAGAAGAATTGCGTACTTTTTCTACGGACTTCGATCCGAAGACGCACACCCCAGTGATTCTAGAAACGCTTTCGATTTTAAGAAAGGAAGTGGCCGCAGAGAAGGCGCTTTTGGGTTTTGCGGGCGCCCCCTTTACAATGTTGAGTTATCTTTTGGAAGGAAAGTTGACTCGAGATCTTTCCATTATGAAGAGCTGGATGGCCAACGAGAGGGAGTTGGTTCATGAGTGGCTTGATCGTTTGGCGACATGGATGGGGGGTTATTTGGATGCTCAAGCCGTTGCTGGAGCCAATGCGGTTCAACTTTTTGATACTTGGGCGTCGGTGCTTTCTCCGAAGGACTTTGAAGAATTCGCTCTTCCTTATGCTCGAAAAGTGGTGAGCGAAGTGACCGTTCCCTGCATTTACTATGTCAATGGAGTGGCGGGGATTTTAGATCAAGCGGCCTCGGTTGGAGCTCAAGCCCTCAGTATCGATTGGAAAATGGATATTGGAGAGGCCAGAAAGAGAACTTCGCAAGTGATTGCCTTGCAGGGAAATTTAGATCCCTATCATCTATTGCTTCCGAAAGACCTATTGCGAGAGAAGGTCTTTCAGATTTGTGAGAGCTATGGCCGAGGACCGGGGCATATTCTAAATTTGGGTCACGGCATTGTGCCCTCCATTCCGGAAGATCAAGTGAAAGTCTTTGTAGACGCTGTTCATGAGTGGCGCTGAATCGATCCTGCCACTTCACAACTTTTGTTAAAATGGAGGATGGTGGATCTCAGGCTTCATGGGCTGTCCCAAACTGGACACCACAGTCTGGCAGGCCGCTTTAGTGGTGATTCCGAGCTTCCACACCAGCCGGCCTCCTTGAATGAGCACCCATCGAAGGCCTAGATAGCTTCCTCCAATTCCGTAGCCGAGAGTGCGAACGGCATTTAGGCTAGGCTGTAAATCTTCAGTTGAAACTTTTGCCCAACTAGGAGTTCTTCTCTCTCTGATGTTTGCGAGTTTAGCTAAGCTTCTTTCAGTGGCCACCCTTGCGTATTGCAGACCTAGCCCCCAGCTTCGACTGAATCTCTGTAGGCCATGATTCAGTGAAGCGACTCCATACTTTAGATCGCTGAGCTCATCGAGCCCACTGTTTTGCTGGTAGACATCAAAAGATTCTCGAGCTTGGAGTTCGTTTCTTCTTCTTTCAAGCTTTTCTTCAGAAATCTTTAATCGTTCCTTCGATTTGTTTCCAAGGCTTCGTTCAAATCCTTCGATGTTCTGAATACTCGTCAGACCAAGTTTTCCGAGTCTTCTAATGAGTCGATCAAAGCGGCTCAGCTTCTCAGAATTCGAAAGACCCGCAGTTCTTGTCAATGTATCGGGAATAAGCATCACAAGGTCTTCGGCGTTGGCATAGAAAAAATTGAAAAACTCATAGAGTCTAGATTTCAATCTGTTCCAGCTTTCTTGATAGTCTTCTTTCTTTCTTAAATTGAAGTGAGCAGAGATTCGAGAGGCTTCAAAGGTGGCGATGGGAATGGCGAGTAAGATCGCCGCCTGGCCGAGGGGCAGGTGTGCGGACTGGTCTCCCAAATTGACCCAGACTCCAAAATTGACATAGGCAAGAATCTTGAGGGGTAGAGTCAAATAGATCTCGCCAAAATTGTAAACGAGCCGGCCCCACTTGAAGGAGAAGTATTGTCCCACGAAGGGAAGTGAGTTGAGAACGGGAATCTTAATCTCTCGAGAAGAGACCCCAGCCTTTTCAGCCAGTTCATTTGCCACATGGGTTCTTGATTTGACCATAGCGTTGAGTTCAGTGTTGACCAAGACTCGTGCCGTGTTCTCGGGATCCAGCAGAGATCGTTGGGTGAATAGAGCGGTAAAGGGAATGGCGTAGAGCAGACTCTTCACATATTTTTTCCATTTGATGGTTTTCCTTCGTTCATCAAAGCTTTGTCCTTTCGCTCGGCTCTCCCAGTGAATCCAGCTATCAATAAAAAAGCCGATGACAAAGGCCCCATAAAATCCCGTAAAAAATGTCGCGGTCCAGACATCTTCCCAAGTTCGTGTTGAATTTCCGACCACCTCAAGATCGAGATAGCCCACTCCTAAAATCACACCCATCTGAAAGATGGCGCAGATGGCTTGTTCCACAACAATTTTTCCGTTGGGTTTGTGCATGGTCGCCCACCACCAGAGTTTTGCATAATCCATGCTTTTCTTTGGTGGGCGTTTGTAGGTCTGTACGGCGCTGGTTCTCGTGTAACCCACTTCCGTTCCATTCTCATAGAAGATGACAACAGGATCTCTTCCCGTTTCTCCATCCAAGCGCCCTCGCCCCCCCTCGACCATGGCGCGAGCCAAAATCTTTCTGAGATGCTTGCTGTCAGGCCTCACTTTGTTCGTATTCACAAAGAGAAAGGCCCGTTCTGAGGCATAGTGAACCAACTTGATGACTTTCACCCCATCGGCCTGGGTGATTTCAGCGCGGCCCCAAGCAAATTCGAGCCGGATCTCATCCGACTCGAGTCGAATCAGACTTCGAAATCGATCATTCACGCCCTCTAAGCTTTCGTCGACCAGACTGGATTGAGACACCCGAGTTCTGGTGGCCTCGTAGCTTTTCTCTAGTGAACGGAACACCTCATCATAGAGTTGTTTCTCGACACGACGGCCTTGCTGAAGCATTTCTAAAAAGCCGCTGATCAACTGCTGCTCCCAATACTCTGAGTCCTGACCTTCTAGATCAAAATCAGGCAGTTCTCGGAGGGCCTCTGAGAGACTTCGATGCATACTCTCAGGGCGGATACTCCAGCGGGGGTTGGTTACCTCCATCAGGGCTTTGGCCTCGCCTGAGATGATAAGGTGAAGGCTTGAAATGACCGAGATCGTCTTGGCGAACTCAAAATAGCTCGAGTTTTGAAGCTCCGACTCTAGCTCTGGTGCTCTTCGGTGCTTCAGGTCTTGTCCCGCCGGAAAGGCTCGACTGAGGTCTTGGTGGAGGGCCTTCAGAAGCTCTTTTGGCAGATCAAATATGTCCACACCGTAGAGAAAGTCGGTCATTCGCCGAATATAGGGATCTTCTAGGGGGTGTAAGTCTCTATGCCGCTGAAAGTCCGTTTCAAGAAATCGACCGCGGTCATTGAGGATGTCCAAGAACTCGTCGCGAACCTCTGCTTCTTCAATTTCTTGGCTGAGTTCAAGAAGCCTTTCATAAGATAGGGACGGCTTTGATGAAACGGCATCATCATCACCAAGAAGTGGCTGAAGAAAACAAGGGCTGAGCAGACAAAAGGCGACGAATCGGAAAAGAAAGCGAGGCGGACGCAAAGAGCCGAGACTCAGAATCGCCACTCGACCACCCCAAATTGAAGATCCAAATTTCTAGACTTCAAATTCCCACCAACCACACAGTCGAAGTTTTAGCAGTTCCCTCGACTCCTTGTGATTAAGATTCCGTTAGGCTTGGAATAGCTTTTCGTCAGTTTACAAATTCAAAAGAAGGTGCAGCTTTGGCGGCAGCCAATTCCTTTCGATGTCCACCTGAAGAATTCGTTCCAGGCGTTGTTCTGAGGGGCTCGCTGATTCCACGGGAGAACTGTGGTCTGCGAGAACAGGATTTTCTTGTAGCCGTCTTTCGACCGTTTCTCTAAGCTCTCGGTCTCTCTCCATTTGAACCCGGAGCTGACGAATAAACTGATTTGCTCGCGCATTAAACTGAGGTGAGGTCAGCAGATAGATCGCATTTCGATATTCCTCTAAACTAGGAGCTTCAAAACTAGCGTAGGCCAGGTACTCCTCTCGAAGTCGGGCCGCCCAATCGGGACGGTTGCCATATAGAGCGTAAGTGGAGGCAATCAGAAGCATATCTCGATGTTCTCTTGAGCTTCGACCCAGATAGCTAAAATAGGGCACAGATTGAAGGTAGAGCTGAGCTTCTAACCCATAGTTGAAGGCCCCCTTTTGCAAGAGGGTCGGGTTGAGCATTCTTCGCTCAAACATATTCTGAATTCCAAGATTGGCGTATCGAATGGCCTTGACGAGTCGTTCTCGATTAGCGCCCAAACGATTATAAACAAAAGCGGTTGAGGCCCAATCATAAAAGAACTGAAAATTAGGGTCTAGATGCAGTATGAGTTCTGTATAGTTTTCTAGATACTTGAGATTCGTTCTTGGTCTTAACAGCTCGGCGCCAAAATAATTGACGCCTTCGATCCAAAAGATGTCGGCAGCAGCCAGATCGTAGCCAAAGGCAAAGACCCTCACATACTCAGGGGGAAGAAAGTAGCGGATGTCTAACTCAGAGGCCCGCTCCTTTACTCGTTCGTCTAGCTGATGCTTACTGACGCCATAGCCCCCAAGACAGAGGGCGATGATCAAAAGCCAAAAAACTCTCTTCATGCCCCCTCATTCTAGCGCCCTCCGGAAGCTTGTCTCAAGCTTTCCCTTGAGGAGATGTCCCCAGAGAGGATAATCATGTAACCTGGAACTTGAAGACGAATGAAGGACTATCATATCAACATCTTTTATAGTGAAGAAGACGGCGGTTATATCGCTGACATTCCAGACTTGGAGGCCTGCTCTGCCTTTGGCAAGTCCGCCAGTGAAGCCCTTGCTGAAGTTGAGATAGCAAAGTCGGCTTGGCTGGAGGCAGCGAAGGAAGAGGGTAAGTCAATTCCCAAAGCTAGGTATCGACCCCTGATCTATCAGGCGGTTTCTTAATCTTTGTGGGAGTGTCGCTAAAGACCCGTCTGCCCCGACACTCTGGTCGACCTTCGGTCGACCTGGTTTGAGGATGGCTGCAACGCTCCTTTCCCGCGTTGCAGTGGCGGCTGCGTAGCGCATCTGGGCCCTTATCGCCACTCCCGAATCAAGAGTTTGGCGACAGTCCCTTTGTGTGACCAAATGTTTGGGGACTGAGCCGCCTTTCAAAGCAGATTGGCCTTCAACGCCAGTCCCTAAAACCCTCTTTTCAAATCTTCTAGGCTTTTGGGCAGGGGCCGAGTTATCCTCTAGTTCAGATGCTTCGGCTGATCCTATCTCTCTTTGTTTTACTGCCCGCCTTTGGGGGTTGCCAGTCGGCCAATCGAGCGGCTCAGTTGGATGAATCTGTTCGCGGTTACACCTTGGCACTTCGACGTTCCGATCAACAGGTGGCGGCCCAATTTGTTGAGCCCAGAGCTCGAAACGACTTTCTCAGTAGCTTTCGAGAATTAGACCGGTATCATTTTTCGGATATTCAGGTTGGCTTTGTTTCGCCAACCGAAGATATGGAGCAGGCCATTGTCAGTCTCGATATCGAATACTTTTCGCCGACCGGAATGCAGCTCTACCAAGTCCAAAGATTTTTCAATTGGACTTACGATCGAGACTCCAAGCGATGGCTCCTCTCAGAGAGGCACCCGCTGGGGCAGAGTCAGGCAGGGCCCTTATCACCAGGCCCCAGGGACTCGCGCTAAAGACCTCTCTGCTTTTGTGCGGCAAAGCATCGCTTCTCGAACGAACTAGCTTAGGGATCTAGCTTAGAATGGGATGTCTTCGTCAGCCGCTGACTGAGAAGCTTGTTCTGGCATGGGCATGCTTGAAGAGTCCATATTGCTCGTCGATCTAGAATCCCCTGCCTTGTCAAGAAACTGCACCGTATTGGCAACCACTTCTGTGGTGTATCGTTTGTTGCCATCTTTGTCGTCCCATTGGCGAGTCTGAAGCCGCCCCTCAATATAGGCCTGGCGACCTTTGCTCAGGTATTGAGCGCAGTTCTCTGCCTGTTTTCCCCAAACGACAATTCGATGCCATTCGGTTCGCTCCTGTTTCTGACCCTCTTTGTCCGTCCAGTTTTCAGAGGTGGCAATATTAAAATTTGCAACGGCGGCCCCTGAGCCCGTAAAACGAATCTCAGGATCGGCCCCGAGCCGTCCAACCAAAATTACTTTATTCACTCCAGACATCGACAAACCTCCTTTAAAAGCTGTTTTACGAATGCTTGGCATTGAAAACGGCTCATGTAAAGTCTTTTGGGAGTGCTCGATTTTATTCGCCTACTAAAAAGCTCTGTGATTATTGTAAGCCTGACTCTTGTTTGCGCGCTGATCGTGCTCGTCGTTGGCTTTTTGGGCTTGATTTCAGGCAAACGGGTGGGACCAGGAGATTCCTTTGGCTTTGCGGCTCGGGTGAGGCGCTGGTGGGCCAGCGCAATTCTTTTTCTTCACGGCATTAGAATCCAGGTCGACGGTCCAGGCAAGGCCGAGCTTTTGTCTCCTGAGGGCTTGATCATTACCAGCAACCATCAGTCGGCTCTCGACATCTTTGTGAGCAGCCTGGTTTGTCCGAACAACTCCTTTTTCTTGGCTAAGCGGGAACTGCTCCTCATTCCATTTTTCGGATGGGCGGCGGCTCTGGGGCATACCGTCTTCGTTGATCGTAGACAGGGAGTAAAAGACGAGGCGGCCATTGAATCTGTCCGAAAGCTCTTAGCCCGAGGGGACAACCTGATCATTTACCCAGAGGGAACTCGATCGCGATCTCGAAAAATGGGGAAATTCAAGCGAGGAGCCTTTGTGATGGCCATTCAACTTCAAAAGGCCGTTTTGCCCATGAGCATTCAGAATTCGATCGATCTGACCGGTCGCTTTCAGCTCTCGCTTAGGCCGGGTGTGCTGAGAGTATGGATCGATCGACCGGTGCCCGTCAGCGGTCTTTCGCTAGAGGACCGCTTTGACTTGGCCGAAAAACTTCAGAAGATCATTCAATCAAATCTGGAAAGCTCAAGTGAAGGCTCGGCTTTGGAATCAAAACTAGATCAAAGCTCAGAAAAATTAGAAACTGGGGTGTCATGACCCGCTGCCTTGTATTCTTTGTCGGCCTTTGCTTGTTGAGTTCTGGCTTTGTCGGGGCAGAGAACCGGGTGCGCCGCGTTGCGTTAATCGACTTAAATTCTGACGACCTAGATGAGGGAGATCGCTTTCAGTTTCTGGATCGATTGGCCGACCAACTGGGTCGAGGTCGTGACTTTGTGTTGGTCTCGCGACAAGAGATTCAGCAGCGACTGTTGAGGCCCCATCCACGAGTGGGCGAGAGACAAGAGTTCTTTCAAGAGGTCAGCAAAAGATGGTCCCGACTAGAGCCTCAGATTCTCAGGCTTTCTGAACTCTATCTCGCCTCTCAGTTTGCAGAGGTGGTGTCTTCAGCCGAGAGAATTTGGTTAGAGCTGCCGTTGGTTGGAGACCAACTCGGAGCTCAAGACTTGATTGACTTTGTTGCGGTTTGGGCGGCATCTCTTTGGTTTCTCGAAAGAGAGACGGAGCTTCGTCAGGTTCTAGAGATGCTTTGGAGCATTCTGGATCGAGCTTCGCTGGGCGATCGATTTCCTCCTGACTTTATAGAGGTCGTTGAGAACCATCGGCGCCGTTTTCAGCCTAAACGGCGCACAGTCAATATTCAGGTGAATCCCGTCTCGGCAAGCTTTCGGCTTTTTGGCCAAAGGCTTGAGTATCAACGAGGGGCGTTGAAGCTCCCCGATTCCGAATACTTTTCGCCAAACACTCCCATTCTAGTGGATGCTCCCGATCACATTCCTCAGTGGGTGTCGATTCGAGAGCTGTCTGAAGATCTCAGCTTAGAGTCTGTAGAGTCTCAAGCGCGTGCGGTGGGTTCTTTGTTTCGAGTTCTCCATGCGCAAACGGCCCCCTTCGCTTTGATTGAGATTGGCGAGTTGGTTGGGGCGGATGTGATTTTACTGATGAACTTGAGTCTTCGTGGCGAAGGCTTTTACGAGTCAGAGGCCCAATGGTTAGAACTGAGTACGGGTCGAAGGTCTTTGGTCGTCGATGCCAGAGCCCGAACGATCGATGCATTAATTGAGATTGTCTCTTCTAAGTTGAAGCTGCTGATTCGAGACAACGCCAGGGTCTTGAGTCCTTCTCAAGCCATTGAGGAGGTTCCTCTTTTTCGTGACAGAGAGGCTTCAAAAACAAATTTGCTTAACCAGTGGTGGTTCTGGACGCTTGTGGGGGCCGGAATCATTGGAACTGGGGCAGGAGCTTATTTCTTGTTGAAGCCAGACCAAAGAACGCGATTGAATGTGACATGGGAGTAAGTATGAGGGATTTGATTCTGGGATTGCTGGTGGTGAATTTGGCCTTGGGTGGCAGCGGAGAGCTGCTGGCTCGCAACTTAGAGAACTTTAGGCAAACGAATCAGCGGGCTGCTCTTCTCGGAATTCAAAATGAGTTTGTAGACACGAATTTAGAAGAAGCAGTCAATCGAGAGCTGAGGCGAAACATCAACCGCTACACCACTTCTTACGCCTTGTCCGATGTGAGCAACTTTCGACTCGCCAATAATCCAGGAGGGCAGTTTTTTCGACCGAATGCACGACTCGAAGAGCCCCAGACCAATTTTTTAACTCGGGCCGCCGAAGAAAACGAGATTGATCTGATTGTCTTGGCCGCTATTCGAGAGGGTTCCGTTGGTTTAGATCTTGAACTTCAAATTTTTGATGCTCGCATCATGACTCTATCTGGAGTGGAGTCTGCTTCATTCTCTTTTAATCAGAGAGTGTCTGCGATTGAAGATCTCGTTTACCGCATATTTGATTATCTCGACCGAGAGGGTTTTGTGCACCCAACCCGACAGGGTTTTCTTCAAAGACCCACGGCCTTGGGCGGAACTCGTTCTCCCGCAGACTTCGATCTAGCGGGCGGAGATGACTTTTTTCTTCTGCCCAGAGATCTGTCCGGACCCAGCTTAGCGGGTCGAGTTTCTGTTGGTGGTGACAAGACCCCGTTTTGGGAAGAGTGGTGGTTTTGGACCTTAGTCTTTGGCGGAATTGCGCTGGCGAGTGGGATGTCCTACTACTTTTTGGTGGAGAGACGACCTCCCAGCCGATCGTCTGTGGTGTTTAAGTTCGAAAACCCTTGAGACTCTTGGTCTAGATACTTTGATCTTCCCTTAAGTTTTCACAACGAATGCTGCGAGTTTGATTCGCTTCGACCTTGACCCGCCCTTTGTAAGATTTTTGTGGGGTATCACAGCGAAACTCATGTTCGCCCACTTCTAACTCGATGCCGCGAGCGCGAGGGCCCGGAACAGATCCGATGAGTCGTCCTCCGATAAAAACTTGAGCGTAGCCCTCTGGCGGCGCAATCAGATTCACACGGCCTCTTTGCGCTTGAACTTGCGTGCGCCGATCTTCGACCACTTCAGGAGGCTCTTCGACGGGGATCGGTCTTCGAAGACGAGGCTCTGGTCGCTGTAAAATCCGAGTGACCGCCTCGGTGGAGTCTCCACTCGTTCGAGTGTCTTCTGAAGCCTCTTCTTTGTCTGGCTCTGCGACGGGGCTTTCGACTGCAGAGGCTTCCTCTGACCGATCGGGGCGCAGCTCAGGCGAGGGGCTTGAAGGCTCACGAGGGCTTTGAGGGCCCTCAAAGAACAAAGCGAAGAGACTAGACAAAATCACGAAGGCCCCCCCGGCAATCAACAGATTTCTCTTCTTTCTCTTCTTCTCCGGATAGGTGGAAACCGTAATCTCTTCACCCAGCTCCGCGGCAGGCTGCAGCCCGGCCTCTAGGAGCTTCGACTTAAAGGCGATGTGGGTGTTCGGATTGGCTTGAGAACGGAGTAAAGGATCTTTGGCTTGTTCGAGCGCGGCCTTCAGTCGTTCCCTCTCTATTTTCATTTCTGTCTCAAACAGGCTGTGCATAAAGGCAGCCAGTTCTTGGCTGCTCAGGCTCAGTTTTTGTTCGATGGCGAACTGACTGAGATCTGACAGAAGATGGCTGGCGCTTTGGTAACGATTCTCAGGCTCTCTTGCCAAGGTCTTCAAGACGATCTCATCGAGGGCCGGTGAGACGAGTGGGTTCTTCTCCGAGGGCTTCGGAACAAATCCGGCCTTCACTCGCTCGAGTGTTTGAATATCACTTTCTGCTCGGAACAGACGATCAGAGGTGAGAAGTTCATGTAAAATCACCCCGACGGCGTAAATGTCTGTGGTTTGATCGATCGATCGACCAGAGGCTTGCTCTGGTGACATATAGCTAAACTTGCCCTTCAACACTCCGGCTTCGGTTCTTGAGATTCGAGAGGCGGCTTTGGCAATTCCAAAGTCTAGAATTTTCACTTCCCCCTCATACGAGATCACAATATTTTGAGGGCTCATATCGCGATGAATAATCTTCAGAGGCTCGCCGAGTGAGTCGGTTTTTCGGTGGGCAAAGTCTAAGCCTTTTAAGACTTCGGTGATCAGATAAAGACACTGCTCGATCGAAAGATGAAGACCTTTTGTTTTTAGGGATCTTGTGATGTCTCGAAGATTTTTTCCTTCGACAAACTCCATCGTGATGTACAAGACCTCATCGACCTCGCCCAATTCATAGATTTGTACAATATTGGCTTGATTGAGCTGAGCCGCAATTTTTGCCTCATCTTCGAACATTTCGACGAATTCAGGGTCCTCGCGCAGATGTTGAAGAATTTTCTTAATGACGACGATTTTCTCAAAGCCTCGTACGCCAGACTGCTTCGCTTTGTAGATCTCAGCCATGCCACCGACGGCGAGTCGGTCTAGCAGAATATAGTTCCCAAAGGGCTGAATAATAAATGAGGGGGTCTTGTCCATATAATTGATACAATCTCCATTGTACCTAAAAACCCGTTTTCGCTGCCATGCACATATGCTTTATTACGGCTTTCATGTCGAAGTTCTTTCAATCTTTTGCCGATCTTCCAAGCTCTCGTGGCCGCGCCCTCTGTTTGGGGAATTTTGACGGCCTGCATTTAGGGCATCAGAAGCTTCTTGAGAGCTGTCTGCAGAAGGCTCGCGATAAGAAGCTTTCTAGTCTGGTCTTCAGTTTCGACCCACACCCTCGAAAGTTTCTTTCAGACCCCTCAAAGATTCGTATCCTTACCTTGCTCGAAGAGAAGCGGCATTTGCTCGGGGCGATGGGTTTCGACGAGATTCTTTTGCAGCGCTTCGATCGAGAGTTTTCGAAGATCGAGGCCGACGAGTTTGTTAAAATTCTCACCCGATACCTTTGTGCGAAAGTCGTCTTGTTTGGCAGAGATTTTCGCTTCGGCAAAGGAGCTAAGGGAAGTCGGGAGTGTTTTGAGAAAGTTTCTGGAGTGGAGGTGGTCGAGTTAGAGGCCGTCAGAGACAAGGCTTCAGAGGTTTTAAGTAGTGAGCGAATTCGAAGCCTTGTGCTTTCTGGGGATGTGGAGTCTGCCAATCGGCTCTTGGGTTATCCCTACTTTCTGAGCGGTGAAGTGATTCATGGCGATAAACTGGGCAAACAACTGGGCTTTCCAACGGCGAATTTGCAGACATTCAACGAGTGTTTGCCGAAGCCAGGAGTCTATTTTAGCTCTGTTTGCTTGAAGGAGTCCTCATTGCTCTATCCGTCAGTGACGAATGTGGGATTTCGACCGAGTGTCAGCAATCAGGGAGAGCTTCGAATTGAAACCCATCTTCTTCAGTTTCAGGATGAGCTGGTTGGGCAAAGACTTCGGCTTCACTTCTTCAAGAGGCTTCGCCCAGAAAAGAAACTGAGTGGCCAGTCCGCTTTGGCCGCTCAAATCAAAGAGGATGTTGTGGCGGCGCAGCAATTTTGGGCTCAAAAATTCGATCTGAGGGATTCGGAGAGGATTTATTCGCGTCAACTCGCTCCGACTCTAAAACAAGAAATTCTTGGATTCATAAGCAAAATTAGTTGATGGCGACAGTTTCTGTCTGGCTTGGGGACAAAGTTTGCCGGGGAGGGGCACAAATTGTCCCTTTTGCGATAGAATTTTCTTGAGGCCGTCTAACACATTCGGCCAAGCACTTGCGTTATCGGGGGAGCGAGACAAGATATGGCAGCGGGATCTAAAGATCGTCTAGGCGAGTTACTCGTCAGAGAGAATCTCATTTCAGCCTCACAGTTGATGAAAGCTCAAGAGGCCTCTCGAAAAGAGGGCGGGCGGCTCAGCACGAATCTCACGAAGTTGGGTTTCATCAAAGAAAACGAACTCACTCAATTTTTGAGCAAACAGTACGGCGTGCCTTCGGTCGATCTTAGCTCGTTTCAGATTGATCCTGAGATCATTCGGCTCATCCCCGAAGATGTCGCTGAAAAACATTGTGTGATTGCCGTCAACAAAGTGGGCAGCAACCTGATTGTTGCCATGAGTGATCCTAGCAATATTTTTGCAGTGGACGATCTGAAGTTTCTAACGGGCTATAACATCGAAGTGGTCGTCTCATCGGAAGCCTCCATTCGTGAGGGCATCGCGACTTACTACCAAGATGAGTCTTTGAAGTTCAACGAAGTTCTCGCAGACTTCGAAGATGAAGAAGTTGAGATTATCGCCTCTGAAGAAGAGATCAATGCCGCTCAACTCGAGAGGGCTTCTGAAGACGCTCCCGTCGTTAAGCTGGTCAATCTAATTCTGTTAGAGGCGATCAAAAAGGGGGCTTCAGATATTCATATTGAGCCCTACGAAAAGAATCTTCGGGTTCGCTATCGAATTGATGGAGTATTGCATGAGCAAATGAAACCGCCGATCAAGCTCCGAAACTCGATTGTCTCTCGGGTAAAAATCATGTCGTCTTTGGATATTGCCGAAAGACGACTTCCACAAGACGGTCGGATCAAGTTGAAGTACGGAAAAGGTCAAGATATGGAGTATCGGGTTTCGGTCTTGCCCACTCTGTTTGGCGAAAAGGTGGTCATGCGGCTTCTCGACAAGAGTAACCTCCAGCTCGACATGACTAAATTAGGCTTCGAAGAGAAGCAGTTGAAGGATTTTCAACACGCGATTCATCAACCCTACGGAATGGTTCTAGTGACAGGCCCGACGGGTTCAGGAAAGACGACCACATTGTATTCAGGCTTGGCCGAACTGAACAAGACCTCTGAAAATCTTTCGACGGCTGAAGACCCGGTTGAATTTAGTATCGGTGGAATCAATCAAGTTCAGATGCACGAAGATATTGGTTTAAACTTCGCAGCCGCTCTTCGTTCATTTCTTCGACAAGATCCTGACATCATCATGGTGGGAGAGATTCGAGACTTCGAAACGGCAGAGATTGCCATTAAGGCGGCCCTTACGGGTCACTTGGTTTTGAGTACACTTCACACGAACGATGCTCCAAGCACCATTAGTCGACTTTTGAATATGGGGATTGAGCCCTTCTTGGTGGCCTCTGCGGTAAACGCGATTGTGGCGCAGAGATTGGGTCGAAAAATTTGTCAGGAGTGCAAAGTGGAAGACAAAGTGAGCGTACAGAACTTGTTGGATATCGGAGTTAACGCCGATATGGCCAGCGGCATGAAGGCCTTCGTCGGTAAAGGCTGCAAGGCCTGCGGAGAGACCGGCTACAAAGGTCGAATTGCTCTTTACGAAGTGATGGTGATGAAAGACGAGTTGAAAGACTTTGTTCTGAATGGGGCAAGCACCTCTGAACTAAAGAGAGAAGCCATTCGGCTGGGAATGCAGACACTCAGAATGAGTGCGATCAAGAAAATCTCAGAAGGGGTCACCACAATCGAAGAGGCCTTACGAGTGACCGCCTCTGATACTAACTAAGGAAGTATGAGTTTTATGAATGACCAACCACAAAAAGCTTCTTCAGATGAATCCTCAGGCGGACGAATTACTCTTCACCAGCTTCTTAAGACGATGATGGAAAAAGGCGGAAGTGACCTTCATTTGACGGCAGCGACTGCACCCGCGATTCGAATTGATGGAGAGATTGTACCCTTAAAATTGCCGCCCTTGTCTCCGACGGATTGTAAGCGGCTTTGTTACAGTGTCTTGACGGATATTCAGAAGTCTCAGTTTGAAGAGAATCACGAACTCGATCTCTCTTTTGGAGTTAAAGAGCTGGCTCGATTTCGAGCGAATATTTTTGTGCAGCGAGGGGTGGTTTCTGGGACATTCCGACAGATTCCCTTTAAGATTTCCACTCTAGAAGATTTGGGCTTGCCCAGTTCTGTGGCAGATTTGTGTAAGAAGCCTCGGGGACTCATTCTTGTGACAGGACCAACGGGTTCAGGAAAGTCGACGACTCTCGCATCGATGATTGACAAGATCAATCGGGAGACTCATCAGCATATCTTAACCATTGAAGATCCCATTGAGTTTTTACATCCTCATAAGGGCTGTATCGTGAATCAGAGAGAGGTGACGCACGATACGGAGAGCTTTGAGAAGGCCCTAAAATATATCCTTCGACAAGACCCCGATGTGGTGATGATCGGAGAGCTGAGAGATCTGGAGTCGATTGAGTCGGCCCTTGCCATTGCCGAGACGGGGCATCTTTGTTTTGCGACCCTTCATACTAACGGAGCCGTTCAGACCATCAATCGACTGATCGATGTTTTTCCCTCCACCCAGCAGGAGCAAGTGCGGGCCCAGCTCTCGTTTGTGCTAGAGGGGATCATTTCTCAGACTCTTTTGCCCAGGGCTTCCGGCGTCGGTCGAGTCATGGCCTGCGAGATTTTGATTCCGAATGCGGCGGTGAGGAATCTTATTCGAGAAGACAAAGTTCATCAGATCTATTCACAAATGCAAATGGGCCAGGATCGGTCGGGAATGTTGACCCTGAATCAGAGTCTTTTGGAGATCTTTAAAAAGAGACTAGTGACTTTAGATGAAGTCTTGAGTGCGAGTTCCGATCCCGAAGAGTTGAGACGAGCGATTGATGCGGAGGTTCCGCCAAAAGCAAATCCGGGCCAACAACGAGGTCAAATCAAGCGATCATAGAGGAGAAAACCGATGGGTGTTTATAAATGGGAAGGTGTCAGTCGTGATGGTCGAGTAAAGTCGGGAACCAAAGAGGCCCCAAACGAGGCCGCAGTTCTGCAGTTTCTGAGAGCTCAGCAGGTAAGACCTCGCAGGATTCGGCTCTCTCGTTCGGCCTCACTCAACAAAGGCTTGAATCTGAACTTCGGTTCTCAAAAGATCAAGATGAAAGATCTGGTGGTTTTCTCGAGACAGTTTGCCACAATGATCGATGCCGGACTTCCCTTGGTGCAATGTCTAGATATTTTGGGAAGTCAGGCCGAGAATCAAAACTTCAGGAAAGTCATCAAGCAGGTTCAAAACGATGTCGAGGGGGGATCCACCTTTGCCGAAGCCTTAAAGAAACACCCGAAAGTTTTCGACTCTCTTTACTCCAACTTGATTGCCGCCGGAGAAGTCGGAGGGGTGTTGGATGTGGTCATGCAGAGAATCGCCACCTACCTTGAAAAGGCCGACAAACTGGCTCGCCAGGTGAAGAGCGCCATGGTGTATCCTGCGACGATTCTATTGGTTGCCATCGGGGTTATTGCAGTACTTTTGGTTTTCGTTATTCCCATCTTCGAAAATATGTTCGCCGAGATGGGCGGAGACGGGCTGCCCGCTCCCACGGCTTTCGTGATTGCTCTGTCAGAATGGGCTCAGAGTAATATCTTGTTTCTCATTGCTGGGGGGGTCGGTCTCGTATTTCTGTGGAAATACATCCGAAAGAATCCACGGGGCCGGGAAGTCACGGACGATCTGTTCTTAAGGTCTCCGGTTTTTGGTCCAGTTTTGCAAAAGGTGGCCGTGGCTCGATTTACCAGAACGCTGGGAACCATGATTTCTTCGGGAGTCCCGATCTTGGAAGCCCTCGACATTACGGCAAAGGCTTCTGGAAATATGACCGTGGAAAAAGCTGTGCTGAGAGCTCGGGCCAGTATTTCTGAGGGGAAGACGATTGCGGAACCCATCTCTCGATCGACGGTATTCCCTCCCATGGTTTGTCAGATGATCAATGTGGGCGAACAGACAGGAGCTCTTGATACGATGCTCGGAAAGATTGCCGACTTCTATGACGACGAAGTCGATGCAGCCGTCAAAGGGCTTACTTCTTTGATGGAGCCCGCGATGATGGTGATCTTGGGAGGACTGATCGGGGGGATGGTCGTCGCCATGTATCTTCCAATTTTCGAAATGGCCGGAAACCTACAGGCGGGATAACAAGAGAGATGTTTCTGAGAGAGCAACATTACCATTTAGAGACTCGGCTCAAGTGGATCATTTGGGCGAGAGCACTCTTTTTGGGGGTCATGCTCCTCGGGGCGACCGGCTTTAATCTGTTCTTTGAAGAGATCGTTGGTCGTGGAGAGATTGGCCTGGTGGGGGCGGGAATTCTGTTCAGCTTCTTTTCTCGCTTTGCCTTGTGGTTTAGCGTCTTAGACTTTCAGAAGAGGATTTTGGCCTGGTCTCAAGTGGTCTTTGATGCGCTCTTTGCTTCAGGGCTCATTTATTTAACCGGAGGCTTTTTCTCTAGCTTCATTTCGATCTATGGAATGGTGATTTTAGCAGCGGCCATTCTTTTGTTTACAAGGGGGGCTAGCATTGCGGCCATGATTGGGGCGGCCAGCTATGTCTTAGTCTCGATTTTAGGCCTGGAGTCGCTTTCTCTTTGGATGGATGCTCAAGTTTTGGTGCGACTGCTCTTTGTGCCGAGCAGTTTGATCTTGGTCGGAGCGCTGGTCGCCATTCTCTTTAGAAACAGGGAAGACTTGGTCAAGCGACTCGAAGAAACGCACTTAGATCTTGAAGAAAGCCACCAGCTCAACAGTGCGATTTTGGAGCAAATCCCTGAAGGCGTAATCTTGGTGAACCAAGAGGCTAAATTGATCTTTTCAAATCCGAAAGCTCGAGAGCTCTTTGGGGATTTGTTGAGCCAAGAAAATCTCAAAGAGACCGAGTTGAAATCGATCTTGAATGATCAGGACTTTCAGCGCTTAGATTGGGTCGTCAGGGGTGTCACGAGAAATCTACAGCTTCAGGCCTTGTCCCTGGGCTCGCAAGGCCGCCTGATTGTGATCCAAGATCGGACTCAAATTGAAGAGCTAGAGAAGCAGATTCAGTTGAAAGACAGGCTGGCCACGGTAGGGCAGTTGGCGGCAGGACTCGCCCATGAAATCAAAAATCCGCTCGCAAGCCTCAGCGGTTCCATTCAGTTGATGAAGAGAGATCTTTCTCCAGACTCCGCCCAAGATCGCTTAATGCAAATTGTCTTGAGGGAAACAGATCGATTGGACGAACTCCTTGTTAACTTTTTGAACTACGCCAAACCCTCTCGCTTGCAACTCAAGAGCTTTCATTTGGGAGAGCTTGTGCGAGAAATCAAAAGTCTTTTTGAACTGAAGAGAGAGTCTCCGGTGAAGAGCCTGGTATTGAGCTTGAAAGAGACGGGGGATTTGAATCTGATTGCCGACTCTTCTGCCTTGAGGCAAGTGGTATGGAATCTACTTCGAAATGCTGAGGCCGCCATGATTTCAGGCGGAGAGATTGCTATCGAACTAGACGGAAGCCAGTCTGGGCGGGTGCTGATGCTCGTTCGAGACAGCGGAAAGGGAATGTCTGAAGAGACGCAGAAAAGAATTTTTGAGCCTTTCTATACCGAGCGATCTCAGGGCATTGGTTTGGGCTTAGCCTTGGTTTATCAAATTTTAGAGGGGCATCAGGCCAAGCTTCAGTTGAAGTCGAAGCTTGGACAGGGCACAGAGATCCGAATGGAGTTTTTGAGAAAGGGACCGGCGATTGAGGAGCAGAGAGAGTTTTCTGCCGCTTAATGCCAAGGGGGAATCGATATGCGTATTTTAGTGGTCGATGATGAGCTAAGTGTAAGAGAGTTTTTTGAAATTCTCTTAAAGAAGGAGGGCTATGAAGTCTTTTGTTCCAGTGATGGGGCAGAAGCGCTTCGAATGATTCGTGACGAGCACTTCGATTTGTTGATCACCGATCTTCAAATGAAAGAAGTCGATGGGATGACGCTCTTAAAAGAAGCGAAAAGAATGCATGCGGACCTGCCAGTCATGATGATCACGGCTTTTGCGACCACCGATACGGCGGTTGAAGCCATGAAGCACGGAGCTTTTGATTACCTCAGTAAGCCTTTCAAAATTGATGAGATCAAAATTAGTATTGAAAAGGCTCTAGAGGCCAAGCGGCTTACAGAAGAGAACCAGAATTTGAAGTCAGAGCTTCGAGAGAAGTATCAGTTCAAGAACCTTTTGGGCGAGAGCGAACCGATGCATCGCCTATACGACTTGATTCGAAAGACTTCCGCAACAAAGACCAATGTTTTGATTTATGGTGAAAGTGGAACTGGAAAAGAGTTGGTGGCGAAAGCCATTCACTTCAACTCCGATCGAAAGGATCGAGCCTTTGTGACCGTGAATTGTGGAGCCATTCCTGAAAATTTAATCGAGAGTGAGCTGTTTGGTCATGTGAAGGGAGCCTTTACGGGCGCAGTTTCGAATAAGCAGGGTCTTTTCGAGGCCGCTCATAAGGGGACCATCTTTTTAGATGAAATCGGAGAGCTGCCTTTGCAAATGCAAGTGAAGCTCTTGAGAGCGATTCAAGAGAGGGCTTTTTTGAGAGTGGGGGGAACCGAAACCGCTCATGTGGATGTTCGATTGATTGCGGCAACCAATCGAGACTTAAGCGATGAAGTGAAGAAGGGAGCCTTTCGAGAAGATCTCTTTTATCGACTCAATGTGATCCAGTTGAAATTGCCACCACTTCGACATCGTAAGGCCGATATTCCTCTGCTAGCGAATCACTTTCTTGATAAATATTCGAAAGAGACCGGAAAGAAGGTTCAGAAGTTAAGCCCGAAGGCTTTAGAAAAGCTGATGGAGTACGATTTTTACGGAAATGTTCGGGAATTGGAAAATATCATTGAACGGAGTGTGGCATTGGAGACCTCTGAAGAGATTCAGGTTCAATCTTTGCCGGGCAATGTGCTTCATCCTCAGCCGCAGCGCGAGGAATTGTCCTTTGACTCTGCGAGAGATCAGATTGAGACCGGCAGCGTGGCGTTGGATTCTCTGATGGATTCTTTCGAAAGAGATCTTCTTCTGAGGGCCTTAGAGCGAACTAGAGGATCGAGAACTCGAGCCGCAAAGCTTTTGGGTATCAGTACTCGCTCGATTCGCTACCGCCTGAAAAAGCATCGAATTGGCGAGGTGGATGAGCTAGAAGAGGCAGGGCTTTCGGAGTTGGACGAGCACACAGAGGTGGCCTCCAAGAGCAGTTCAAAATACTCGAAAAATCAGTAACTTAGACCTTGGCCCCTCGCCCCAAAAAAGGGCTACAATAGAAGGGTGGGCCCTTCTTCTAAAGCCTTTACTTTGATTGAGCTGATGATCGCGGTGGCGATTATTGGGGTTTTGGCGGCGGTGGCGATTCCCGCCTATCAGGCCTACTTAAGACGAAGTGCGATCTCAGAGGCCCAGTCCGGCTTGGCTCAGATTAAGCCGGCCATGGAAGCCTACTACGCGCTTACAAGAGATTATATCTCTGCGGCTCCGAATCCGGCTGGGGCGGCGGCTCCCACAAATCGCGCCGCATGGGACCCCGCAATTGTCGGCTGGGGGCCCAATGCTTTGAACACGCGGCCCGATCGCTTTGTCAGATTTCAGTATCAGGTTTGGGCGACGACGGCTGCGCCCTCTGCAACAGGGGATTGTGGCGCAGGGGGCCTATGTGATGCTACGGCTGCGAATTCTAGAATTGAAGCTTTTCAGGCGACGGCTTCAGGAGATCGTTGTTTCTCTGGGGCGGTGGCTGCATCTGCATCTGGAGTCTTTGTTGAGACAAGCTTTCAGGGGACAGATTGGTTTGTGATTGGCGCGAGAGCGAATTTGAATTCTTCTTCGGATCCTTGGAGCAGTCTTTTTCTGCCGGTAGATGAAACTCGAATTTTTGAATGTAATTTAGGAGATTAGGTGCATTTTCGTTTCGTTATGGAAGCCCAAAACTCAAGAGCCTTCACTTTGATTGAGTTGATGCTCGTGATCGTCATCATTGGTCTCTTGGCGGCAGTGGCCATTCCGAGTTATCAGGCCTATCTTCGTCGGGGCTATTTGGCCGAAGCCGTGAGCGGCTTGTCGACCGCTAAGGCTGCGCAAGAGAGTTTCTTTAGCTTGAATCGAGTTTATATTTCGACGGCCCCCAACCCTGGCAGTGTGCCGGCCAATCAGTCCGTAGCTTGGGATGCTGCCGTTGTGGGCTGGCGAGCCGATGGCTTAGGAGTGCGACCGGATTCTCGAACTCGATTTCAGTTTCAGATTTGGGCGACAGCGGCTGCTCCTGGAGCTTCTGGAACTCTAACTTGTGCGACGGGTGGGGCTTGTACAGCGGCAGAGGCGAACACTGAGATTGAAGCCTTTCAAGGACAAAGCCCTTGCTTCACGACCAATGTGGTTGGTGCCAACGGGACTTTTGTGGATACGGGATTTTCTGGGGCGAACTGGTATGTGATTGGGGCCACGGGAGATTTGAGGCCGGGCGGTGTAAGAACTTCGATGTTTACGGCAGTAGGAGATTCCAGAGTTTTTGAATGTCATCCAGGAGAGTGATTGAGAGTGAATAGACTGTTTGTGAAAAGAGAGCGCGGCTTTACCCTGATTGAATTGATGATCGTGATTGCGATTGTGGGAGTTTTGGCGGCCATTGCGATCCCTGCCTATCAAAGCTATCTGAGAAGGGGTTACGCAAGTGAAGCCCAAAAGGGCTTAGCAGAGATTCGAGCCGCTCAAGAGGCTTTTTTTTCGACCAGACGCGGTTATATTTCTGCGGTTGCAAATCCGGCAGCGGTGCCTGAGTCGGGCCGAGCGGCTGCTTGGGTTGTAGACGCGGACGGATGGAATCAAGAGGGCTTAGGGGTTCGACCTGGGCGCCAAGTGAGATTTCAGTATCAGGTTTGGGCCACGGCGGATGCTCCTGGAGCTTCTGGAACTCCAACTTGTGCGACGGGTGGGGCTTGTACAGCAGGAGACGCGAACACTCAGATTGAAGCCTTTCAAGGGTATTCGGCAGATCGATGCTTTACGGGCTATATGATTGGCACTGGTGCAGACAACGGCTTGTTTATTCATACCGGTCGCTATGCTCGAGCCGTTTGGTTCGTGGTTGGTGCGCGATCAAACTTCAATCCTGCCAATAACCGCCAGACGAGCTTCTTCTTGGCCGTCGACAACTCCACCATCTTTGAATGCAATCTGGGAGATTGAGCCCTTGATCTCAGGGAGTTCTCACCACTCGGCTTTGAGTCATTTGATAGGCTGCAAAACTCGCGCCCCCAGCCACCAAACCTACACCCAGCCAAAACCAGGGCGACTTCAAGAATTTCAGATTCTCCGCATCTTGCTTCGCTTCGAACGCAGAGTCTGACTCTCTTCTAAAGGCCTCCAAGATCTCTGAAGACTGAGTGTCAGCCATTCTCTGAGGAACTCTTGGCTGGGTGGACACTGGAAGAGAGCGTTGATTTTGAAGCAAAATATTTTCGAGTTCGCCCCGGATGTTCTTTCGAAGTAGGCGAAGAGACTGGTCGGTGGAGTTCAAAATTCGCCTTTGTTTGGCCCAGGTCTCAAGCTTTGGGCTCTGCCAGAGCGAGTAGCTCTTGACGGTTTTCAGGCGGGGTTCTTGCAGTCCTGGCTGAAGCTCAAGCTGAAGGACCTGCAACTCAGAAGCTGTCAAGAGGTGAAGAAGGTGACTGCCCGTAACGAGCTTTGGCTTGTCCGGAAGCGGAGAGAAGTTCAGCCAGATCATGGAGGCTCCCTCGACGACTTCCTTCGGCAAGCGAAGACTTGTTGCGCTCTGCCTCTTGATTTCTGCTTGAGCCCGAGAGGGGAGCCGACTCACAAAGGCATCTTCATGGCCATAGCGGTAGGCCGATGCAGGAATTTCTCTCTCGCCTCGATTGACCGTCCAGACGAGCCAAGAGAGTTCTTGGAGTCGATGATCCAGTTCAAGCTGCTGATGAAACAAAAATCTCTGATCTAGGTCTCTTTGGGCTTCTCTCAAAATCAACCAGGCGCGATCAAAGTCTCGGGACAAAAAGGCCCTTTCGGCTTCCTCCACCTTCGCCTCTATTTCTCTTGAGTTGTCCGGAATCAAACGAGAATGCTCGGCCTGAATTCGATATTCCAATTCCAGAATCTGATCTTGATTCAAATTCTGATGACCCGCACCGAGGCTCTGAGGGTCATAGAGCGCTTGGGAATAAAGGCCAACCGACTGGCAAAACAAAGCTGCAAACAAGATGAAGACCGCTCTCATAGGCATCGACTTGCTGCACAGAATGGTCTTTGTCAATCAAAGGAGAGGATGGAAGCCCCCTTCCGTTGAGATCAACCCCCCTTTGGGCTGCCTGGCGGTGGGGCGCTTTTGGTCCAGAATCCGTAGAAAAAGCCCTTAAACCAAGAGAAGCCTGCAAGAAATATCTGCAAGAAGAGGGGGCCTCTTTGGGGGCGAAAAAACAAAAGCGAAAAACCCAATATAAGGATTGAGAACAGAGCCCACCAGATCTTAAAAATCGCCAGAATCAGAGCTGTGCAGATAAAGAGGCCGGGAAGAATAAGACCGACCCAATGAAGCAGGCGGTGGGGACCTCGTTCTCTGAAAAGCTTTCCTTGAGCTCGACCGTAGGCGAACATCACTTTGTCGAATTGAGCGAGTGTTTCGGGCCGGTGATGGTAAACTCGCGCTAGAGAGTGGTAAGCGATTTTTCCCCCCGACCTTCTCAGCCTCCAGTCGAATTCATAGTCTTCGCCCGGAAAGAGATCTTCTCGAAAACCTTCGAGCTTTAAAAAGACCCCTTTTCTATAAGCCACATTACAAAGCGGGTTGTGATCGGTCTCAAAAATTTCGCTGGAGTCTCGAGATCGTTTGTAGAAAGAAATCAGCCAAGCCATCGATCGAAAAAATCTCTCGATGGCTTGCTGAAAAGAATTTGACTTTGGATGAGCCAACTGGGGACCCCCCACAGAATCAAATGAACTCTGTTCAAAAGCTTTCACAAGCTCTTCGATCCAATTGGGAAAGGCTTCGCAGTCGGCATCCATAAAGGCCAGAATTTCTGCTTGGCTCTCTTGAGCCGCTCGATTGCGAGCACGGCCTGGCCCCAGCTTGCCCCATTGCCGAAGTCGAAGCCGTTTTGGATGCTTTTCGGCAAAGCTTTTCACAATGGCCGCCGTTCGATCGACCGAAGCGTCATCAATAATCGTCACGACAAAATTCTCGTAGCTCTGAGACAGCAAGCTTTTTAAGCAGGCCTCAATAATTTTTTCCTCATTGTAGGCAGGAATAATCACTTCTACTGAGGCGCGCTCAGACATGACTTCATTTTTCTTGGAAATTCAAATTAAGGGAAGTCTCAATTCAGGAACTCATGTTAGTCTTGCCGCAGGGTGAGCGAAAAGACTGTCATTTTGGGGGCGGGCCCCTGTGGCTTGGGCGCAGGCTATCGATTGAAAGATTTGGGTCTGAGCAACTTCGAGATCTACGAAGCGGAGAGCTACCCTGGCGGCCTTGCGACGAGTTTTGTCGATGCCGAAGGCTTCACCTGGGATATTGGCGGCCATGTTCAGTTTTCTCATTACGAGGAGTTCGATCGTGTGATGAACGAGGCCCTGGGGGATGAGTGGCTGACTCACGAGAGAGAGTCTTGGGTTTGGATTTTTGATCGCTTCACTCCCTACCCCTTTCAGAAGAATCTTTGGAGATTGCCGAAGACTGTTCAAGAGGATTGCATTGCGGGTCTAGAGAAGCTGCAAGAGAAAAAGACGCTTCCACCCACCAATTTCAAGGAGTGGATTCTTCAATCTTTTGGCGAGGGAATTTCTGAAGTTTTTATGCTGCCCTACAATTTTAAGGTCTGGGCCTATCCCCCTGAGATGATGGACTATCGTTGGATTGGGGAGCGTGTGGCGACGATCGATCTGCCAGAGCTGAAGAAGAAGACCGCTCAACAGCAGGATGATGTCTCGTGGGGGCCTAACGCCGTTTTTCGATTTCCAAAAAAAGGGGGCACAGGAGCCATCTGGAAGAGGGTGGCGGAACTTGTCGGCCTTGAAAAGATTCGCTTCTCAAAGCGGGTGGTTCGGATTGATCCCGACCAGCGCCGGCTGTTTTTTCAAGATGGAACTGAAAGCGCTTATGATTCTCTGTTGTCGACTCTAGCGATCGACGATCTCTGTCGCCTTGCGAAGATTCCGATGAGCGGAGAGCTTTTGTCGTCTAGCTCTCATATCATTGGCATTGGCTTAGAGGGGAAGACCCCAGAAGCTCTTCAAACGAAGTGTTGGATGTACTTTCCGGAAAGCCATTCTCCCTTCTATCGAGTCACGGTTTTCTCGAACTACTCACCTTTTAATGTCCCAGATTCAACTCGACACTGGAGTTTAATGTGTGAGGTGTCGGAGTCTTCCTTTAAGCCGGTCCAGAAAGAGACTTTGATCGAGGACTGTATTGCAGGCCTGAGGGCCACTCGTCTGATCTCAGAGAGAGATCGGATTGTATCAAGATGGCAGTATTGCGCGAGAAAGGGCTACCCAACCCCAAGTCTGGGTCGCGACCAGATCTTGGCAGTGGCCAACTCCAAGTTGGCGGCGAAGGGAATCTACTCGAGAGGTCGTTTCGGACAGTGGAGATACGAGGTTTCGAATCAAGACCACACCTTTATGCAGGGTTGGGAGTGGGCCGATTGGCGCCACACAGGAAAGAAAGAAAAAACAATTTTCGGCTAGGCTCTGTCTGTGTCCTTAAGGCTGCATCGGCAAAATGAGATCTAAAGGCTAACAATTACATATGCTTAACAGGGTGACTTGAGTCTTTGGATAAAACTCTCAATTATTGAGAGTTTCGTGCTGCACCAGAAGGTGTAGTGTGCTAGGATAAAACTCACAGTTATTGAGAGTTTTATCCAATGAAGAAAAACAATAAAAGACGACCTCCCACCGACTCTGAGGACGCCCTGTATTCTGTCGCGAGCGCACAGGAAGGGCTCTTTACAGCTCAGCAAGCTAAGGAAGCTGGCTTTGATGAACGCCATCATCCCTATCATGTAAAGGCGGGCAATTGGGTCCGAGAGCTGCGAGGAGTATACCGACTCAAGAATTTTCCGTATTCTGAAAATTCTGAGCTTGTGCAGTGGTCACTTTGGTCTCGAAACAAAGCCGACGAACCGCAAGGAGTCTTTTCTCACTACACGGCTCTTCGTATCTACGAGCTTTCTGATGCCATGCCCTCTAAAATTCACATGATCGTTCCAAAAG
>REDG01000047.1 GCA_007693605.1 Bradymonadales bacterium
CCCGATATTGCTCACACTTATTTAAGTGACCAACAGAATCGGGAAATAGGCAAAGCATGTCGCAATGAGGGGCATCGGGGTCACAGATTTTTCGGGATGACTGAGCCTAAGTATTTGAAATTACATAATATTTTTCCTTAAGGCCTGAGCATAGGACTTGCAGATTCTGGAATGAAGGGATTGTCGCCAGACACTCCCATAGAGGAAGCGGTGTTGTGTTGAGAAGTTCTTTGTTCAAGATTGTGTTTATGTCGGCCATTGGTGGATTTCCATTCATGCCCTCCGATCTGGTCCAGGCCAAAGATGTTTGTCATGGCCTCTATAGAGTTTTGAAGGAACGAGCTGAAAAACGATCGGCCGGCGAACTCCCAAGAGTGGGCAGGGTTGAAAACTTTTCTGGGCTCCCAGTGACGATTCTCGCTCTCAATGATTTTATTGACAAGATTCGAGCCCATCTTTCTGAGCCAGCTCCTTACGCCTTTAAGACCGACTTGCCCCCCCCCGCTTGAGCCTCAAGAACACGCCCTTGCTTTGTTTGAATGGGAGACGGCGGAACTCGAGACAAGGGAACTCGATACAATATTGAAAATGAGGAAGTTTCTGGCCCAGCTTGGATTTCAAGATCCCGTCCCAAACGGCAGCTTCATCAATCTTCCAGGGCTCAATACGCCCTCAGCAAACAGCAATGGCAACTTACTCCAAACTCTCACTCAGTCGCATAGGCCCTTTAAGATTCCTTATCAACCTCCCCAGGAGCTTGCCTTTCGTGAGCTTCCGCAGGAGCTTGCCTTAAGGGTGAAAGCCTTGGCAGAACGAAGACTTCACCAAGCAAAAAAAGATGAGGAAAAATTTAAGACATATGCTCCAAAAGACGACAAGGGACAGCCCGCCTACCCATGGCCCCAAACAAAGGACGAATGGGCCCTCTATGAAGAGAACTTCAAGCAGCATCAAATCAGGTCCATCCTCTTTGAGTTCTATGACTTGATCACCGAACACCCGAACATCAGATAAGTTTCGAGCCTCAAGCCTTCAGGCGGGTAGGCTTCACCCTTGATGAACCCGCCCGATCCAAGAGACTTCCCAAACTGTAGGCAAGCATAGCCGACAGAATGGAGGTCAAAAACGGAGCCTCCCATTCCAAAACAAATTCTGCGATTGGAAGAGAGATCATCCCCACCACCAAAGCAGCAATGGCAGCCCTTGGCCCGCCCCAAGAGCTGTGAAGCCCCACAAAAGTGATCACCAAGACCCCAGCCGCTCCCAAACTCGATGAGAGCTCTACCAAGTCATAAATACTCTCGGCGGAGTAGGCCAAAATCAGAGCCAGCACCCCAGAGCCCACCACAATCAAGCGACTGATCAAGAGCATTTTTGAATCCGAAAGTTCAGACCAAATCACTTTAACAAAATTCTGAGACACCAGGGCAGAAACCACCAGAAGAGTCGTGTCGACCGTCGACAAGATGGCTGAAAGCAAGGCCCCACAAAAAATAATATAAACCACCGGAGGAAGAATCTCTGCTGCCAAAAGAGGCAAGAACTGATCGTAGTGGTCATGCTGAATCGAAAACTGTGGCCCGATCAAGCCCAAGAAAACAGGAATCAATCCCACACTGAGGTATAATCCTGCTGCCATGAATCCCGCATTTCTTGCCACACTGGCCGAGCGGCAAGCAAAGATCCGAGAAAGAACTTCTTGAGCAACTAAAGACCCAATAATGGGAATCATCCAAGTGTCCATTCGCGCTAAAAGGCTCTCGTCAGGATCTCGAAAGGAAAACCGCTCAATCTCAATCGAGCTCCAAGCGACTTCAAGTCCCCCCAGTTGCCATAGAGAAAAACCCAAAAGTAGAATGAGCCCCAAACACAAAATCGACCCCTGAACCACATCGGTAATCACATCGCTCAACAGGCCTCCAAGCACGGTATAAGCCACAATGACCCCTGCTGCCAGCAGAACAGCGAGATCGACCGATAGGGGAGTGGAGACCGAAAGAATCTGCCCAAAAGCCCTCACTTGAGCCGCCGCCCAAACCAGCGAAGCTGGAATCAAAATCCAAACCGCTAAGGTCTCTACCATCGTCCCAAATCGCATTCGAAAAAAATCTGCCAAGGTCACTAATTTCTTGGCCCAAAGCTGTCTTGCGACAAACAAAGCCATCAAGATTAAACACAGGCTATAGCCAAAGGGCTCAGCCCGTCCGCCAGAAAGTCCCACTTCAAAAATAGCGCCGGCGGCCCCCATACAAGTTTCAGCTCCAAACCAAACCGCAAAAATGGAAAAACTTGCAAAAAACAAACCCAAACCCCGACCAGCCAGAAAATAGTCGGTGGTGTTCTTAATACGACGAGAAACCCAAACTCCAATTCCAAGTTGAAATAGAAGATAGAGAATAAGAGCAAAGGCCATCCACACTGCCTACACACCTCCAGCCAAAAACCGAGCTTCTCCGGGGAGTGGCGACACTCTCCTTAAGCCAAGACCCTCACAAAAAACCCGTTCTTCGAATCTTTGTCGAGTTTTCGTCTAAGAAATCTGCTTTTTTATGGATTCGATCAATTGGTGGAAATGATGAAGAGCATTCTCGCGGGTAGGGGAGTATCGTCCCTGCCGATAGAAGCGAGATCGCAGGTTTTTTTGAACCCACTCACAGATTTCTCGGTCCTCTTCTTGAATTTCTTCTGAAAAGCCAATGAGCTCTTCAAGTCGTTTAGCGCTGACCTCAGGAATGGCCCACCAATCGAATCGAACCCGACATTCGTCGATCCCAACAGGCTCCACCACATTGGTCTGAAGAATTCCCTGATAGAGATTCAACATGAGGTGGGGAAACAGCCAATAGTAATGGGCCTCTGGAGACTGACCTTCCGTGTAAATATTCGACTCCTGACGAGTCGGGGCCCATTGGCGAGAATGCCAGGCTCGAGTTTCTGAGCGGTAAGCCTCGTAATCAAGCTCCCTTGAAAGTCGAGGATGCACGGATCGAAGATGATAGCCCTCTAAATAGTTGTCGACATAAAGCTTCCAGTTGCAGCGAACAGAGTAATCTCTTCGCTCTCGATATTCTAAGCGACTCAAAAGCTCAGGCGGCACCTCCGAGGAAATCTCCCCGAGCCAGTCCTTGAACGAAGTCCCTTCTCGAAGACGGCTAAAAAGCAGGGGCCCCCAGCGCTCCAGCGGAAATCGAGGCAAGCAGTAGTCTGAGAGCTTAAAGTTCTTAGCCTGACCCATTTCTGGAGCTCTTAACAACTCGCCGGACTCTTTATAAGACCAGGCATGGTACTGACAAGTCAGAGACTTATATCGGGCCTGCTGTTTCTTAAAGATGGGCCCCGCACGATGGCGGCAAACATTACTCAAAAGCCGCATTTCGTTCTGAGAATCACGGATCAAAACCAAAGACTCACCAAAGAAATCGTAACAACGATAGCTTCGAGGCTCTTTCAAAACCGAGGAATCCCCAAGAAGGCTCCAAGCTCGCGGCCAAAGCTCTTCAAATTCCCATTGAGCGAAGGCTTCTGAAAGATAGGCCTCAGACGGAAGCGTCCAACCCTCTAAGAGTTTCTGATCCAACACGCTCGAAAGTTAACACGGCTGGGCTGTAGAAAAAACTCAAAGCCCTTGATTGCCCTAAGTTGTAAGGATTGCCAAACGACTAGGTTTACATAATAAAGATTATCGGACATTGGATTGCTGCTTTAGAGGCGCGCCAAACGGCTGCCTTTCCGCCACACTAAGGCCGTTTTTGAGGGAAATTGACGATTTCCCATTATGGGTATAAAATAGAGGAATGAAACAAGAGACGAAAAGAATCTCAAAGACGGTGGAAGTCGATTCTCGAGGGCGAATTACCCTACCTAAAAGTTTAAGGCTTGATGTTGATGCATTCGCGATTGAGGCTCTTCAAGATGGCTCCATCAAACTTACCCCGCAAAAGGTGGTTTCTGCACAAGAAGCAAAGATCTTAGAAGCCCTACGAATAGGTTTTGAAGATGTAAGGGCTGGCCGAGTGAAAAAGCTTCCGTCAAAATGGCTGTCTAAAGGGTGATTTCTTTCCAGCTTTTCATTACGGCTCAAGCCGAAGCCCAAATCGAACGGATTATGAAGGATCGTTCGAAAAAGGGTCTTCAAACTCAGCTAAGGAAATCTCTTCGACTTCTCAGCCAAAACCCTAAACATTCAGGCCTTCGCTCTCATCCACTTCAAGGCTCTCAAGGGGTTTACGGAGAAAAGCTTTGGACCTCCTACATCCAAAACAACACCCCCCAGGCCTATCGAATGCTCTGGTACTATGGCCCCTCCGATAAGCAAATCACTCTTCTGGCAGTGATTCCGCATTACTAAAGGGAGTCTACTACCAGGACTTATTGGGGCAACGAGCCAGCCCAGGTTGAAAGCAACTGAAGCTTGTCATTCGACAGGCCGTAGCCGTGAGCGGCTGGCATCTTCTCGTTATCCCTTCACTGATCTCTATTCAGGCAGGTTAGCGATCTTCGTCAGATACATTGAATCTCCATCGCTGTTTCGCCAAACGACGCTATCTTCTGAAATGGAGAATCTGGCAAGGACGAATCCTGCCTGGACCGCGCCTTCCCCCACTCGAACACTCACACTGCCTTCCCTATCCTTACAAATGATACCGGGATGAGAATACCTACGGGAGGTTACCACGCGCCCACTGGTTTTAGAGGCGTTGTTATACTCAACCTTTATCGGTACGCGGTATTCCACCACTGTGAGGCCCACTTCTAGACCGTACGCCTGACACGGCTCTCTTTGAGCATGAACAAACTCTGTGGGGGTCACTTTGTACAACTCACTGTAGCCCTCACCAGAAAGAGAATAGCCCTGCTCCATAAAGTAGCCAAAGATACTGCCAGCATCGACTTGACTGAAAACTTGCGGTCGAGATTCTTGCAAAGCTTCTAATTCGTCATAAAGGTGATGTCCCAGAATCCGTTAGGATTCGAAGCGGGCACCCAGTTGATTTAAGCT
>REDG01000079.1 GCA_007693605.1 Bradymonadales bacterium
CTGCCCCTACACTCTGGTCGACCTTCGGTCGACATGGTTTGAGGATGGCTGCAACCCTCCTTTCCCGCGTTGCAGTGTCGGCTGCGTCGCTGCGCTGCTCAAGTAGTTAGAAGGAAACTGGAGGGATGGACTTGGGTGTCCCCTGGGCCTGGAGGATTTAAAGGGAGCCGATGGGGCTCTCCGAGCGCCTGGGTCGGTAGACGAAGTTAAAGGTTGTCGGCGCGAGGAGGAGCGGGCCCTGGACGCTATCGAAGTTGTTTGGAATTCTAGGCGGTCCCCAGCGGATGCCTTTAAATCCTCCAGGCCATGGAGTCAAAGACTGCCTTGTTCGTGAAAAGGAACTAAAGGCTCACCTGCTTTTTTCACTCTCAAACAAACAGGGGTTTGGTGACATCACAGAGATAGGGAGTTGGGTCAGCCTCCTTTCTGTCATTCCCTTGACGGATCGGGTCTCAATTCTGACGAATGAGCGTAGGCAAAGCTTGCCGCGTCAGAAAAATTCTTTGAAGACACGGACACTTAGTTCTCCTGCACTCTTGGTACAGCGATTGCTCCTCCTCAGCCGGGGGAAAAATTAATATGGCAGAAGAAGAAACAGCAGCGACAGAAGAAGAAGGCTCCGGCAAGAAGAAGATTCCCTTGTGGGTTTTGATTCTTGTAGGGGGGCAGCTCGTGGTCGTGGCCGGTCTTGTGGCCGCCTTTTTGGTGTTGTCGGGTGGAGGATCCAATGACCAGGATTTCGCCCCAACGGCGGCTGAACAACGAGCAGACCCGAGTCGAGTAAGAGACCCCGCTACCCTGATTGGACCTCAATTTCCACTGGACGCCTTTACGGTCAACTTGCTCGATGATGGAAGAGGGCCTCGGTTTCTTATCATTCAAATCAGTTTTGAGTTAGAGGATGTGGCGGTCAAGCAAGAGTTGGAAGTCAGAATTCGACAGATTCGAGATGAGCTCTTGATGCTGCTCACAGCAAAGAGAGTGACGGATGTCGAGACGCCTGACGGCAAGCGAATTCTTAAAGATGAAATTTTTACTCGCGTGAACAAGCTCTTGGTAACAGGGAGAATTCGTAGGGTTTATTTTACCGATTTTATTATCCAGTAGGAGGAACTTAAGTGGCGGACGAAAAAGAGCCAGGTCAAGAAGGCGGCGGAGAAAAGATTCTTTCACAGAGTGAGGTGGATACTCTGCTCAATGCTGTGAAGGATGGGCAAGTCGATACAGAGTCTGCTGCTCCGGCAAGCTCTCAAGCTCAAGCTTATGACTTTCGTAAGCAACGGAAGCTCGTTCGAGCGAGGCTCCCCGGACTGAAAATTATTCATGACCGTTTTCAGAGGAGCTTTCGACAGACCATGTCAGGCCTTGTTCGAAAGGTGGTGGCGGTCGAAACCCTGCAAACCGAGATGTACCGATACGGCGAGTGGACATCAGGTCTTCCGGTTCCGTCTTGTATGTCCATTGTCCGACTTTCACCCTTGATCGGCCAGTCCATTGTTAGTCTTGAGCCCACCTTTCTCTACAGTCTCATCGACAATATTTTCGGTGGGGGAAGGGCCGGAGCTGAGGGAAAGAGGGCTGATGGAGATTTCACGACAATCGAACTCAAGATGATTCAAAAGCTCATTGGCTACTTTGTCTCTGATCTTGAGAAAGCATGGTCGACAGTCTTTGAGTTAAATTTTGAATTTGTGCGATCTGAGACCAATCCGGAATATGTGAGTATCGTTGCGCCGAGTGATGTTGTTATTGTCACAGACTTTGGCATTAGCTTTGAAGATGTGAGTTCAAAGATTCAGCTTGTGATGCCTCTGTTTGCGCTCGATCCGATTAAACAGTTGCTCTCTGATCATACTTTCGTCGAGCAGTCTCAGCCCAACCCGAACTGGAAGATTTGGATCACTGATTCCCTCAGTGAGTCAAAATTGAATCTGAAGGTCGACTTAGGGGAGGCAGAACTCAGTATGAGAGAAGTTTTGAGCCTAAAAAAGGGAGATTCCATTCAGCTCGATCGTTACGTGGTCGACCCGCTCCCCTTAGAGGTCGAGGGCGTTGAAAAGTACCTTGTACGAATGGGAATCAGTAGCGGCCAGCAAGCCGTTCAGATCGAGTCACTGATAACAGAGTCTGGAATTCCAGGAGCAGATGACTAATGAGTAGAGCACAAATGAGGAGGGCATAATGTCAGATGAAAATAAAACAGAGGGTGGCGAAGGCCAGCCAGAGAATCTCAGTCAAGAAGAGCTGAAGGGTTCTGCCGGTGCGGCACAAGCTCAGTCCATTGAGTTTCTGCTCGATGTTCCCCTGAGTCTGAGTGTTGAGCTAGGTCGAGCCAAGATGTTGGTCAACGACTTGCTTCAGTTAGGTCAGGGCTCAGTGATTGAGCTGACAAAGATTGTTGGTGAGCCCCTTGAAGTGATGGTGAACAACAAACTCATCGCTAGGGGTGAGGTCGTGACACTCAACGATAAATTTGCAGTTAGGCTTACAGACATCATTTCGCCTACAGATCGATTGGACTCTCTCACATGATTGAAGACGGCCAACAATGGTTAATGCTTGTTCGAGCCCTGGCAAGTCTTGCGCTTGTCATTGGCTCGATCTTTGCGATTGCTTGGATCGCAAAAAAGTATTGGCGCCCAGAGAAGTGGGGAATGAATCTATCAGGCCTGAAGATTCGGCATCAGCTGGCTTTTGACTCGAAAAGGAAGTTGGTCGTCATCGAGCTGGAGGGCCGAGAGTTTCTCGTTGGAATGGGATCTGACAGCATTACAAGTCTCTTGGATCTGGGCGAGAGGGAAGGTGCTCGCAATGAATCTTCGGAGGTGCGTTATGTCGAGAGGGCTTAAATTCTTTTCATTTGGATTATTCGCGGGCTTGAGTCTAATCCCCTGGACAGGCTTCGCTGAAGGCCTGCCCTCCGTTTCAGTCTCTCTAGGCGGCGCGTCTGAACCAGAGCAGATCAGCACGACCCTGCAAATCTTACTGATGGTCACGATTCTGACGATTGCTCCGGCAATTCTTATCACGATGACTTCATTCACTCGTTTCGTCATTGTATTCTCCCTTCTTCGTCAGGCGATGGGAGTGACCAATGTGCCACCAAACCAAATCCTGATCGGGCTAGCCCTATTTATGTCGATGGCGGTGATGGCGCCGACAATCAAAGAAATCAACGAGAATGCACTTCAGCCCTATATTAAAAATCAGCTTCGCCAAGAAGACGCCCTCGAAGCCGCTATGAAACCGCTTCGGAGCTTTATGTTTAAACACACTCGAGAGAAGGATCTGGCTCTCTTTATTGGGATCTCTGGAGATGAGCGACCCTCTTCATTGGAAGATATCAGCACCGCAAATCTCATTCCATCCTTTATTATCTCAGAGCTTAAAACCGCCTTTCAGATAGGCTTCATGATCTATATCCCCTTTCTGGTAATCGACATTGTTGTGGCTTCCATCTTGCTGGCGATGGGGATGCTCGTACTTCCGCCGGTAATTATCTCTCTTCCTTTCAAGTTAATGCTTTTTGTATTGGTCGATGGCTGGAATCTCATTACGAGCAGTCTCGTTCGATCGTTTGGAGTGATTATATGAGTATTCAATTTGTTGAATCCGTCGCCTTTGATGCCATCAAACTCATCCTTACAGTGTCAGGGCCCTTGTTGTTTACTGCCTTGCTCGTGGGATTGACGGTGAGTGTATTTCAGGCCACAACCCAAATCAACGAGATGACGCTGGCCTACATTCCTAAAATTCTTGCGATCTACGGGATGTTGATTCTTACGGCTGGATTCATCTTGGATCGTTTGACCCAATTTACGACGGGGATATTTTCAGATTTTAGTCGGTTTGTATTATGAGTTCTCTGTATGACATTATTGCGTTCGAGAATCTGCTCGCCTTTTTGCTCGTCCTTTTTCGGGTTCTTGGAGTCTTCTTGGCGGCACCCATTCTGGGGAACCGAGCGATTCCGCCCATGTTTACGATTTGCTTTTCTCTCGCGCTTTCATTTTTGATCTTGCCTGTAATTAGTCTTCCTGAGGTCTCGAATGCGGCAAGTGATTTGATGATTCTACAGCTCGTGGTCCAAGAAGTGACGATTGGGGTGATGATTGGCTTTGTGGCCGCCGCCATTTTTGCAGCCGTCCAGGCAGCAGGCGAGTTGTTTGGAATCAAGCTTGGTTTTGCCATGGCTACCATCGTAGACCCTTCCACTCAGGGCTCTGCCAGTATTTTGGGAAGCTTCTATGTGATCTTAGGCGGCCTGATTTTTCTGTATCTGAACGGGCATCATGCCATTCTTTTGGCGACGGTAAAAAGTTTTCAGCTACTCCCTTTGGGGGAGGGCTTTGAGATGCTCTCAGGCGGTATCTTTGTGGACTTTGTTGTGAAGCTTGTGGTGGTGGCGATTCAAATCTCTGCCCCTGTCGTGATCGTCCTGACCCTTTTAGCGCTTATCTTTGGCTTCATTACCAAAATGTCTCCTCAAATGAATATCTACTTTAATGTGGGTTTCATTTTGGGGCCCCTTTTGGGTCTCACCACAATCATCCTCACTCTTCCCCTGTTTCGAATGTTGATGGTGACGCTTACGACAGAGTTTGAGTCAGATTTGGTACAACTCTTAACCGCTTTGAAAGGAGCCTAGTTTGGCTGACGATCAGGAAAAGACGGAAGAGCCGACACCGAAGAAGCTATCGGAGTCGCGAAAAAAGGGGGAGGTGCCTCAGTCGAGGGACTTCGCCACTTTTGTCGTTTTCTTGGGGCTGTGCATTGTGGTCTATTTCACGGCAGGAAATCTGTTTCGAACTTTGGTGACGGCTTTTGAGGCCAGTTTGCAGGTCGATCAAAATCTCATCGGCACTCAGGCCGAGTTTATTGGCTTCACAAAAGACATCATCATTTTGCTTTTGAAGGGGATTGCACCTATCTTTGGAGGCGTTTTTCTGTTCGCACTCTTTGCCTATATCGGACAGTTCGGATTTCTGTTCACAACGAAGCGCCTGGTTCCAAACTTTGGAAAGATCAACCCCATGAAGGGTCTCAAGAGGATCTTCTCAAAAGACACTCTCGTGGAGCTTGTGAAGTCACTTTTTAAGGTCAGCGTTTTGGGCGTCATCATGTTTCTGATTATGCGATCGGAAATGGACAATCTGTTGGTGGTTGGCAGAGAAACGATTGCCGGTATTTTTCTTTACACCATGCAGCTCACCATGAAGCTGATGCTTGGTGTGCTTGCCTTCTTGCTTGCTCTTGGCTTTGTAGATCTTTTGTACCAGCGCTGGAGTTTTCATCAGAAGCAAAAGATGTCGGTGAAAGAGGTAAAAGATGAATTCAAGCAACAAGAAGGGGATCCTTTGGTGAAAGCTCGAGTTCGGCAGATCCAGCGAGAGGTTGCTCGAGCCCGAATGATGGACGATGTTCCCGGGGCCGATGTCGTGGTTGCGAATCCAACTCATGTGGCGGTTGCGCTTAAATACAAGCGAGGTCAGATGACCGCGCCGGTCGTGGTTGCCAAGGGGGCCGGATTCATCGCAATCAAGATCAAAGAGATTGCGATAAAAAATGGCGTTCCCGTTCTTGAAAAGAGAAGTCTCGCACGATTCTTGTTTCGAAATGTGGATATTGGCGAGATCGTTCCAGAGTCTTTGTACTCTGCAGTGGCAGAGGTCTTGGCCTATGTGTATCGAATGAAAATGAAATACAAGTCCTTCGGATCTCTTCCTTCAGAGCTTCGAGGCGGAGAGGCACCAGCTTAGGAAACTAAACTATGTCAGATGAAAGAATGACAGAGAGTACGATCGCGCCGCCAGGGCTGATGAGTCTTCTAAGAAGCCGAGAATCTTTCTTGGGCTTGGGTCTCATTGGCGTGGTCTTGATCATGATGATTCCGCTGTCCCCCTTCTTTCTGGACAGTTTTTTAATCATTTCGATCTCTGCAGCTCTTGTGATTTTCTTGATTTCAATCTATTTGGGCCGGGCGATTGATTTTAGCACCTTTCCCGCAATCTTGCTGATCGTCACCATCTTTCGCTTGGCGCTCAACATTGCCTCAACGCGACTTATTCTCACTGAGGGAGCCTCCGGCCAGCAAGCGGCGGGCTCGATCATTAGTACTTTCGGAAGTTTCGTTGTTGGCGGCAACTATGTCGTCGGAATTATCGTTTTCATCATCCTGGTGGTGATCAATTTTATCGTAATTACCAAAGGTGCTGGTCGTGTTGCTGAGGTGGCAGCTCGATTCACCTTGGACGGAATGCCCGGAAAGCAGATGGCCATTGATGCAGACTTGAACGCGGGTCTGATTGACGAAGCCACGGCTAGAGAGAGGCGAAAGCTCATCTCCGTTGAGGCCGACTTTTACGGGTCAATGGATGGTTCGAGTAAGTTCGTTCGTGGGGATGCAATTGCCGGCATTATCATTACCATTGTCAATATTGTTGGGGGATTGATTATTGGGGTCGTCCAAAACGGCTTGGATCTGGTGACAGCGGCACAAACCTATACAGTGCTCACCGTTGGAGACGGGCTCGTGACGCAAATTCCAGCTCTGATTATCTCCACGGCCGCGGGTTTGGTGGTCACTAAAGTAGATATGGGTAAAACCATGTCTGATGATTTCTATACACAGGTTTTTATGCAGCCCAAGGCCTTTGCGGTCGCGGCTGTGGTCACCGGAATTGGAGCTTTGCATCCGAATATGCCATTTATTCCATTTTCAATGGCGACCATCGCTCTCGTTTTTCTCGCGATGCGATCTAAAAAGGCCATGGAAGACAAAGCCCAAGAAGAAGAGAGAGAAGCGCTAGAGAAGAAGATGGCTGAAGAGGCCAAGTCGATTCGTCGCACACCCGAACAAGATCCGACGCAGTGGGTGGCTCCGGTGGATCTCTTGGAGCTCGAAGTGGGCTATGGTTTGGTGCCTTTGGTGGATGAGAGACAAAATGGGGATCTTCTCAAAAGAATGACACATCTTCGAAGGCAATTCGCTCAAGAGATGGGTTTTGTGGTTCCTCCAATTCACATTCGAGACAACCTGCAGCTGCGGCAAGGGGAGTACTCTATTCTTGTCAAAGGAGTGAAAGTTTCTGGGGGCGAACTCTTTGTAGATCGAATGTTGGCCATCGATCCGGGCACGGTAAGCAGTGCCATCGAGGGAATTGAAACCAAGGAGCCCGCTTATGGCCTTCCAGCGGTCTGGATTGGCGAAGAAAACAAAGATCAAGCCCAACTGATGGGCTACACCGTGGTCGACAACTCAACCGCACTTGCCACTCATTTGAGTGAAGTCATTCGCACAAATTCGTCTCAGCTCCTGGGTCGTGAAGAAGTGGGCAAGCTCTTGGAGCGACTCAAAGAGACGCATCCGAAAGTCGTCGAAGATCTCATTCCGGATCTCATGACCGTTGGGCAAGTAATGCAGGTCCTCAAGAACCTTCTAAGCGAGCAGATTCCGATTCGAGACCTGCCGACGATTTTGGAAACACTGGCCACTCATTCTGGAAGAACAAAAGATAGCGACCTTTTAACAGAGTCTGTGCGTGAGGCCTTATCTTCGACCATCACTCAAAGCTTTATGCAAGAGGGCAAGTTAAAGGTCTTGGTGCTTGACCCAGATCTAGATGAGACCATCGCAAAGAGTTTGATTCGCTCAGAGGACGGGGTTCAGATCACGATGGAGCCCAGAAAAGCGCTCGACATGATCAACGCCCTTCAAAAAGAATGTGATCGGCTCGCGAAAGAGGGAATTCAGCCGGTGGCCCTCACATCGCCGAGCATTCGAATGTATTTCAGAAAGTTGATTGAACGCCAGGTTAAAAACTGTGCCGTCATTTCTCACAATGAAGTGAATTCACTCGGCCAACTCGAAAGCGTTGGAGTGGTGAAGGTTTAAAGTTGAGGAGGCAGTGTTATGGGTATGCAAATAAAGAAATTTAGAGCGGCCACGCTTCAGAAGGCCATCGAAGAGGTTCGTTGGGAGCTTGGAGATGGGGCCTTGATTCTTCAAGCCGATCCTCTTCCAGACTCTCGCTTAGGTCGCAATGCAGTCGAGGTGACGGCGGCCATCGATCGAAAAGAACTGACCCCAAGATTTAAGGCCACTCTATCGGATGAGGCCGCTGAGAGAGAGCTCACGACTGCCCCAGAGCCAGCCTCTAGCTCACAATCAGGCTTTCTTCGATCCTTGTTTGGTCGAAAAAAATCCAGAACCACTCCCACCACCGCCTCTGTGGCACCGAAGAAAATCGAAGCAGCCAAGGCGGCAATCTCTTCGCCCTCTTCTGTTGATTCTGGGCAAGAGGATCGACCGGCAACGGGAGCTTCAGCCGGACAGTTCTACGCTTTCAAAACGATGCTCGAGCCCCTGCAAAAAGAGATGCAACAGATTCGGCAGAAGCTGCAAGACGAACCTAAGCCAAAGACAGACCGAAGCCCCAGCGTTTCTCTTTTAGAAAACGAGATTCAGTCGCTCAAAAAGAGCTTGCAGCACTATATGACCGAGAAGCGATTTGAGGGCTCTCGAATGACAGATGAAATGAAGAAGCTCGTGACCTTTTGGAAAGATCGTGGAATGTCCGATCGGCAAATCTATAGCTTTCTCTTTCAGTTGAAGGAAGAAGGAGCAAAGTTTGACCAGATTCAGGTCGCACAGGAAGTGAAGACTCGCCTACAAGGTCTAGTGAGAGAGGCGAAAGTGCATGAAAGCCCTAAGCAAAGAATCATTTGCCTTGTTGGACCAACAGGAGTTGGAAAGACCACGACGATTGCAAAGCTTGCGGCTTACGAAAAGCTGAGGCTTAACCGCAGTGTGAGTTTCTTCACGATTGACGATTATAAAATCGGAGGCACCGATCAGCTCGCTCACTACGCTCGCATTCTCGAGGTTCCGTTTTTGAAGACAAGGAGTGATTTGAGTCTTGAAGAGCAGATTCAGCATTGCAATAGCGACACCATTTTTCTAGACACCTTCGGAGTGTCGCCTCGAGATGAAAGAAAAATGATGAAGCTAAGACGAGCGCTCAACTTTGAGAGCCCCGAGCTCAGGGCCAGGCTTCAGGTTCATCTGACACTTCCTACGAATCTTCATCAAGGGGATGTTGAGCTCATGCTTCAATCGTTCAACCGAATTCGTCCCGACTGCTTGTTGTTTACCAAGTGGGATGAGACAGAGCACTGGGGCGGAATGTTGGCGACGATACTCAGCAGTTCGATTCCCGTCTC
Organism: Bradymonadales bacterium; assembly: GCA_007693605.1. Lineage (GTDB taxonomy): Bacteria > Bdellovibrionota > UBA2394 > UBA2394 > UBA2394 > REDG01. The sequence goes on from REDG01000079.1 coordinate 9,223, forward strand.
TTTTATTGGTAACGGTCAGGAAGTTCCAGACGACATCAATATTTTTTCGGCGGATAGTTTTTTAGAAAAGGTTCTGAATTTTAATCAAGACTGAGTTCGGGGGGAATATGGACCAGGCAACGAAACTGAGGGATCAAGTGTCTCACAGAAAAAAAGCAAAGAAGACCAAAGTCATTTCGGTCACCAGTGGAAAAGGCGGGGTCGGAAAGACTCAATTGGTGGCCAATCTGGCAATCGCCCTGAGGGCAAAGGGGAAAGAGGTTCTCATTTTCGATGGAGATATGGGTCTCGCAAATATTGACATCGTCTATAATATCTCACCGCCCTACAATCTTAGTCATCTGGTCAGGGGCTCTAAGACGATTCAAGAGGTTCTTTTTAAGGGTCCAGACGGTGTGCAGATCTTGCCCGCAGCCAGTGGAATTCAAGAGCTTACAGCTCTTGGCTCAGAGTCCAAGCAAGCCATTGTTGAGCAACTGGATGAACTGGAGGGGATGTTTGACTATGTCTTGATCGATACCGCGGCAGGAATTTCAGACAATGTGATGTATTTGAATACTGCGGCGCAGTACATTTTCGTCGTTGTCACGCCTGAGCCCACAAGCATTACTGACGCTTACGCCTTGATGAAGGTGCTCTCGAGTCGCTATGGCGAAAAACAGTTTCATATTGTAACGAATCAAGTGACTTCTGAAGCGGAAGCGAAAACCATTTTCAATTCTCTTTTGAATGCAACGGATCAGTTTTTAGACTCGATTCAACTGTGGCATCTCCACAGTTTTCCTTTTGATTCGGATGTGAGAAAGGCAATCACTCAGCAAACCCCGATCATTAAGTTTAGGCAGCATTCTGACCTTAGTACCTCTTATGTTGATCTGGTAAAGAAGGTTGAAGCTCTGCCGATAGAGTCCCCAAAGGGTGGAATTCAATTTTTCATTAAACAGGCGATCGTTGGGGGCTGATTTTGAGTCGGATCGGGCAATACAAGAAAGCCAAGGCTAATCTTCGCCTCAGCAAGGCAGAGAAAGAGAAGCTCGTGCAGGAGTACGCCCACTTGGTTAAGCTCACCGCTTTTCGACTCATGGCAAAGCTCCCGAAAGAAGACTTTCTAGACGATCTCATCTCTTGTGGGAACATCGGACTTCTAGAAGCTCTAGAGTCTTTCAATCCTGAGTTCAACATTAAGTTCGAGAGTTTTGCGAAGTTCAGAATTAGGGGAGCCATGCTCGACGAGTTAAGGCATCGCGATTGGATTCCCAGAAGCATTCGATCACAGCTTCGAAAAATCGATGATCTGCATAAACGGCTTGCGTGCCAGTTAGATCATTTGCCGGACGATCGAGAGATGGCGGCGGCTCTTGAGCTGAGCATTGATGAGTACTACGACATGATGACCTATCTGCAGCCGGCAGGCTTCGTGTCCTATGAAGATTTGGTTGGGTCAAGGGCTGATCAACGAAGCGTTCTTGATTATCTAGAGGATCGAAAATCTGCTCATCCTGATCTTGAGCTCCAGTTGAAAGAGGTTCGGCATAGTATCATCCACGCACTTGAGAAGCTGACGCAAGACGAACAGGTCGTGATGGCACTCTACTACTATGAGGGGCTCACTTTCAAAGAGATTGGCTCGGTTCTGAAGGTCTCTGAATCTCGAATCAGTCAGATACATGCACGGGCTTTGCTAAGGTTAAATTTAAAATTAAAGGTTCTTAAAGATCAGATTGATGATCTTGACGAGCTTCAAGAAGGAGAATGAGTATGAATTGGGTTTTGGGATCAGTCGATTATCTTTTGACTTTTGCAACAACTTGGCAGCCTTGGTTGGCTGAGCACGCGATTCTTCTTCTGATGGGCGCGGCGATCGTCATTCAGTGGATCGGCTTTCAGGCTCTCTTGATTCACTATCACCTTTTTCGAACACGAGTAAAAAAGAAGAAGCCAGACACCAACCGAGTCCACCAACTCGAGGCCTTGGTCGACTTTCAAAATACAAGAATTGAGCAAATCTTTGAGAAATACGCGGCCTTAAAGAAAGAAATGAACGGTCTTGAGAAGGAGTCGATTCGGAGAGAAAGTTTCACTCCGGTTCAGAGTACTGAGTCCGTTGAAGCAAGCTTCATGTCTATGGGTGAGATCAACTTGAAGAAGCGTTTAGAAAGTTTGAAGCGGTCGCAATAGCGAAGGCCTTGGGAGGGTTTTAGTTTTGAAGCCTTGGAATGCAAAGATTGCCGACAGAAAGTTGCCGAGAGCAGAGCACTTGACGGCCCGCATCGGGCAAGAGCTTCTGCTTAATTCCATGAATCTTCAGACTTTTCTGGAGCTGCACTGCGCAGGAATGAAGTTTGCACTAAATGAAGCCGGAGTTTTAAGAGATGTATAACGCAGTAAGCGGACAGTCCGCGATTTTTAAACAGATGCAGGTGATCGCCAACAACTTAGCGAATATGGCGACTCATGGATATAAGGCCGAGAAGGTCATGTTTGAGAAGAGCTTGAACGAGGCGGCCCAAAGATCTTTGAACCTTCCTCGAGAGGGCGGAAACTCAAACCCTCTGAACAGCTTGGAGTTTGCGAGTGTTCGAGGCGCCTATACCGACCTAAGCCAAGGGGCGATGCAAGTGACCGGAAACCCCCTAGATGTTGCGATTCAGGGTGAAGGCTTCTTTGTGGTCATGACGGAGCAGGGCGAGAGATACACTCGGTCTGGGGCATTTACTTTAGATTCGGCGGGTCGACTGGTGACGCCAACCGGAGATCCTGTGCAGGGGGATGGTGGCGACATTGTGATCAGTGGTGGAGGCGCCGTTCAAATCGAACAGGATGGTGAGGTTCGAGTGAATGGTGAATCTCGAGGAAGGTTGAGGGTCACATTTTTGAGTGACCAGAATCTCATTCGTGAATCTTCCCTCCAGTTTCGGGCAAGAGAAGGCTCAACGCCCATTGATCAGCCCGAAGCTAAGATTTTATCGGGAACTCTTGAGGGGAGTAATGTGAATGCAGTTCGAGAGTTAACGGATATGTTGCAGGCTGCGAGGCTTTATGAGGCCTTACAAAAGACTCAGGAGTCGAACTCTCGGATGTCTCGTGGTCGAAACGAAGTTTTTGGAAGATCTTAGCAAAGAGGAGTGGGGAAATGATTAAAGCTTTATTTACAGCGGCAACAGGAATGGAAGCACAGCAAACGAGAATCTCGGTGATTTCCAACAACCTGGCCAATATGACAACCACCGGTTTTAAGCAAAGTAGAGCGGTGTTTCAAGACTTGTTGTATCAGACGGTATCTGAGCCGGGTGCAGAGACTGCAAATGGAGTGACTCAGCCATCACCGTTTCAGATCGGAAGCGGTGTGAGAGTCGTTTCGACCCCCGCCGTTTTTACTCAAGGAGTGCTCGAACAAACTGGCAGAAATTTAGACATTGCTATTGAAGGCGATGGCTTTCTTGAGGTGGAACTGCCGAATGGTACAGGCTATACCCGATCTGGTGCGTTGGCTGTGAATCAGAATGGAGATTTGGTTACTCAGAATGGATTTCTGATTCAGCCTGGAGTGGGCAATCTGAACGGCGTCACCGGCTTGACGATTGGGGTCGACGGAGTGGTCTCTGGAATTCCAGAAGGTCAAAGCGATATTACGAACTTAGGACAAATTCAGATCTCCACATTTTCTAACCCCGCCGGGCTAAAGGCGATTGGACGGAATTTGTTTATGGCGAGCGAAGCCTCAGGCGATGCGCAAGCCGTTAATCCGGGTGAAAACAATTCGGGCACCCTGAGACAAGGTTTCTTAGAGGGTTCAAATGTGAATGTGGCAGAAGAGCTGATCAATATGGTGATGGCCCAAAGGGCTTTTGAGCTGAATTCAAAAGTCATTCGAACCTCTGATGAGATTCTGGCGGCCACGAACCAAATGAGATAACGAGAATGAGAAAGAGCTTTAAAATTTTCATTGTTCTGATTGCGGTGATTCCGATGTGGTTGACTCTGGTCGCCATGGCAGAGACTCCATCCACCTCTGAAAAGTGGAGAAGTGCACTCAATGCTAGGCTTTTGGAGATCAGTGATCCGAGAGTTCAGATCACTGAGCTGATTTCTGGAGGAGAACTGCCCGACCTGAAGACTTTGTCTGAAAACATCCAGTTTGATTTGACTCAGATCAACCCGAGGGGGATTTCTCGAATTGGTGTGACGGTTCTTGACGAGAAGGGGCGTCTGAAAAGTCGATTCTCTTTGAGAGCGAGGGTCTATGCGGAACTTCAGGTTCCGGTAAGTCTTCGTCCACTTCGAGCCGGTGAAATAGTTCAACGCGAGGACATCGAAATGCGCTGGATGGATGCGGTGCAGGTTGGAAGCTCTCCGATCAACCCCAATCAGCTCTTTGGAGCGCAGATCCGTTCATTTATTCCGGCAGAAAGCGTTATCCAAGTGGCACAAGTTCAACCCCCGCAACTCGTTCGGCGAGGGGAGAGAGTGAAAGTGATGGTGGTTTCTGATGGACTGAGTGTGTCCACCATCGGGATCGCTCAAGAGGCTGGAGTTTTAGGTCAAAACATTCGAATTTTGAATCCAGACTCTCGAAGAGAGATGTTCGCAACGGTGACAGGATCTCAGATGGCGGAGGTGCGAATATGAAAGCATTTTATCTGATCCTCCTTTTCTTTCTGGTGGGTTGCGCTGCGGCGAAGTCTGTAGAGCCCACTCTCAATGAAAGAATGCTCAAAGAGCAGAGAGCGCGCATTGAAGCCGGTGAAGATGTTTACGGTAGAAAGCCCATCGAACCCACCGACGATTTGGCACAATCGAGTCTATGGGCAAGATCGTCCGGTAGCCCCTACATTATAAGAAACCAAAAAGCACAAGATGTCGGTGACCTCTTGACGGTTGTGATTGATGAGCAAGCTCGTGGGAGCGCCAGCGCTTCGACCGATACCTCCAGAGACTCGTCCATTGACTTTCGGGCGAGCATGGGGGCTGGAACCGGCTCAGCGCAGCAGTTGGGAATTGTTCAGGGAAGTGGAGATACCAAGACAGAGTTTCAAGGAGACGGTTCAACCGATCGCTCTGGCCGACTTACTGGGACGGTGCAAGCGGTGGTTGAAGAGATTCTCCCCAATGGCATCTTCTTTGTTCGTGGTCGCAAAGTGGTCACGATCAATGACGAAGATCAAGAGTTTGAACTGACCGGATTCATTCGACCAGACGACATTCGAATTAACAATACGGTGACCTCCTCTCTAATGGCGGACGCTCAGATTCGCTATGTTGGTAAGGGTGTGATCGGAGATAAACAGCGAGTCGGTTGGGGAACTCGCATATTTGATTTTATTTGGCCATTTTAAGGATGTAAGAAATGTTGAAAAGGATTTCAATTCTATTTTTGAGTGTTTCGGTCGGCACGATCTCTTATCTTGAGGCGTCGACAGCTCGCCTGAAGGATATTACGAACCTTCAGGGAGTGCGAGATAACCAACTGATTGGTTACGGTCTTGTGGTTGGTCTTGATGGCACTGGCGACGGAGGATCGAATCAGATGACGATCCAGTCGATGGCAACCATGCTGAACAATTTAGGCGTGGGAGTGGACGCAAGTCAGGTGAACTCAAGAAATGTGGCAAGCGTGATTGTCACGGCCTATCTTCCCCCCTTTGCTCGCCAAGGCTCAAAGATGGATGTTTTGGTTTCTTCGATGGGAGATGCTCAGAGCCTGCAGGGAGGGACTCTCTTGTTGACTCCTCTTAAGGGAGCAGACGGAGAGGTCTATGCGGTGGCGCAGGGGCCCATCACTTTGGGGGGCTTTCAGGCCGCTGCGGGTGGAGCGAGAGAGTCGAGAAATCACTCGACGGTCGGAAAGGTTCCAAGTGGGGCGGTCATCGAAACAGAGCTTCCATTTGACTTCACTCGCCTCACAAATCTGACTTATTCGCTAAAGAACCCAGACTTTACGACTGCCAACCGAATTGCAGCGGTGATCAATCGGCAGCTGAACGGTTCTTATGCCGCTGCCAATGACTCTGGCACGGTTCGTGTACGAGTTCCAGATCAGTTCAAGGGACGGGTTGTTGAGCTGGTGTCTTCAATAGAAAATCTGGCAGTTCGACCCGATACGGTTGCACGAGTGGTGGTGAATGAGCGGACAGGAACTGTGGTGGTCGGTGAGGATGTTCGAATCTCGACGGTTGCGGTGGCGCACGGCAATTTGACAATCAGCATTCAGCCGCAGACCGTCGTTAGTCAGCCCGAAGCATTTTCGGATGGGCAGACCGTCGTGGTTGATGAGCCTTTTATTGAAGTGCAAGAGGGAGATGACAATTTTGCTCTTCTTCCTGGAGGGGTTTCCATTGGAGATCTAGTTCGAGCTTTGAACGCCCTGGGCATTAGTCCACGAGATTTAATCTCTGTGTTTCAAGCGATTCAGGCTTCTGGGGCTCTACAAGCAGAATTGGAGATTATATGAAGCCGATGGATCCAAGCGTCTCTCTTCAGGCGGCTAGCCCAAGACTTCCGAGTGCGGATTCTTTGAGGTCCAAGAGTCGAGAAGAATTGAAGGAAGCGGCAAAACAGTTTGAGACGATGTTTATGAATCTTGTCGTCAAGCAGATGAGGCAAGCCGTTCCAGACTCAGGACTTTTGGGTGAGAACTCCAAGGTCCACTTCTTTCAGGGCATGTTAGACGAGGAGTATTCTCGTTTGGCCGGAGAGAACAAGTCCAATGGACTGTCGCAGATGATTTATCAAAATCTTTTGAAAATGCAGGGAATCAAAGATGAAGATTGACGGATTTGGGTCGGGCGGAAGCCTCACCGGAGTAACGAAAACAAACAAGCGAAGGTCAGAGAAGGCCGAGAAGAAAGCCTCTGGAGTGGCCAGTGCAGAGGTCAGTGGCCGACTCGAGGGAGACACTGTTGAGCTCAATCATCATCGGGACACTTTGAATCTGATTCGAGACCTCGTTCGAGCCTCTCCTGATATGCGAGAAGACGAAATAGATCGAGTGGTTCGAAAAATCAAAGAAAGTAATGGCTATCAAGTAAACCTCGATCAAGTTGCAGAAGGGTTCATTCGTGAGGCGATTTTGAATGAACTCTCTTTTAGGAGGAGGGGTTAATCCGATGGAAGCGAACTCAAAAATTAGTGAACTCGAAAAAGTTCTCTTAGAAGAGATTAAGCTCTATGAGTCTTATGCTGAAGTCTTAGGAGCGGACACTGATCTGATGACTCAGATGAACATTGATGAGCTTGAGCAAAGCAATAAGAGAAAAGCGACCCTACTTCTCAAAATTGACGCGGTTGACCAACTGAGGCAGCGAACGGTTCAGGAGGTCGCGCAAGAGCTTGGGATACCCGAAGAAAAAGTTCGATTGAAAGACATCGCAGAGCATCTCAGTGGCTCAGGCTCAGAGAGCCTGTTAAGTTTGCGAGATCGATTGAAGTCGGTCACAAACAAGATTCGAACGATTCAGGCGGATGCCAGCGGGTTTGTTCAGAGTTCTCTATCTTGGATCGATGGCTCAATGTCGACTCTTAAGAGGCTTTTAACGCCGACAGGAACTTACAACGCTCGGGGGCGTGTGGATCATCCCTCAAGTTTTGCGGGTCGAGTGGTGGAGAACAAAGTATGACAATCGGCGGCCTGAGTTCACTTTTTAGCAGGGCTTTGGATGGTCTGAATGTGTCATCCAGAGGCATGTCCACGGTCGCCAACAATATCGCGAATGTGAACACGCCCGGATACGCTCGTCAGGAGTTGTTGCAGGCCACACGGGGAGTCTTCGGAAACGGGGTCTTAGGTGGCGGGGTCACAGCCTTCGGTGTTCGAAGTTTGGTTGATCCGTTTATTGAAAGGCAGCTGGCAAACGAAAAGAGTCATTTGGGCAGTTTTGCAGGGCGAAAGAGCAGTCTCTCTCAGCTGGAGAACATTCTCTCGAATCAAGATGGGGCGGGCGTGGGCACTGTAATTAATTCCTTTTTTAACTCATGGAGTGAGCTTTCAAACGATCCGTCCAGCGGGGTGTTGCGTCAAAGTCTGTTGGAAAGGGGAGTGGACATCGTCTCTCACTTTCACAATAAGCACGCTCAGGTTCAAGACCTGAGACGAGGTTTGAGTGATTCCATTGAGGCTCAGGTGGATAAGGTGAATTCGCTTTCGCAAGAGATTGCGCGAATCAATGACCTTGTGCGGCGAGCGGCGGATGAATCTGCGAAGTTAGAGCTCAAGGCTCAGCGAAATGTTGTGTTGAGTCAACTTTCAGAAGAAATTGGAGTTAACTATTTTAACAATTCAGATGAAACTATAACTGTTCAGATTAACGGCACAGGGATGGCCTTAGTGACAGGGATTAAGTCTTCTACTCTTTCAGCGACAAACGATTTGTCTGACAACGGACAGCTGAGCCTGTTCGTCCAACTTCCGGGCGGGACCAGCACCGTCAATGTAACTGATTTTGTCAGTTCGGGCAGTCTTGGAGGCAAGCTCAAAGATAGAAATGGGGTTCTGAACGAGTCACTGCAAAAATTAAATGAATTAGCTTTCGAGTTCTCTCAGCAGCTCAATGCCATTCATCGAAATGGATACGGCCTAGATGGAGACGATGATAGAAACTTCTTTTCTCCTCTGGCGGGTGTCAGTGGTGCAGCGAAGAACATTCAAATCGACAACCAAATTCTGAACAATCTCAATGCCATTGCCGCCGCAGGCTCTGACCCCAATGTTACTGGAGTGGCGGACAATGAAAATGCCCTGGCCATTCTTAGCCTTCAGAATTCTTTGACGATGTCAGGTGGTTCCGTGAGCTTTGCCGGCTTCTTTTCAAACCATGTGAGTTCCGTTGGCATCTCAGCCGCTCAAGTCAACCGAGCCTTTGAGAGCCAGCTTAATCTGGTCAATCGGCTCGAGATTCAAAGAGAAAACATCTCAGGCGTAAATATGGACGAAGAGGCTGCCGATCTCATTCGATATCAACGAGCCTTTGAAGGGGCTGCGAAGGTAATGTCCATTGCAAACCAGGTACTAGATCGATTGATGGAGCTATAGAATGGGTTTTCGGGTTTCAACCACATCTAGCTACCTCTTGTTTCAGCGAGTGCTGGGTTTGAGCAATCAAAGGGTTTTGAAAAGCTCCGAACAGCTGGCGAGTGGCAAGAGAATCAATCGGCCGTCGGATGATCCTGAAGCCGTAAAGACGATTGCCTCTTTCCGCAACAGCATGGGTCGAATTGACCAGTATTTGCGGAACCTTCAAAGCGCTGATCGTCATTGGACTCAGGCTGAACAGGCGATCAATCGTGTCAACGAAGCCATGGTCCGCGCCAGAGAGCTTGCGATTCAGGGAAACAACGGAACCCTTGGGAACGAGCAAAGGAAGATGATCGCCGAAGAGGTGCATCAATTGGCTCAGGAGCTACTGAGCGCTGCCAATACTCAGATCAATGGCGAGTTTATTTTTGGGGGTTATCGAACGAATCAAAAACCCTTTGAGCTAGATCCTAATTATCCTGATGCCGATCCGGCTGCTGTTTTTCTAGGAGACAGCAATCTGAAAAGAATTGAAATCAACGAGGGACAAACTCTTGAGATTCAAATGCAAGGGGATCGGATTTTCTCGGGAGCTGGCGGTGGGGATCGTGTGGATCTGTTTCAGACTCTTGCGAGACTTGAACAGGCTCTTCGAACTGGTAACACCGACGACAACGATCCAGAGAGCATCGGGCAAGCCATTGAAGACCTTGGTTCCGCACTGACACAAGTTCAAAGTGATCTTGCGAGTATCGGTTCTAGAACCAGACGGATTGAGACGACTAGAGATGCTCTTGTTTTTCAGCGCGACTTGATTCGGCAATTCATCTCTGAAAAGGAAGATGTGGATTTGGCAGAGGCGACTTATGAATTTCAGAGGGCTCAGTTGGCCCTGCAAGCAACAGTGAGTTCGGCGGGAGCTGTTTTAAACATGCCGTCTCTAATGGATTTTATTCGCTAGGTGGGGAGAGATTATGTTGGTTTTAACTAGGCGATTGGGGGAGTCAATTTGGATTAACGATGACATACGGATCGTCATACAAAACATTCGGGGCAATCAGGTTCGGGTTGGTATTGCAGCCCCCAGAGAGATGGTTGTTCATCGAGAGGAGATTTACCAGAAGATTCATCAAGAGAATCGAGAAGCGATGAGTCCTGAGGGGTCAGTCGATTCTTTGGGGGAGCTCTTTCATCAGATGAAAGCCGAGAAGAGAGAACAGAAGAATGATACAGAAAAAGGGAGATCACTATGAAAATCGAATCGAAGAGATTTGGGTGTTTAGAGGTCAAGGAAGATCGAATCATCAGATTGAAGGGTGGTCTTCTTGGATTCTCTGAACTTGAGAACTTTGTTTTATTGGACGATGCGGGGGATCCTAGCCTTCCGTTTAAATGGTTGGTTTCCACCGATCAGCCGGAATATGGCTTCTTGGTCACGGACCCCGGCATTTTCTTCAAAGACTATGTTTTTGATTTGCCTCAAGAAGAGGCGAAAGGCTTGGGTGTTCAAGCTGAAGGGGACATTCAGGTGTTGGTGCTGCTCACCGTACCCTCTGACCCTAAGATGATTACGGCCAATTTGAAGGGACCGATTGTCATCAATACGAGGACCTTGGCCGCGAAGCAGTTGGTTCTCGGCAATAGTGATTTTGTAACAAAGCATTATATTTTTCTTCAGGCTGCCAGTTCTGAGGAGGAGGTCAAAGCGCGAACAGAGGCCGCGGCCAACTCTCCTCTAGCTGGGAAAGTCCCTGCGACAGATGCAGGCATGGAAGTCGAAGGAAATCAGTAACCAAGGATAACAGGGGGGAATAGATAAATGGGTCTTCGGATTAATACCAATGTGGCTGCCCTTCAGGCGCAGCGAAACTTAGGAAAAACAACGAGTTCGTTGAACAAGGCTTTAGAGCGACTCGCTTCAGGTCAACGGATTGTCAGTGCAGGAGATGATGCAGCAGGCCTTGCGATCTCGGAAGGTCTTCGATCTCAGGTTCGGGGGTTGAGGCAAGCGATTCGGAATGCCAACGATGCGGGAGGTTTCTTGACAACCGCAGAGGGGGCTCTCGCTGAGATGACGAATATCACTCAGAGGCTTCGTGAGCTTGCAATTCAGGCAGCCAATGGATCTCTTGGTCCAACGGATCGGGGATTCTTGGATTCAGAGCGAGCGGAGTTGGTTCAAGAGTTCAATCGAATTGCCAATCAAACAACATTTAATACAACGAAACTTCTGGATGGAACCTTTCAGACCGTTGACCTTCAAGTGGGCGTTCAAAAGGGTGAGTCGATTTCCTTTACCATCGGAGACGCTCGTGCCACTTCTCTCGGAACTTTGGCAAGAAAGCAGTCGATTCGGCACGGATTAGATGACTGGTCAGATGGTGTTCGGATCAATCAGGTCAATATCGTTGTCAACTCGAACGACGACAATGTATCTCCTTCGAGCGCTCAGAATTATAGTGCGATCGCCGTCGCTCGAGCCGTCAATCGAGTGTCAGGTCAGACGGGAGTGGTTGCGGATGTTCTGCAGAATGTTGTTAATCTTGATAATTTAGAGTTCGGAGGTTTTGAGGGCGTTCTTCTTCAGGGCGATATGAGAATCAACGGCGTTGATATCGTCGTGTAGTTCATGGAGACATTCCTGACACTGGGCTGTAGCAGTGTCCCTCAGCCGAG
>REDG01000064.1 GCA_007693605.1 Bradymonadales bacterium
CGCTCTTCATTCCGACTTCGACTTGATTCGTCCCTCGATTGCCCACCTGTAGCTGAAAGTTCCTCGCCTCTTCCAAAACCTTCGTTCCATTGAAACTCGTCTGACTCGCAATCCGATGAAACTCTGACAACAACTCCTGTAGCTCTGTATTCAAAAGCCCTCGCTCTTTCGATCCAATTGCCCCATTGGAGGCCTGAACGGCGAGCTCTCTCATCCGTTGCACAATCTCAGTTTGGGTGCGAATGGCCCCCTCTGAAGTCGTGAAAAAGCCAAAAGCATCGTTGATGTTTCTGGTGGCTTGTCGAAGACCTCGAACTTCAGATTCAATGCCGTTACTTATAGCCAAACCTGCGGCATCGTCTCCGGCTCGACTGATTCGAGAACCCGAACTTAGTCGTTCAAGTGCACGCTGAAAGCCTCGCGAAACTTCCCCCAAGTTCCGCTGCGCATTAATCGACAGAGTGTTCGTGTTGATTCTCAAAACTTTTGCCTACTTCCTCATCTTCTTCATCGGCATTGCCCAGAAGTATCATAAGCGGAAATTTGGAGAGCTGTGCTAAGACCTTAGACTCGTTCGGGTTAATTCAGCTTCGGGGCGGGGCGTTAAATGCGGCGCTCTCTGCGGGGTCGGGAGACTAACGAGCCAGACTAGTCAAAGCCAAGGCTAGTCTGGCTCGTTCGTCTCCCGACCCCTCCCTATTTGACCCTTTAGGCTTTCAATTCTAGATTGGCTTGTGGATACAGGCTTTTCCAGTTTCGACTCTCAGACTTCACAAACGGAAGGCAGCTCAGCCCATTCTTTTCTAGAGAAGCTCCGAGAGATGGAGTCCCCTCATTCAATTGATTTTCCAATTCAGAATTCAAGTTCCTCTCAGACCCATAGTGCTTCGAGAAAAGTTCTCGTTCAAAATCAGAAAGTGGCCCGAGTTCTGGTTCAGAACCGAAGTCTCTCTGAGGTCTTCTCGCAGATTCAAGAAGTCTTATGCCAAAATCAGAGCTTTGAGGTCCCGCAACGAAAAAACGGAGCGGTTGTTGCGGCAGGAATCACGAAACAGAGGGGAAACTACGGCGAGGCGGTTTGGATTCGAGATTTGGCCCGGGTTTTCGAAGGCTTTTTGGCCCTACAAAAACTTGAAGAAGCCAAGAAACTTCTCTTCGTGATCTTGAATGGCATGTCTTCTTCACAGCAGCTGAAGGCCCTTTGGCAAAATATTGAGAAGCCATCGATTTATGAGTCAGAAAACGGCCATATGAAAGTGCCTCGCATTCGGCTCGATGCCGAAAGTCTTCTTCCCGTCCAGCTCAAGACGGGCCAAGAGCACGAGTGGGGACACAAACAAAACGATGCTCTCGCACTCTCTTATCTCTGCATATTGAAAGGCCTTCGTAGGGCTTTGATTTCTTTTGAAGAACTGGAAAGGCCTCATCGAGAGTACTTACTCGGACTTCCGATTTATTTTTCGGAGCTAAAGTACTGGCAAATGAAAGATGCGGGCGCCTGGGAAGAGTGGGAGGCTCTTCGAAGCTCCTCGTTGGGTCTCGTGACAAAAGTCTTTGAAGAATTAGAGGAAGCTTCAACTCGGACCCCCCAAGAACAAGAATTAAAGAACCTCATTCAGTGGGCCTTGTCCGATGAGAGTTCAAAATGTCTGCCTTCAGACATGACGGAGAAAAAGAAAAAACTTTGGCAGGTCGCAAGCCTAAAGAATCTGAAAGAACGGGGCTACCAGCAACTCAAAAACCAACTTCCCCTTGGTGAGAGTTTGACGGAGTCCGCTCCCCGTGGGCCAGACGCCGCTCTCGCTCATTTGTTTTGGTTTCCCTTAAAAGACTTAGAAGAATCTCACTTCAGAATGATTTTCAAGCATCTTAAAGAAATTGAAAGGGCCGCGGGCATTCTCCGATATCAGAATGATATTTATATGCAGGCCCTTTATTACTTTCAGAAAAAAGATCAGGCGGAGAGATTGCCACCGGACTTCTTTCAAACAAGCTCGGCCCTGACCGGAGACGATCTTTGGAAACTTTACAATCCAAGAAATCCAAAATTGTCCTTCGAGGTTTTTGGACAGAAGACTGAGCCTCAGTGGTCGATTCACGACCCTATCTTGGCGTCCGCAAGACTTTGGCTCTATGAGAAATATGAAAGACTAGAGGATTGGCAAGAGTTTCTTTACCATAGCTACCGAAGCTGGGGTTCGATCACTCCAAGCGCAAAGCACTTCAAGCCAGAAGAGCAAAGCTCGAACCGAGATTCAGGCTTAAGCTGCCTAAGCGCCGACGCCGGTGCAGTTCAGAGTTTTCAAATGCCAGAGGCTTATATCCCCTTCTATCTTTATGATTCGGACAAAAGGCCTACAACTGCGCCCATCTTTGTGCCCAGCAAAAACACTCCCCTCTATTGGAGCCTTTCAGAACTCGCGATTCTGCACCAAAGAATTGAAGGCCTCCCATCAGCACTGATGAAGCACGAGATCTTCAGAAACTGAGGCTAAATCCCATCCCAAGGGCTGTGTTTAGGCTTCGCCTTTTGGAGACCAAATCCCATAGTTCATAGTAAAATTCAGTGGACTGAATTTTAGTTGGGAGTAAAATTCAGTTATATGAAAATCACTCGTTACCTAGAGAAGGCAATCAAAAGAGATCTTGCTCGAAAAATGGTCCTCGTCGGAGGCCCTCGACAAGTCGGTAAAACAACTCTGGCGAAAGGCTATCTCAAGTCATCCCGACAGTATCTGAGCTGGGAGGATTTGGAAGATCGAGCTCTTCTGAAGTCTCATAAGATCGATCCAGAATTGGGAATAGTTGCTCTGGATGAAATCCACAAGTATGCACGCTGGAGAACCCTTATCAAGGGCTTGTTTGACAAGTATCAGAACCAACTTTCCATCATTGTCACAGGTTCCGCCAGACTAGATCACTTTCGAAAAGGTGGAGATTCCCTTGCCGGAAGATATCACTACTACAGATTGCATCCGCTCACCCTTGCAGAGGTAGATCGAAAGTATAGCTCGTCTAGCCTTCAGGACCTGCTTCGATTTGGAGGCTTTCCAGAACCTTTTCTTCAAAAGAGTGAAAGAGAATACAAGCGTTGGCAGCGGGAACGCCTGAGCCGCGTCGCGGCCCAAGACATTGCAGATTTAGGAACCGTAAAGGAGATCTCATTGATCGAACTTCTTGTGGACTTACTTCCTGCCCGTGTGGGATCTCCTCTTTCAATCAAAAGCTTACAAGAAGATCTCGAAGTTTCGCCCAATACGGTCTCTCGCTGGGTACAGCTACTTGAGGCTGTCTACTATTGCTATCGAATCTTGCCCTACGGTACTCCAAAGATTCGCGCGGTTAAAAAGTCCAACAAGCTATACCTTTGGGACTGGGCGCAAGTGGAAGAGCCTGGGGCCAGATTTGAAAATCTTGTTGCAGGGCATTTGTTAAAATACTGCCATCTCATCGAAGACACCCAGGGGCACAAGATGGAGTTGAGATTTCTCCGAGATGTGGATCTTCGAGAAATCGATTTTGTCGTACTCAAAGATAAGAAGCCAGTTTTCGCTGTGGAATGCAAATCGGGCGATAAAAACATTTCCTCGGCAATTCGTTACTATCGACAAAGAACGACCATCCCAAAGTTCTACCAAGTCCATATGGGAGAGCGTGATTTTGTAGATCGCAACTGCAGAGTTCTCCCTTTCCGAAAATTCTGTAAGATTGAAAGTATCCCTTAACGAGCTGGCTGACTTCCACTCCTCCTCTGTCAGGTATCTCTTCAACCTGAAGACTCGACCACTCCCTTAGGGCTGCGTAGAACTATGAACAGGCTTGCAAGGCGACAAAATTTGTCACTTCTTTGTGATGTAAATTCAATGACTTAGGGCCATTTCTCTCGGCACAAGTCTTGAACCTTTTGAGGCCGTAGGGAGAACGGCCATGAGAAGAAGCCTCATTTTCAATCTTATCTTAGGGATCAGTCTTAAACTGTTTTTTAGCCCGTCTGTCGTAAATGCTCAGTTGGCAGCGCAAGATGGCCATGGTTTAATCGACTTAGGATCTGTTCTGTTCAATATGCAAGAGGCGATGTCGCAAGAGGGCGAGATTGGGTCCCCAGATGTTGATCGCTTCGTAACCCCTCCGCCTCCACCTCCTCCGCCCCCCGGTACAGAACCCTTACTTCAGATTCTTACACCAGATCCTAGCGTAACAACTCTAAACGCTGGAGAGACCTACGAACTAAGCGGCCTCTGTGGACCGATCGGTTCAGAGGTAATCGTCGTGATTATTGGGGGCTACATCGATCTTGAACAAGAGTATCCAAGCCTTGGGATCTTTACCTGCAGCTCCGGTGGATTTTCAACTCCGTTTACCGTTTATCCGACGACCAATCAGTTTTCTGAGACCCATCTGATTATCGAAGTTGTCGTGCAACCCGAAGCACCATACGAATCTCTTTTTGAGCACAGAAGCTTCGGCGTGAACCCAGGGGATGACGATGAAGAAGGCGGGATTGGAACTCCGCCTGTCGAATCGATTAGTCTGAATGATTTTGGGCCGGTCACAGCCCCCCTAGCTGAACCGAATTTGAGTGGAACTTGCAGCCCCAACAACTCAGCCATTCAGATACTTGCAAATATCGACGGGCGCATTGAAGGACCTTCGACCACGGAATGTCAAAATGGCAGCTGGAGTCATAGCATCGTCGTATCCAACTTGGTGGCGGGTACGGAGCTCGTGATTCAAGTCTATTTGGGTAGTGCAAGTGATGAAAAGTCTTCTGAAGTTCTAGAGCCAGGTCCTCACATCCGAATTCTCTCACCCCTTCCGGGCCAACAAAACACTTCGATCCAACCCCTCTTTAGCTGGAACATCAGCCAAGTTCCTGGTTTCGCGCTTCGATATCACTGGAGGGTCGGACCTCAGTCTGATTTTGAGGGCTGCGATGCATCTAACTGGTTCCTGCGATCGCCTGATGATGGGGTCACCGGGACTTCATTCCAAGGGGTAGGAGGTGTTAAATTTGAAAATGAAACAACTTATGTTTGGTGCGTCCGCGCCACCGATCAAAACCAAGTTGAGTTTGCCCCATGGGTGATGGGAAGTTTTCGTACACAGAGGTCTGACCCTAGCGCGCCCACTATTTCTGTGACACCCCTTTCTAGCAGTCAGCAGCCAGAGGGCCAGGTTTCCATCACCATTTCAGGCACGAACGCTGAGCCCGCGCCTTCTAAAGTTGAAATCTATCAGGTTCTCGCCAACGAAGACATCTTGATCACCACTCAAGCACTTGTCGATGCTGCTGCGAACTACTCCTTTCCCTACGAAATCGCCGATACAAGCTTCGCTAGAACTCTCCGATTTAAAAGCCGAATCAAGCGACCAAGCGGGCAATCGGGCGAGTATATCTTCAGCAACTTCTCACAGTTGGCTGAATACCATTTCGATCCTTCTTTGATGTTGGATACTCCCGAACTAGAGGCCAGCACTAACGGAGAGGGCCAGCGAGAGTTTAGCTGGGGGAGCGTCGACGACGCCACCCACTACAAGCTATGGCGCCGTTTGGGCTTCGAACTTTGTGAGCAAGATCTCGATGAAGGCATTGAGTGCTATCTTGATAACCGGCCTTTCCTAAAAATCGCTGAACTTCAAGTCGGAGTGGATTGCTCTCCCGTTGCAGGGAGTTGCCAGTTCACCGACAACTCCTTAAGTCCAAATCAAGCTGCCAAAGAAGCTTCGTACTTTGTGACGGCTCATGAAGGAGGCACCAGCAGCTTGAGATCAAACTCGATAAGCTTCAACGATACTCGCGCGCCAGGGGTGCTCGACCCAGAAGCTGAGGAGCATCCCGATCTGCCCAGCCTTCGATTTCAGTCTGTTTATGGCGGATACCAAATTCACACCTACCTCTGTGACATTGACAATTTCAAGTTGGACAACTCGGCCGACCTCTACGCCAGTGTTCAGTTCGCGACTCGAGAAGTAGATTCTGACGGTAGTGCTGACTGTAAAAACATCGAGTATGATGCACTCACTCAAGACGATCTCCAGCTCTTTGATTCCCTCACTCGATACACCGCCGCTCCTCACATCTCTGGCTGCGTACTTGCCCACATTCGAGATAGTATTCCAGGAAAGGCCTACTGTCATAGTGTCTGTTTATCTGATATCTCCGGCAATGGGCGTTGCTACAAGAAAGACGAAGCCTTTGATAACCCAGACAACGAAACAGGGCCTGACTTTCAGGGCGTCAATCAAGTCTTGCCGGGGGAGGATGGACACTCACTTCTAGTCTCTTGGATGCCAGCGAGTACTAACGACAATCAGCCGATGTTTGAAACACTTGAGTACCGAATTTTTCATGGAGAAGTCGACAAGGACGGAAAAATTCTGTGGTCCGATTCTCTCAAGCCTGTTGACGACCCCTATGGGACTCATGGCCAAATCTCCGGTTTAAAGACGGGCACTCAATATGCGGTGAGAGTAGCTGCTCTCAACCGAAGAGGAATTGTGGAGGACGCTTCGAAAGTTCTGTTCACCAAGACCCTCGACAATAATCCTCGAATTGATCTGGTGGATATTCGCCCCGCCAAGCTTCCCGGACATGTGAAAATGCAGTTCGGCACTTGGAATCGCCTTGGACTTCCCACTCGAATTGCGGAGTTTGAGGTTATCTTACCAAATCGGACGGTGAGCATTAGTTCTTTAGAAGCCTACAGCGTAGGCCCTGCCGGATTCCAAAGCACGAGCAACGGGCAAGACAGTGAATCTTCTGTTGTGGTCGACCTCTCAAGCTTCTTAGATGTGGAAGCCTTGAATAAGGGGCTCCACTACAATGTGACGATCGAGGCTTATGGCCCAAATGGGCAGAGCTATTTGACCACAAAAACCGGAAGCGCTTCACTTTTGGAAGGCGCGTCGACTCAAACGAGTAATTTCTCGAGCCCTTCATTTGCAAGCGGAGCTTGCCATCTAAACCTTCAATCTCAATCTACCCCTGGGCTCTTACTGCTTCTTTGGCTGATCGCCTTGGCCTTTTGGTTGCTTCGCATCAACAGTCAACGAAGTGAAGAAATTGCCAAAGCCGAGGCTCAGTTTGCCGTAGACGAGATTGAGCCTAGCAACTTCTTCGAGTATGAAACGAATGTCGCGGCCTTTGTGGCGCTAACCCAAAAAACCGATGTAATTTCATAGGCTTATAAAGTTTACACTCGACAACGAAGAATTTTTCTCTAGAAGGCCCGAAATCGGGCCTTCTCTACTTTCTCTATCGAAATTTTGTGAGACCATATGGCTGAGGCCTTGGGGCAGCGCCGAAGTCTTGGTGTTCTATATTGACATATTATAGACAGATCGACCGAGAGACTCCGAACTGCGCCAGACTCATGGCTCTGTGGTGTGAGGGGAAAGTTTGAATGAAGATTCGTAGTGCTTTGTTTTCGTCTCGATCGGCTTTCACGATGGTGGAAATGCTTGTCGGGCTTTTGGTGGTGGGAGTTCTGTTAGTCTTTGTCGGACGAATTCTTTTCTTCGAAAGTGAATCTCGAAGAGTCGAGCGAACAAAAGGAGTTTTGAGTCAACAGTCCGACATGGTCACCCAGAGAATTCAAAGAGACTTTGCCTCAGCCGCGAGAACGACGGGCAATTTTGTTTTCGCGCAGTCTGGCCCCAACTTCCGAGAGAACAGCTATACAAATGGTAGTGAAGACATACTCTGGGCGATTCATCGCAGTGATGCCGAAGGTAATCCTGCAGCAGCGAGAGCTTCTAATGTCACTGGCCCGCAAAGAGAAAGTCTGACCATCTTTATTGCAGATTCGACCGATCTCGCAGTGAGCGCTGTGATGACAGGCGCGACGAACAATATCGCCACTTTTCAAATTCGCCGAGCCGAGCAACTGCCAGTCCCACAAAATATTTCGGTCGATTCGCCGGGTGTCATTCGAGCCTGGAATGCTCAAAGATATATGCAAGAGCTTTTTCGACAAATCCGAGCGGGTGATCGAAATCACGGCCTCTTTCTGGTGAGTTCCCAGGCCCACCAACTCATCGGAGTTCGTATAGGTGATATTCAATCGGTTCAAAATGATAATGGCGTGGATGTCTATCAGTTCAGTTTGAGATTCCCGGATGGATTTAATGCCGGAAGTGTGGACGGTTTTGCCAACCAGAATCTTTTGCTGAGAGCCGCTCGAAGAGTGGACTATAGAGCCGTAGCTCGAGAGGACGACCCGAATCTCTTTGAGCTTCAGAGAATAGAGAGTGAAGGGCCGGGCATCAACGAGAGCTCTCTCACAGATATTCTTTCAACCGACTTAGAGCAGGCGCGATTTGACTTTCTATTTGCCAGCCGCCGAGGCGAAAACACGATTGATACACCAGATGCCGCGTTTTCACACCCACGACAAGATAGCCTTGCCTTCGCCCAACTCACCTATAGTGATGTGGTGGCTCTCACCGGACGGCTCAGTCTCGCAAGAGGAGGGGTATTCAGTGGTGAGTCAAAGGATGCAAGCCTCGGAGGCTCTTACGAGCAAAAGGGGGATGCCTTACTGGCCAATCGCCAACTTAGAGCAGGTCTTGGTGCCGCTGAGTTCAACCCCGTTGCCACCGCCATCGAAGCAGGTGCAGACTGCATGCCGGGCAACCCCGCCTCGCATTGCAATCCGGCGTGTGAGGACATTTTTAATGATGCTAGCCCACTAAGTCCCACTTGGGTCGGTTATCGACTGGAAGATGAGAACGGCGAACTGACCGATTACTGCCGCTGCGGCGGCGCGAGCCTCCCAAACGGGGATGGTTTTATCTCGCCCCTGACAGCAGCGGGAGTGGCGGCCGTACCTTTTTTGAATTTTCAGAATGGCGTTTTGCAGAATCCAGCAGAGGACGCTCTTCGGGTTGAAGCTTGTATTCGAAGTCCCGTTATCACAAGCAACAGCTGTCGAGCGGCCGGCTGGCAAAACTGGGCCAACAGAGACCCCAGGTGGAACTTCATCTGTGGAAGGGATTGCCTCCACGAACATCTAGGAAGGGCATTGGGAGGCAGGAACAACTTTGTTGTCAACTACCGTCCGTCCGAGGATGTCAGCATCGAGAACGAACTAGATCTAGACATTCATGTTACCATGGGGAGGCCTCCCTCCGGGACCGGGTGGAGTGATTGGGTCAGTTCACCTCCTGGGGGCTGGACTCAAGAAAGCGCTTGGGAACAGATCATGAACGATCTGGCGAGCCTAGTCGCAAACAACCCAGGCACGAGGGGTCGGGATCGACTCAATGCATCCCCGTTTAGGAACCTTTATCGATGTCAGACAAGTGCTTGTCGAGACATTGCGATGGGTGGCTTCGGCTTTCAGGGCCAAATGGGCGGCGAGCTCCGAGTGAATAGTCAGGGGATTCCTTCCACCGACAATGTTCAGATTGGACCTATGGATGAGCTCTGCGCCTGTGAAACCAGAGAGATCAGAATGGATGGGTTTTTTGGGCCCCAAACTTCCGCAGTCAACTTTGATCGGGCCTGCTCTCATGTCATTTGTCCAATGAATGTAGGAAGAACGGGAGACAACCCCAGCAACTTTAACTTTCGGTATCGCCAGACGACCTGGGCTCCAGGCCCATTGGTTCGCTTTACTGGCGGCTTGGACTGGTTCGCGTTACGAAACTGTGATTGCCGGCTGGGCCTTCCTGCAAATGGGGGGCTGATCCCCAACAACGATGGCTTGGATTACCGAGTCTTTCGTGAAGATGATGTGCCAGATGATTGGAGAAGAGATCCAGAATTCTTGGTTTCTTCTCGAACTGTTGATTTGCAGGGTCGAATGTGCCAGGGAGGCTCTAACTTTGGAGACTGTGTTGACACCGCCGGTGGAGAAGTTTCTTGCGTGGAAGCTCATTGCCGCTTTGCAGATAATTCTTACAGTTGTTGCGTTGATCGAAGGCTAACAGGCGAAGAGCTCGATACTTTTTTAGCACAGGCGACACCCCCTTTTGACCAAGCGGCTTACTCAGGCTACTGCGCTCGACCCACCTACCGACGTTGTCGTTGGAATAACCAAGCCATCTCGGGCACGCAAGAGACTCGTCTGGCCATTTTTAATGCCGCGAGTATGGCTCAAGTTCCCGCCTATTGCGGCGGGAACCCCGGGGGATCGGGCGGCTCGGGGACTCCTCCCCCCCTCGATGGTGGAACCTAAGGTTTTTTGGAGGCAAAGCATATGAGAAAAAACTTTCGAAACAAATATTTCAGAATGAAGGCACAAGTCTTGCTCCTGGTTCTCGTCTGTTTGGGTCTTGCGATTGTGGGAGTTTCTTACCTTTTGAAGGATGCCGAACTCAATTTCATGCGCCGATCTCAAGAGATGACTCAGGCAGAACTTGAACTACGCATTGGGAATAGCTTCGATGTCTTGGCCGATGAGATTAGACAACGAATCAACAATCAGATTATTGTGGCCGCCGCAGAGGAGATTCCCCCTGCCACTGACAATCCAGGCTGGTGTGAGAATCAAGAGAACGCAAACTCATTCTGCTTAAGCCCTGCCAGCTTACAGGCCTTTGTCGGTGGAATCTTCCCTGACCTGACTGCCAACGCCGGGGTTCGGCTCACTTGCGTGGGTCAAGGTACCGGGGCCGACTTTGTCGCTGCCTCTTGCACCACCCTAGCCGCTGCCAACGGATTCCCAAAAGTCTACGAATTGGCCCTGGAACTCCGAAATCCCAACGACCCGACAAGCAGTTTGCGAGCGCTTGGTGAGATTCAAGTTTTGCCGGCCACTTTGGCCTCATTTGCCGGTATGTTCTACAATGCCGACCGCTTTACCTTTGGGTCGGGCGATTGGCGTGGTCGTGTCGCAGTTCACTTGAGAGACGACATTTTAGCCTCAGCGGGACCAAACGACGACTTGGTTCGATTTTTTCCAACAGGTGGAGACCCGCTCACTTTTCGGCAAGTTTTCACCACGAATGTGAAAGCCACACAAATGGAGTACGGCCCCGGCGGGGATGTCCAGTTTTTGTCGGGAATTCGTGCAGAGGCCAATCGAGACTCCTTTACAGACAGTCTGGGTTCAGTCATCGAAGGAGCCTTGGATGTGGACAGCGAATTGTTTAGCCCTCTCTCGCACTCAGAGGTCCCAAACCCAGAGAGCCCCTATCCTGAGATTACAAGCTTCCAGAACTTAGACTTCAGCGATCAAGAAGCTTCCATCACTCTCGCTTCGAACGGAAGTGGAAGTGCCTGTCAAAACGACATTAGCGTCGAAAGGATGGTTCGAGTTCGTGGGGATGCGCGCGTGACGGATCCGGAGGCACTTTTTGCTCAGCCTGATGTTCAGCCTCTAGGTGGCGTTTCAGCTAGACCCCCTCAGATACAGTACCCAGATATCGAAGGAAAAAGCGCCTATTGCCTGAAAGATGATCCCGATGATCCTGAATGGTTCTGCCCAATTTCCCTTCGAGTGCAGAGTCAAAAAACTGTCGCTCACAATGACAAGCCCTTCTCATTGGCTTTCTCTAACTATCCGGTAGTTCGGCTTCAGGCGCCCGAAGGACATGCAGAGGCAAGAGTCTGCAACACTCCGCTCGCAATCGTAAACACCAGTGGAGGTTTCTCTTTAAGAAATGGCATTAGAAACGCGTCTCTAGAGGGCGCCGGTTTCGATCCGACTCAAAATGTGAATTTTGGCTTGTATGCCAATCTAGAGGGCGCGACGCAAGCTTCAGGGGTTTTGGTTGACCAGAATACTCGAGCTTCAGATGGAAGGACTCTTTGGGAACTCGTTCAGTCTGGCAGCTCCTTGAGTCCGGCTCTGAGATTAGACGCCAAGGTGATTTCGGTTGGAAACAACAACCTGCCCCCCATTGCCTTGTCAGACTTCTTTAGAAGTAGCGTTGAACGAGTTATTCCTGGCGCCTTTGAACTCAATGGCGGGATGATCGGCGCGAACTCACCTGTACTTCGATTCTTTGACGGAAATAAGCTTCACTCTGGCTTTCAAGATGTAAACATTCGATTCCTTAACGGAGCACCTCCTGGCGCCGCTGCCCAGATCTTTGCGGAACTAGTCGTGCAGCGAAACAGTTTTGCCATCATCTACGACGATATCCGCGATCGAATGCTTTCCCTGGGTCTCGATTGGAACGACGATGTGAATCCGATTTCCACCCCTCCTCAGACGGGACCGAGTAATTTTGGCTCCGGGCCAAGTGATGGTACCGGGGCAGTCGGTGGTATGACTTTTGGAGGCTATACCGCCGGAGGAGGAATTGGGGGAAGCCCGCCAACCTTTGATTTTGGCCCGCCTAGTGTATTTGTTGATCCTGGTGTCGACATCCACCACGAAAGGTAAGGATTCGCGTTCGGACATAAATTTATGCGTTTGCTCGCCCTCTTTTGGCTATCGTAGTCGAATCTGCCGCTCATTGCGCGCCAAAGCCCCTCCTTCGGAGCCTTGGCCTTCTCAAATCGGCTGAAGCCTGCTAAGGCTCTCAGGCATGAAAGGTCCGGGCCTTCGACATCTCTATGCGCCCTGCTTTGTTTTCTGTCTTATATTTGAAAGCTTTGTCGGGCCCGTCACTTATGCGAAGCCCAACTGCAGTGCTTCTAGCGAGCTTTCTGCCCTCGAAGATCGTCTGCAAAGCCTGATTCTTATTGAAGCTCAAGGTCTTCGCCTCCACGCTGAAGAAGAAGAAATCCGAAGCCGTTGGCTCGAGCAGAATGCTCAAGAGCTCCAGAGGGCTCGAAAGGATTTACACCAAAGTGGAAATTCCATTGTCGATCTTCGAAGAGATGTCAGTTTTGATGAACTTCTTTCATCGATTCGCGAGCGAAACACTCCTCAAGCTTCTTTATACCGAAACGACTTGGGTCTGATTCTTTATCAAAGGCTTGAGCTTTATGCTTTGATCAAAAGTTTTTGGCATAAGCTTCGAGATGAGGAAAACTTTGAAGCAACGCGCGATCTCAGCCGTGAGAACCTCTCTTATCTGCATCAAGAGACTCGAATGGAGGACCCAAGCTCTCGACTTCACCCTCTCGATCATGTGGCAAGCTATCTCTACCGCTTGAATCCCCCTCCAGTGAGCTATGAGAGTTCTCCTCTTCAGATGAAAGGATTCTTCAAGTCCTTTGTGCGGCATCAGTTGGGGCTTCCCCACAAGTCTCCCTACGATTCCATTCTCATTCTAAGGCATAAGATTCTTGAAGATGACTTCTATTTCCTCTGCGCTCGAACGGATACAAGCCTGAAAGTAGCACTCGCTTCGGATGAGACTACAACTCAAGATCCAGATATAACCCAAGCTCAATTCGTAGAAGCAGACTCGGTCATTCAGCAAAAGCGAAATCGAGACTTCACGCGATTTCAGATCTCGGCTCAGTCAGATCGAACTAAAGGAGTCTTTCAGCTCGAAGACCAAGAAAGACTTGTTTGGCTTTGCGGTGAAGACTCATTCAAGCTTGATCTTCAGGAGCGAGCCCAAGACTTCGAACTCCCCTTTCCCCCTCAGTTTGATTTCTCAGGAGCAGAAGAAGGAGTCTTGAGAATCTTAGCCACCTATTCACTTACGGATTTTTTGACCGAGAGGACCGAAAGGCTGTTCATCAGATGGATCGAGGGAGGATTTCTTGACCCTTGCGAGAGTTCTTTCGAATGCCTTGAGAGAGGGCTTCTCATTGAAGACCCGAAAGCCTTTGTTAAGGCAGAGCTCAAGCGCGTAGACGCTTTCGTTCCGGTCAGTCATCTTGTGAATGCCTACGAGATGGAGGTCAGCCCCAGTACTCGGGCGCGAATGTATTTGTTTGAAAAGAAGATTTTCGACGATTCAGGGGAGCTAGAGCTTCGAGTTGAACTTCGAATTCTGCTTCCTGATATTGAGTCATCAGACTTTCAGTCAGTTAAGCTCTCGCGAGCAGAACTCACTGAAATCTTTCGAGAACGAAGAGCTCAGAATCGGGGCAGTCTTCTTTGCCATGCGATTTCCTGTTTTTCTGATCGTTTTCTTTTACGAGGCATGATGTCGGCCTATCGAGATTCTTTAGACTTGGAAGAAGATCCTCTCGATATTCCGATTCTCATTGGCTCAAAGGCCGGCTTTCAAGTGATGAGTCTTGAAGACCTTCAGCATCTTCAATTGATTGAGCAACAGTTTCGCTTCGGCTTTGAATCCATGCATTCTCAATCAAAAATGAGAAGATCAGGAGCCGAGAAAACGACTGACTACCTCGATCAATTGGTTTCAGCACTCGACGAAATGGGCTTTTTTCCGGTCACCAACTTCGATCCAGACTCTGACTTTAGTGAGAGGCTCTATCGATCAGGCGGGTTTGAGTGGCGGGCCGAGCGGCTTGTAGGGCCTAAAGACCGAGGCCCCGCCGCTTTTGAAATCTTTAGAGAATTTGTGATTTTTTGATATTTCTTCGGCCCATTGACGCATTGCGAGAAGCTTGCTAGACGGGCGATGTGTTGTTACCCCAAATAGGCATTAAAAGAGGAGATTTTATGAGATTTTTGACTGGATTGTTGGCTATCGGTTTTCTGTTCTCGACTGCAAGTTCGGCCCAAGTGGTCAGCATTGGCTTCCAAGAAAAGGAAGTGAATGCCGAGGCGCAAACGGCTGAGAGCTCAATCCGACCGGAAGGGAGTAACTCTGAGGGACAGTTGTTTAGTCAAACCCCCAGTCAACGCTATAGAGATGTTGTCGAGGCTGAGATTCTTGTCCTGAATTCTTTGGCGAACTATATAGAAGTCGTTGTGCCGGCTTTGGTGGATCAAGGCTTTCTTGCTCCCTGCGAAGCTCAACTCGTCAGCGCGAAGGCTTTTCGAGCCTTTACGAGTTTTGAGGGGGACTACAGCCCATTTGCTTCAGCTGCACAAAAGTCGGCTCTGACAGCCGCCAATCAACGGGTTTCCGCATTGAGAGTTGAGATTCAGAGTTTTGAATGCTTGCCAGAGGGAGAAACCAGCGACCTGGAGCGCTGGGAGTCCTTTAGTACCGCTTACCAAGCCGCGATGACGGCGGCCAATCAAGGTTTGATCGATCATTGCGATGCCTTTCAGCTCTTGGATGGCCTGGGCTCGATGATGGAGTCCCTTGCTATTCTTGAAACCCATGTTTCAGCAGAGGCTCAAACCGCTGCCATCAATCTGAATGATCTCAACCAAAACCCCGACTTTGACTGCCTAAACACCGGAGATAAGAACCGATGCTGTAAGCAATTCTCACATGTGGATGCATGCGTTGCCGTCGCGGACAAAAAAAAGCGCTGCAAAATGAGCCGAATGGATTTTGAATGTCATCCAAACGCGAGCACGTGTTAAATCTAAACCTCAGGTACTGAATTGGGGGAACAATAAGTGATGAGAGCGAGAGAACTCAGCCTGGTGATGAAGCCAAGCCCAAGCGAAAGGCAAGACTTGAGTGTTCGTTTCTGCCTCCGAGCATTAGAGAGGGGCTTGAGCCTTGTCTCCTTAAGCTTTGGACTCTTGTTTTGTATCTCGATCTCAGATTCGGATCTGCAAGCTTCATCGGAAAGTTCTCGCTCCTTTGATTTGAAACAATCAGAGAACTATCCTCAGAGTCTTCATTACCTTCAGAAGAGCATGGCCTTGAGTGAACGCCAGTTGGGCCTGATTCGGAATTGGGGACGGGCAGGCGCCGTCAATCGGAATGCCCTTCGGCTACAACTCTTCGAGGAGTTCGAGCTGCATGAGCACCCCGTCTTGGTAGAAGCCATTGTGAGCTTGATTTCTCACGAAGTAGACGATCCTCCCTTTTTTAAAGAGCAGCCCCTTATTCCGGGTAACAATCCCAACTCTCAAGAGGCCGGTGCTCACCAAAGGCAGCAGAACAATCAAAGAAACTGGATACCTGGCCTTCGCGAGGCCCTTGAAGATCCGGCCTGGAATCCTGATAGTACAGAAAGCTTTAGTGAAGAGGGCTTGAAGCGCCAGCGAGGCAAAGCATTCTTACAAAGCTGGTTTCGAGAGCATGACGACTTTGGTGAGCCCCTGCAGCGGTATCCCCTTGAACTCCTCGATCACAGCATCGATTTTTTGTTTGTAATTCCTCAGGAACCAAGTCGAGGGCTTCTTGGCCTCGTGAGTCGCTCAAGAACAGACCCCTCAGAGTTAAGAAGCATCGCGATGGGAAGTATTTTGGGCTTCTTACAACTTCAAGAAGAGTTTCCGGAGTTTCCTGCAGAACTCTTGTTTCGTCTCGCTTCCGCCTGGGCCAATCTGCCCGGAAACTTCTGGGCTCTTGCGGAACTCAATGAAGAGGACTGGGGGTGGATTCGGTCTCAAGAAGAGGATCTGTTGAAGTTTTTCTACGAAGCCAAAGAAGAAAGCTTAGAGGCTCGCTACGAAGTTTGGGCGTCTAGGAGAAGCCAAGAACTCGAACTGAACTCATTGCAGCCCGATGAGCTTCACTTGAGCCTTCTCCCCTACTCTGAGTACCACCAGAAAAAACAGCTTCGGGTGTCTCGATCGAGAATCTCTTCGATGCACCAGGTGGCAGGCCTAGCCGTTTACAAAACACAAGAAGGCCTTTGTGCGATTCCTGTGACAGGAACTGAAGAGAATTCAGTGATGCGTTTGCAGGAAGTAAGTGCTTTGGATCGCACAAAAGAAGGCCTAAATGCACTTCTCAAGGAGCGAGAACTCTCTGAAAGAAAAGTAGAGCAAATGATCCGAGATGGAGTGGATTCGCAGAGAAGACTGGAAGATAGCGCCCAGGCTTTAGGTTCGCAGCGCTTGAGTTTGGAATCAGAAAAGGGCGTCGTCGTTGAGTTCAATTTGGAGCGCGCTTCTGAGTCTAGCTGTATCTGGTTGGAGTCCAATTTTAAACTGAAGCCCTATCAACGATCTCAGTCTCCCCTGCTGGGGAACTACCAGATAGAGCTGCCCAATTGGGACGCTCCCACGAATCACATCCTCTTTGGTCTAGAAGTTCAAGACCAACAAGGCCAGTCGTGGAGAGTTTTGAATGGAGGCGCCTACTCGATCTTTAAGGAAACAGAGCTGGGGAGCTGTCCGATTTACGAAGAAATTTTGACAAGTTTTCTTGCTGCAGGCCCTTCGAATGATTGGGCGGGACTCAACTTTCGGGCTGAGATTGGCGGAGATGAGCCCTTTGCACAGGTTCAAGCCTATCGCTTTGTGGGGGGCATTCTGCAGGTTTTTGATATGCGCTGGCCCTTAACTGGCAGGCACGAGCCTCGTCTCTTCCGCGATTTTCAAATCAATTTTCAGACACAGCCCTAAAGCCTTCGCTCCCTGCTCGCCGAAGCATCTGAGAAAAGGAAAGACCCTCTGCGACCGGCTTCTTTCGGGTGAGCTTTCGCGACACTCGCGCTCTTATGGTTTTGCCTTGATCTGAATTATCTCATAGAGAGTCGCCGCGTAAAGACGCCCCTTGTGAGAGAAAAGTGATCTGATGCCTCCAGTTGACGGCAACACCCTATATATCTTTTCTCCGTCTGTAACGAAGAGTCGTGTGTTGGTATTCGACCAGCCCGCCACAAAGTAGAGATAGCCTTCAAACTCGACACTGGAGCCCATATAGTCGTGTTGACTGCCTGCACTGAACTCCAAGAATTTTTGAAGCTTGAGATCCTGGGAGTTCTGGGAGTCTTGAGTCAATTTTGAGATACGCCTCAAACCATTCCACACGAAAGTTCCGAAAACGCTATCTTTATGTGTTATCGCAACGCGCCCGCCGGAAGTCACTTTTTGAGTTTCTAAGCCATTGTTTCGATAGACTGAGACCGCCAAAGGCGAATCTGATGGATAAGCTGAAAAGTAAGTCCATCCGTCCACTTCAGCAAAAGTATCTAAAAAACTATCC
This sequence comes from Bradymonadales bacterium, assembly GCA_007693605.1. GTDB lineage: Bacteria > Bdellovibrionota > UBA2394 > UBA2394 > UBA2394 > REDG01. The sequence goes on from REDG01000064.1 coordinate 17,833, forward strand.
GAAGCGCTCGGAAACAGATCAAAAACCTGTTCCCAAGTTTGAGTGGCTAGATTCATCCGATAGAGCTTTTTGTGGCCACTTGAATTTTTCCAGTCCGCATGCAGATTGTTCTGAAAGAAAACGAGGCGACCGGCCGATTGTTCTTCGCCCTGGTAGCTTGGGCCTTTGATTCGCTCAACCGAATTCGAAGCAGGATCAAATCTAAAGATAGAGCGTTTATTGTTGGTGTAACTAGCCACAAAATAAAGATGCTCCCCAAAAGAGACTAGATGGCCTGGGAGATTGTTCGTCAATGAGACTTCAGGCACAAGCCTCAAAACAGAGCCGTCAAATCGATAAAGTCGCGATCTCCCCCAGAAATTAGAATTCCCTACAAAGTAGAGCTCATTTTGATGGACAACAGGCCTCTCGTCCCTCAGAAAACTCCATGTGAAGTTAAAGAGTCTCTCAATTCTCTCTTCTCCCCCATCGGCCGTCAGCCGATAGAGCTGATAGTTGTTGCTATTGGAAGACGGAGTAGCGCCGAAGTACAGATCCCCCTGAAAACTCACAAAACTATGAGCCTTTGCAGTTTGCTCAGAAAGCTTTTTCGCCTCTAGCTTCTTTACTGGAATAGAATTCGAGATCGCGGTCTGTTGAGTGGAGTTAGCCAAGACTCGAAGCTGACCTGTAGCTTGAATTTCGTCTAGATAGACTGGAAACTCTGGGGCTTCACACTCAGCGCCATTCACTACGCTTGCGCCCCAGATCTCGCAGGACTGAACGGGCAACCGACTGTTACTCGGCTCAAGCGTCAGCATGGCATAGTCCTCTGGACCGAAGTCTTCTAAGTTAGATATATCGAAAGCCTGGATGTGGCTGGAGACAACCTTTCCCTCACCGAATTCATAAGGGACGACTTCCGACAGGACCTGATCTTCAACCATCGAGAGGCTGACTTCAGAATCAGCACAGAACTGACCCAAGGGAAGTTCGCAAGTGCCCGTATCGTTTGTATGGCAAACCGAATGCTCACTCGGACAAAGTAAGTCCAGGCTGGAAGACACTGATGTATTCAGCTGATTAGTTAACACAATCAATGGCCGATCCGTTCGAAGCTGAACTTGAAAGTTAATCAAATCGGCCCAGTTAATGGACTCAAGCCCTGTGGAATCGCCAAAAGCATTCTGAGGTAGCTGAGGTCGTCTTGCAGAAACCGAATCGTCTGAGTTCGGGCTGTTTGAAGGGCTTTCGTAATCATACAAGCTGCCCGAAAGTTCTGATTGGCCATGAAATGAGCCGACTGCCCCTAAGCTTTCAACACCACCAAAAGCAAAAACCATAAAGCCCAGCAGGCCGAGATACAGTATTCGGTTCTTTAAACAACTTTGATTCAAATCTCTTTTTTCCATCACAACACTCCCCATTCTGCCTAAGAAGACTGCAAACACGATGCCAAGCCCAAAAGGACGGCAAGGACGGGCTTCTGTAAGAGATTTGAGGGAGTTTAGGCTTCCCGCCCCCTCAAACCCCTGAAAAACCGACAAAAATTGTCCCCTCCGGTCAGCAGAATTTTCGAGGGGTCGGGAGACGGAAGTGCCAGACTAAGCTTGGCTAGTCTGGCACTTCCGTCTCCCGACCCCTCAGATTGACGCGGCACCCCGGAGATTATTTTCAAGCTGAAATTTCAAAGACTTAGGCCCTCTTCTCGCACTGCGTCTGAAGGAGCTCCAAAAGAATGCCGATAGAGAAGATGAGGAAATAGGAAAAAGGTTTGAGAATTAACACGAACACTCTGTCGATTAATGCGCAGCGGAACTTAGGAGAAGTTTCGCGAGGCTTTCAGCGCGCGCTTGAACGACTAAGTTCAGGTTCTCGAATCAGTCGAGCCGGAGACGATGCCGCAGGTTTAGCCATAAGTAATGGCATTGAATCTGAAGTTCGAGGTCTTCGGCAAGCCACCAGAAACATCAACGATGCTTTTGGCTTTTTCACGACTTCAGAGGGAGCCATTCGCACCCAAACCGAGATTGTGCAACGGATGAGAGAGCTCGCTGTTCAGGCCTCCAATGGGGCAATTGGATCGAAAGAGCGGGGGCTTTTGAATACGGAGTTGCAGGAGTTGTTGTCGGAGTTTCATCGGATTGCGAGTCAGACGAGTTTCAATGGAACGAAAGTTTTGGCAGAGGCGAGAAACTTTCAGTTACAAGTGGGTAATCGAGGGACGAATCAGATTGAAGTGGGAATGAAGAGCA
>REDG01000076.1 GCA_007693605.1 Bradymonadales bacterium
TCTTTTTGTAGCCGTGAACCCAGGCCATCCAGCCTATCATCGCTGGTATACAAAGCTGATGGGCCCTTAGCGCCACCCCCCGCCTAGAGTGTGAAGGCCAAAAAGGAACTCCCCCCCCTGCGCAGAACCTGCAAAAGAAGGCTGTCCCCTTTCTTTAAGGGGGCCACTCGCTTTTGAAATTCGGCAAGATTGGTCACGGGCGCTCGATTCACTGAAACAATCACATCTTGAGGTCTCAAACCTGCTCTTGCAGCTGAACCGTTTCGGTCCACCTCAGCAACGATGACTCCACTTGCGTTCGGACTCAAGCCCAGCTGACTTCGAATCTGAGCAGAGAGCTCCGCGACAGAGAAGCCAATCTTTTCTTTTAGTTGATCGGCTGAGGCGGCCCCGCTGCTTTCTGGAGAGCTTTCATCGGGCAGAGTTTCCAATGTGGCTTTGAGTCGAATTTCTTGACCATCTCGCCAGACCAAAAACTCTACCTGTGTACCGGGTGCCGTTCGAGCAATCCGATTTCTCAACTGGGTGCTTGAATTCGCCTCTTCGTCTTCAATCTTTAAAACAATATCTCCAGACTTCATCTGGGCCTTTTCAGCCGGGCCTCCGGCTGTCACATCGGCGACCAAAACCCCTCGGGTCGAATCGAGTCCCATGGCCTTGGCGATTTCCTCGCTGATGTCTTGAATCATCACACCCAAATAACCCCTGACCACTTTGCCCCCATCCATCAGAGCCAACTGAACGGAACGAGCCATATTGATGGGAACAGCAAAGCTAATTCCCTGAAATCCTCCACTGCGAGAGACGATCGCCGTATTGATGCCCACCAACTCCCCATCGAGGTTCACCAGAGCGCCCCCAGAATTTCCAGGGTTTACCGCAGCGTCCGTTTGAATAAAGTCTTCGTAGTCAGCCAGCCCCACATTCGATCGGCCCTTGGCACTCACGATGCCTTGAGTGACGGTGTGAGCCAAGTTCGCACTCATCGGGCTCCCAATCGCCAACACCATTTCGCCCACCCGCAGACGATCGCTGTCTCCAACTTTAATGGGCTGAAGTCCGGTGGCCTCTATCTTGATCACAGCGATATCGGTTTGTGCATCTGTTCCAATGACCTTGGCCTCTAAGCTTCGATTGTCTAAGAGTCTCACGCGAATCGTATCTGCCTCAGCGATCACATGATTATTCGTCAGAATATAGCCGTCACTTGAAACAACCACCCCAGACCCGAGCCCTTGACGTCTTTGCTCTTCTTCTTGCCCCGGAAAGTTGGGCCCTGGTTGCATAAAATCTCGAAAAAACTGATCAAACAAAGAGCCTCCGCCAAAGAAGGGATTTCGTTGCACTCGAAAAACCCGTTCCGTAAAAACCGTCACCACACTGGGGCGCACCTGTTCAGAGATTTGAACAAAGGCCTCGTTGAGATCTCTCAGAGAAGCGACTGCCTGACGCCGTGGGCGAACTTGCAGTCTCGGGGCCCCCTCTTCTGACTCGGCTCGCTCCGCAAGCTCTCCGGCAGCTTCCTCGCCCAGGGGCTCTATCGCGGTGGGCTCATCTGAAACCACCAGCTCAAACTGACTGAATTTCTGCTCGAAAAGCCAATAGGCCGCTCCCAGCGAGCAGCCCACGGACACAAGCACACTCAAAATAATCCAACGCCCAGGCCTAAAAGTCGATTCTTGCTCACTCATATCAGACAGCTTAGTGTGAATTAGAGGTCTCGAAAAATTGTTTTTTGTTTCAAATTGTAATACCGAATCAAGGCGATCTTGAAGAAACGGCCTATTTTCATTGGAATTAGCGGAGGAAGCGGGTCTGGAAAGACCACCTTCGCGCGGCTCCTTGCTCAGAGACTGGGGCCCATGGCAAGCATTCTCGCTCAAGACCACTATTATCGAGATCAGAGCTCCCAGTTTGACGAAGATGGGGGAGCGGTGAATTTTGACCATCCTTCGGCCATCGATTTTGAGCTGCTCCAGCATCAACTGGAGCTTCTGGCTCAAGGGCAGACGGTCGAAGTCCCGCGATACGATTTCGCAACCCACCGAAGGCTGAACGAGCCAGAGAACTTTTCTGCCAGCCCCGTCATTATTTTAGACGGCACTCTTCTTCTCTCTCACGAAGGAATTCGGGATTTTTTTGATTTGAGTGTTTTTCTGGAAGTGCCAGAGAGTATTCGCTTTGACCGCCGACTACAGAGAGATACCCGAGAAAGAGACCGATGCCCTTCAGGGGTTTATAAGCAGTTTTTCACTCAGGTGAAGCCCATGCACGACCAGTTTGTGCAGCCCTCAAAAAGCTTTGCTGAGCATATCATGAACGATCCGAGAGACTTTGATGATTTGCTGGAGCGAGTAACTGACCGAATTCGAGTGATACTCAAATCTCATTCTTCGATAGAAGGCTCGATGAAAAAATCCATTTGAAGTTCGCTGCCGGGCTTGACCGCATAGACATCAAAGTCACTGACCCCAGCCTTTCGCAGGGCTGCCTCGTCCGTTAAAAACTGTCCGCTAAACTCCCAACTCGACTGAGTAACAATGTAGTGTGCTGCGTCGGCCATGATTTCTGGTTTTCGAGATCGTTCAATCAAGGCATCCCCTCCGACCAGGTTCACCAAGGCCGAAGTGGCGATTGTGGTTTGAGGCCAAAGCGCGTTGACGGCAATTCCGTATTTTTTGAACTCTTCAGCCATGCCCAAGGTGCAAAAACTCATTCCGTATTTTGAAATGCTGTAAGCGGGATGATCTCTAAACCACTTAGGATCAAGGCTGGGCGGAGGCGCAATATTCAAAATATGCGGATTATCGGCCTTCTTCAGGTAGGGCAAACAGGCCTGACTCGCGGCAAAGGTTCCTCTGACATTCACGCCAAACATAAGATCGAATCGCTTCATGGGGGTATCAGCCGTCCCCGCTAAAAAAATGGCACTCGCATTATTCACCAAGACATCGATGCCTCCAAACTCCTCGACGGCCTGTTCCACCGCTTGTTGAATTTGGGTCTCGTCTCGAATGTCCACGCTAATGGGAAGAGCCTCTCCCCCTGCCTCTTTGATCTCTTCGGCGGTCAGAAAAATCGTACCGGGCAGCTTCGGATGGGTCACCGTCGTCTTAGCGGCGATCACGATCTTCGCGCCGTCTCGAGCCGCCCTAAGGGCAATGGCTTTTCCAATCCCCCTAGAAGCCCCTGTAATAAAAAGGCTTTTTCCCTTTAGACTCTCACTCACACCGGCTAGTCTAATGGAATTCAAGCCCGCTGGAAACGGATTTGCTCTTGGCTTCGCTATCTCGGTCTTTGAGGCAGGGCTTTCGAAAAGCGGAAGCGGGCGATTGAGCTTCTCAAGACTTTTAGGTAGAGGAAGGGCCTTAGATGAAATGGATTTGGAAGCATTTTGACGAGCTCAATGTCCGAGAGCTCTACGAGATCTTGAGACTCCGCTCAGAGGTCTTCGTGGTCGAGCAGAAGTGCATCTACCAAGATCTCGATGGCTTAGATCCTTTGTCTTGGCATCTCATGGGTCTCGACGAGAGGGACGAAAGAATTGTGGCCTGCTGCCGAATTTGCCCTCCACAGACTCGATTTCCTGAACTCTCGATTGGTCGAGTCGTTGTGGCGGAAAAGTCTCGGGGCAAGTCTTTCGGAAAAGCCCTCATGAAAAGAGCGGTCGAAGAAATTGAAAGAAGATTTGGAGCCCAAGACATTCGCCTCTCAGCACAGAGCTGGCTTAAAAACTTCTATCTCGATTTGGGTTATGATCAGGTCTCAGAAGAGTATCTTGAAGACGGAATCCCTCATTTTGAAATGCTTCTCTCGCAAGTGAAGCTCGCTCAATCGAGTCAAGACTCAGAAGCTTTTCCGCCCAAGACTAATTTCTCAGCTTGAGTGCTTCGTAGTGAATAGGCGAGCCATTTCTTGTCGCTGCCTTTGAGCTCCACTTCGCCCAAAGCCTCCCAAAGAAGCTGATCGCCAGCATGCAATCGAACAACCTCAGAGGCGCAGATCCGATTGGGCCCAAGCTTTCTCGTGTAAGACTCGAAGCGAGAAGCCAGGTTCACCGTGTCTCCGATCACGGTAAAGTTCAATCGAGTGTCTGACCCGATATTCCCCAAAATCACCGGACCATGATGAAGGCCAATGCCCACTCCGATCGAAGGCAGGTTTTTCGCTTCCAACTTCTTATTGATCTCGCCCATTTGATGAATCATTTGCAGCGCAGAAAAACAAGCCTCTCGCGCTGAGCGCTCCCCCTGAAAGACGGCCAGCAAACCATCCCCAGTATACTTATCCACAAAGCCTCCCCACTTCTCGACACAGGGAGTGAGAAGAGAAAAGCTCAGGTTCAAGAGCTCGACACTCATCTCAGGCTCAAGCTCCGCCGAAAGACGACTGAAATTGAAGACATCCAGAAACATCACCGTCACCGATTCTCGCTTCACTCGTTTCAAGAAGGCCTCTTGAAACTCAAAATTACTCAGGTTGACCAAGCCTGAAGAAATGTTTTTGGGTACAAATTTCTGAAAGATCTTTCTGAGATTCTGCTGCTCCAAAGAGAAGCGGTTGGTGACCTCTAGATTCTCTTTGAGCTGGTCGACAAGACCCACATTGTCAAGCGCCAGTGCAATTTGATAGGCCACCCCACTCATTAGCTTCAGATCGTCTGGGCCCAGTCGTTTGTGCTGTTGATAGAAATCCACACAAAGGATGCCGAAGGCCTGCTCTTCTGTGCAAATGGGAACCGCCACAAAAGAACGAGATTCGACCATTTTCAAGAGATTCTGACTTTCTGGTAGCAGCTCTTTCAAATGAGTCGCAACATCTTCGACCAGAATTCCCTGCTTTTTTCGAAAGACATTGGTGAGTTTGTAGGGGTCAGAACTTTCAATCTCTGTTGGCAGTCTAAAATCTCCTAGGGCTTTGGCGAGTCTATCGTCCAGCCCAATGCTGCCCTCGCATCGGAGGGACCGGCCTTCTTTATCGACCAAGAAGATAAGCGCTCGATCATAACCTAAGATCTGCTGAATCAAACGGCAGGTCAGATCGATAATCTCGCCACGAGAGCTTGTCTGAACCAAACTCTGAATGACCTTGTTGAGCAACTCTGTTTCTTGGAGGCGTCGCTGCAACTCTTCTTTCGTTCGATGCAAGATACTGTATTGGCGATCCAGTTGCTTGACGGTTTCGTCACTGGACTTCGCGACTTTTTGCAAAAGAAGTTTGGAGCCCCAAACCTTTAAAAGACAGAGAAGGCTTAAAATCAAAAGACCGAAACCCAGCTGCAAAAGAGCTTTCTCTAGATACGGACTGAGATACACATAGCTGAGCCCTGCCACAAAACCAGAAAACACCCACCAGGCCGCCCGCTTCAGCAACGGTCGATGGTGTTCGTAGCTCACCTTGATATTGTAAGCAGAGCCTCGATCGTCTTTGACAATGAGAACCTGGGCCGGGGGCAATCGGTGCACGCTCGGAATGGCTTCAAAGTAGCCTCTTAAGTTATCCAACACATTGGGAATATTTTCTTGTAAGGCATGCTTTTCTTCGGGGCCTAAGCCACGGTCATCAAAATCGAGCCGCACCTCTAAGAAGCCTGGCCGTCCACTCAAAACCTCGCAACGAATCAATCGATTGAACATCGAGATGATGCCCGGAATTTTTAGGTAGATTTCTTCTGTCGTGAGTGCATACCTTCCCCAAAAGTAGATGGTCAAACCAATTCTTTCCTTGGAGATGGCTCTCTTCCCTACTTCGTAGCAGATGTCTGAAAATCCAGATTTGAATTTCGCGAGGCTGGTAAATCTTTGATCGAATACGATAGAGCTCCAGGCATTTTCATCGGACAAATAATCGAGATCGAGACCGGCCTCTTTGCAAAGCTCGGCACAGTCGATTTCCGGAAATTCATCTGCCAAGAAATCCAAATAAGATTTAAACACTCGGTTGCTGGTATGCGGCCTACGAAGAGAGAGATCCGACATTAGAGCCTCTTCTTTCTACTCTTCAGCCAGAAGAAGACTTTGCGGATGAGGGGGTTCAGAATCCGATGGAGCCTTAGAAGCCAGCGGATGCGGAGGGGAGTTGAGTGCTCTCGCTGATGAATATACTCTACCGGTGGAAGTGAGATCAGATTAAAGCCCACAAAACTTGCGTCTCGAACTTCAAAGACTCGCTTGATATCCATGACAATGAGGTTGCAGTCTTCTGTCCCAAATGCTGCAAAAACCACTCCCGTCTTTTTAAATCCGATCTTTTTATAAAGCGGCCAGAGGTTGGGGTTGCAATTCGCCACCATATAGCGAAAGCCTGACTGATAAACAATTCGGCCCATATGTCGAAGAAGGACCGTAAAGGAGTCTGAGCCCCAGTACTCAGGCTTCGCACAGGCCCGAGAGACCTCAACAAAGCCTTCCTTCCATAAGAAATCAGGAATCTCTACGCCCAAGGCATGATGCTCTGAACGATCTGGATCTTTCCCCACAAAAACAATGCGAGAGCAGGCAATAATATCTTGGCCGAGGCGACAGAGGAGCTGTCTCGAAAACGAATCATAGCGATCAAGCATATCGCCTCTTTCTTTCGCGGTTTTAAACTTTCCAACAGCCTGATAAGCCTGAAGCCGCAGCTCAAGAATCTTCTGCCAATCTTCTTCTGATTCGGGGTGACAAACTCGCATTCCTCGATAGCTATCTTTCTCGTAGAGACCGGCTCGGCGAAGAGCTTTGGAGCTCGCTAAGCCGTGAAAGAAAAGATAGGAGCCCGCTCGTTGCCGCCAGGCCTTCAAATCCCCCAGGCACTTGACCGAAACAAAACTGTGAGAGAGATCAGAAGAAAGCTGAATGCTCTTGATCTCGACCTTCTGAGCCAGCACTCCTTCGGTCGGAAAAAAAACTTTTAGCTCAATGATCAAACCCGGAATCAAACTGTTGAAATGGTCGCTGATTCGAAGTCGAGCCCCATTGGCACTGATTTCATGCAGCTTAAAATACAGAAACTCTTGCAAGAACAAGGCCTCTTCACAAAAAGCGATGGGAGGAAATTCCTGAGAACAGAGAAAGCGCTTCGAATGGCGCCTCTCGGCATCTTCAGGAAGGCGGGGCTCCCCCACATATGAGAGACCCACTCGGCGACTCGTGCGGCCCAGAAAACTCTGCTCGCTTTGATTCAGAACAATGGCGTAAACAGGATTGGCTTCCACTCCGGGCACTTGGTAGCAAACAGAAATCAACTCTCCGGGGCTCAGAGAGAAGCTTTCTGTCTCACAAGAAATGGTCATGCCCTCGGCTGAGAGCTCGACGATTTCCGCTTGAAAATTCTCGCCTGAAATTCTTTTAACTTGAACCTGATGGCCCTCACCCAGATAGAGGGCACGGCGCTTCACCCGTCTTTTCTCCAGACCAGGCTCTAAGGACAAGATATTCTTGCGCTTTAAATCCCCCTCCACCTCTTCATTATAGTCGTGATGCGAGATCAAATAGAAGGTGGCGAAGAAGATGCTGCGGCGCTCAGGCGCAATTCTTTGAATTTTAAAAATTTAAGAGGCGGCCCTGCCTGAGTCTTCATATAATGAAGGCATGGATTATTTCGATCAGGTGAAGACAGAGTGGTTGAAGAGCGTTGAAAAAACGAACCAAAGTGCTTGGGCTCAAAGGCTCTACAAAGGGGATTTACAACTCAAACACTACAAAGCTTATTTGCGAGAGACTTATTTTCACGCCGGTCGGAATCCTCAGATTCAGACGATATCGGCTGCGAAGTTTACAAATGAACAGAGAAAGCTGACTCGTCAGGTTTTTCAGCATGCGATTTCTGAGATTGCCCATGACCTCTTGGCCTTGAACGATCTTAAAGCGCTTGGACATGATGTGTCGAAGATTCCGGACGAAATGCCCCTGCCGGACACCATCGCTTTGGTGAGCTTTCCGCTCTATGTCATCAATTACCTCAACCCCGTTGGCTATTTGGGCTACCTCTTTCATCTCGAAGTTTTGCCGACCATGAACGGTCCGAAATATATGGAAATTCTAAAGGGCATGGGCGTTCCTGAAGAGGCTCTCACTTTTATACAAGAGCATGCCACGGTCGACCAGTACCACACCGAACTCATTCGCTCTTATTTGCAGGAGCTTGTGCAATCGAAGGAGGATCTGGAGTTTGTGATTTATTGCGCCCAGACCACCTGCCACCTTCATTGGAAAATGATCACCGGAGCCTTCGAGTCGGTAGATTCACGCCCCGACCTCTAGAGCCTACAGCCGCCAAGACTCCAAGCAGAGGGGCCTTTCACGGACAAGGCAGTTTTTGGCTCAATGGCCCGGAGGATTCAAAGGCATCCGCTGGGGACCGCCTAGAGTTCCAGATAACTTCGATGACTTCCAGGGCCCGCTCCTCCTCGCGACAGAATCACTTGCTCCGTCTCCCGGCCCAGACGCTCGGAGAGCCCCATCGGCTCCCTTTGAATCCTCCAGGCCCAAGACACTCAAGTTCATCCCTCCAATTTCCTTCTCATTCATTCCCTTAAGAATGGTTTTTAAACTCCCGAGCCACGGCCTTCAAACTCCATTCGGAATCGAGAAGACTCATTTCAAAGGATTTGTGAAAATAACTGTGAATGACTTCCACTCGCTCTCTGAAGCTGTTGGGAGCGGCGATCGGGCTCTTCATAATCTGTGGGGTGGCTAAAAAACTCAGGCTTCGAAGCCAAAAGTCCTTGAGCTGAAGATCCACCTGAGAGTTCATCAAATCCTTCTCTGCGGTTTTTACGAGAAAGAAAAACTGAGTCATGGTTTTTAAAATGCCTGGCGAGGCCTTTGGCTCCCTAGAATCCCTCATAAAATCTCCCTTACCACTGAAGAGACTTGCAAGCCTAGGGCCAAAGGGCAGGCTCCGAGGGGCTTGAAATAACTCAGCTTTTCTAACTCAAGGGGCGAAGATGGGAGTCTTATGCCCCACCTAACTGCGACATATGGGGACTGGCGCCAAAAGACTCCCCCTTTTTGGGGCTTTCTATGCCTTCCTCAGATTCTCGTCTCAGCTCTCCTGGCACTTTCGTCTCCCGACCCCGAGCGATACTAGGGGGATGCAACCAGCGGCGAGAGCTCCCTTCGGCAGTCTTCTGCAGAAGACTCCAAGCAGACCCCAACTTGAGTCCTTAACAAGCCTTCTGCCCAAGCCCTGTTCTTTTCAAGATCTTCAGGACAAGTGAACTCAATGAGATTACTGTAAATCTCGAAAGAATTTCCTGCCAGAAGAACGCCGATGCCATAGCGATCTACATTCTGGCAGGCATAGGTCACCAAGTAACGGGCTCTTTTCGTGGGATCTGATTTGAAAATTGAATCAACAGAAGACTCAACAATCTTGGACTCACAGCCTTTCGGTCGCATCTGGTCCACAAACACCGTCGCGTAACGATCTGAATCGATCGCTGTCGAAAACACGGTCTTGGAAACCGAAACAATCGCAAGTCTCTTGGAATCATTCCACTCTCGAGAGTAGAAGGTCGGCTGCCTTATCTCCTTTGACTCTTTCCAGTCTGGGGACTCAGAAAACACCAGATGGGTCGGTTGTCGACTGATCACTGTTCTCGCCTGTGGAGCCTTCTCAACAGACTCTGTTGGAGCAGGTTCCCTCTCTACTTCGGAGTTGGCGGATGACACTGCCTCTTGGTATTCAACAGGAAGAGCAAGGGAAGTCTGAGAGTAGATATTGAAGGAGCTCTCCTCTGGAGAAAGGCGAAACTGAAGGATAATGTCACCCGGTCTCGCAAAGAGTTGGCCGTTAACATTCCAATCGGAGTCGACACAGATCAATTGAACACTAGCAGTCTCTAGACCACTTCTGGCCGTCAAGAGGCCTGAATGATCAATGCTATAGGACCCATAGTCTTGCACCGCAGCTCCTCCAGCAACAGGAAGGCCGAAACCAAAGAGTTTGTTTTGACCAAATAGAATGATGTGTTGAGGTTCAAGCATCGACCTTAGGAATTTATGATTCATAGCCTGAGATCGGTCCACCTCTTCCATCTGCCAAGTTCCCAAACTGAACTGGTAGACTCCCCCAACTTCAGCACTTCGACAAGCTCTTGTGGGAGTCGGAGCCCCCGGCGAAGCAGTGAAAAAAACAGAACTCAAAGCCAGAATTGAAAAAAACAAATGACACCCCCACCCTCCTATTCAGATTTGCCTTTGCATAGAAAAGGAAAAGGGCGTCTCTGCGCTTTGCACTGGAAGCCCTAAGTCAAGTCTACAGCAGTGATTGGAAAATGAGACCTCCCCAAGGGGTCGATCAACTAAGCCACTAGATCCATTGTACTTTTAGAAAGACCCAAGACAACGAAGATTAGGATCGCGCTTCCTAATCGATCGGGCTTCTCATCCCCCCTCCAATTCACTTCCACAACGGAACTGAGTTCGTCCCTCCGTTGAGTCTAGCCAAAACGGGCGGCCCCCAAAGAGGGCAGCTGTTTCAGTGGTTTTGCGACGATTTCTAGCCGCATTAGCCCAAAAGTCAGGGTCGCTAGTCTGGCACTTTCGTCTCCCGACCCCGAGCGATGGACGAAAGGACCGGGCCATGATAGATGTCCTGGACTACTGGGGGTTTTGCTTGCGAGATTTTCTTGTACTTGGCTGTCTGATTTTGGGCTCCTTAGGGGGGCTGCATCGAGCAGAGGCTCGCGATGGGGCCAAGGCCGGGGCCTATCAGGCTCTCTTTGACTTCTTTGAGCACTCCAGCTTAGACGAAGAGTCCTGCTCGAATGAGCTTTCACCGATGCTCACAAACTTTCTGCTGCAGGATGCGCAAGACCTACATCGTTCACATATTCCCAGTTTGTCTTCTATTGAAGAGCTATGGCTTATTCGACAGTTGGCACATGACTCACTTTCTCAAGCCTACTTCCAATTGGCAGAGGAGTACGACCATCAGTATGCCGTCGATTTTTTGAGCCCTTGCGTGGCAGTGCTTCGAGTGTTGATGCGCCTGGCGCGATACTCAGAGGAGATTCAGGTTCTCAGGGGCTGGGGCAATCCGGAGCTCCCTGGAATTCTGGAGGGGCCAAAGCCTTTTCTCTATCTGACATCCACCGTTCAGGATGTTTGGGATCGTGATGATTTGGCAGCGAATTTGCAGACGGGAGATATCATCCTTACCAGAAGTGATGCCTCAGTTTCTGGGGTAGTTTCTCGAGTGGCTGACAGCCCTCATCAGTACGCGCACTTGGCCGTGGTCTATCGTGATGAGGAAACAGGCGAGATCAGCACTCTTGAGAAGTTGATCGAAAGAAATCTTGTCGTGTCGTCGATTGAGGAGTGGCAAAAGAAATCCCTGTCTCGTCTTGCTGTGTTTCGTTTTCGAGCCGAGTTTAGAGAACTCGCTGTCGAGAGTGTTAGAAACTTAAAGGCCACAGTGGATTTGATTGAAGAGGCTGGGGGTCGTTTCATTTATGACTTCCGCTACGATGACGGAGTTTCGAATCGCCAACAGTGGCCAAAAGATATTGAAACCCCTTTGGGGCTGATGTCTCGTTACCCGAGAACGCACTGCTCTGGCCTTCTTGAAATCTGCGTCGGCCCTTTGATTCCTGAGTTCCCCGTATTCCCAAGCAGCCTGAAAGAGGTGGATTCTCGTTTCTTAGATTACCTTCAGATTCAGACCCCCAGTTTGTTCATGCCCTCAGACCTCGAAGTGGACCCCTTCGTAGAGCTCGTGGCGGAGTGGAGACAGCCCAGTCGGCTCCGCAACACTCAAATTATGGACATCGTTGTTGATCGCTCGCTCCAGTGGATGAGAGAGAAAAACTATGTGTTTATGGAAAACCAGCTCACAGACTCTTTTAAGGCTTCGGCGGTTGCCCTCTTTCGGCACCTGGGGGTGGCTCGAAATCGCATCAGTAAGGATGTGCCGAAGCCCCTTCTAGAGGCCATCATCAATATCGACACCGTCACAAAGGCTCTCGCGTCTGAACTGAGGGCAGTGGATGACGAGTTTAGGTTGTCTCAGTCTGAAGAGACGGAGCTTCCCGTTTTCTTGGGGTGGTCCGAGATGCTCTCAGAGCTGGAAGTGATTCGACAAAAGGATTGGGAGCAATTCAGGGCCTGGTATTGGAATGGCCACCACCGAGCTTCACGGTTCCACGGTAGATTTCGGCCAGCCGATATCTACGACCCCTCCCTTCACTAGAGGGGAGAGTCGCTAAAGCAGATGGGCCTTTAGCGACTCTCCCAAATCAAGAGTTTGGCGACAGTCCCTAGAGAATTCAGACAGGGCGAGCACTCTATAAGAAGGTGCAGCCGTGATAGTGAAAAACCTGTTCGCAGTTTTCATCTTCAGTTTCAGGATTGCAAACCCATCGACCACGATCTTCAGGCTTATCACAACTCGCCGCCTGATATTCAACGGCTTTGGTAGAAAACAATTTGTGCAAGTAGAGTTTCAAGCTGGGATGCTCAGGGTCTAAGTCGAGATCAAAGTCTGGATGATCAGGATCTACCAGAGGCGAGTCTACATTCCAACCAAGGTTCTCGCAGTAAACTTGCTCGGCTCGTTGATACTCGATTGGAAAGACAGATCCTCTTACATTGGGGTCCAGATTGCCATCGCAATCCATACAATTGCAAGTGCGCCCGTCAAAGTACTTCCAGCGCTCCTCCTTGATTCGAAGAGCAACTTCTTGGCCCTGAAAGCCTGTCTGGTCATCAATGACTCGACAGATCCACTCAAACTGCTCGAGAGATGTCAGCGGCTTCTCGCCACATCGAGGAACACCATAGTGGTATCGATAGGCCAATTGGCAGCCGCATTCTCCCACTCGTCGATAAACACTCACCGACCAAAAGTCGTCAAGTACAGGACAGCCGTCCACTTGAATGCCATGAGGTGGCGGAACAAGCTCATTGGGATCCGGTGAGAATGGATTCTCTTCAGGCTCCTCCACCTCATCGGCCCGACTCACTAAACCAGTGTTCATGGAGCCTTGGCCCACAAAATCTGAATCAGCACAAAGAGGCTCAACACCAGGCCCCCCGAATTCTGAGAAATAAGAATCCGGTTTTTTCAGAAGACCTTCAATATCACGGGTGCTGGTGGCCCATAGAATTAAGGGAACACCCATCAGAAGCGCCAGAAAATAGATCGTTCGCTTAGGATAAAGAAAAAGGCTGTTGTTAATGAATTGTCGCATGGGCTACTCCTTTGTCGCTCGAAGGTTTTGAAAGAAATCTCGATCTTGTGGGGAAAGCTCTTTCCAGATGTCAGCCGTCGATGGCTTCTCTTGAAGCTCTGTCAAGAATGTGGAAACACTCTCTCGAAAAGATTCTGGCCAAAGATCCTCTTCACCCAGATGGGCGTAGGCCTCTGCATACTCCATCAACAAGTTGAGACTTGAAGTCCCCCAGTTTCTGAGGCTCTCAGTGTGAGGATAAACCGGAAAGCTGGGCCCCATCATATTTCGAATCAAAAAGCGACGATGACTATACTCGAGATGAATGACATCGGTCCGAAGCCTCTCAAATATCCTCTTCGCCAAGTCATCTCTTTCGCTGCCTGCTTTCAAGGAGTTGAGCTCCTCAATCAGTGGCTCGATTTCGCCGACCGCCTCAAAATGAAGTCGTAGCCGCCTTTGCCAATTCGTCTCTTCAAAGCGAGGCGCCTTCTCGATCAAGAGTTGAGCTCTCTGAGCATCCGTCTCCCGATCTTCACCAAAAACTTGGGGTTCTTTCAAAATGAGCTCGATGCTCGCTCGCGCCAGCCTGTCTCGTTCAGAAAATCTCTGATTGAGGGCATAGTGATAGATTTGGAGAACGACCTCATCTTGTCGGCCAAGCCTTTCTTGAAGCAGAAGTTTTAGTAGATCAGGAAGCTCAAGAATTCTGGCCAAAGAAGCCGCCGCGGGCCTTCTAAGATAAGCTGAAGAAGAGAACAAATAAGGCCGCAAAAATGAAGGATCATCGCTCGCCTGAATCAAAGCTCGCTCGCTCAGTAGTCTGTCAAAATCATTGGCTTTGGAGTTGGATGGAGACTCACACTCGCCAGGAGTCATCAGACTGAAAGCTGAAAAGAGAATTCCGCCAAGCAGGGCTGTTCCGTTCACTCCCCGTAAAGCTGCAATGCCTGTGCCAAGGAAGATCAGAGCAGAATGCTGTTTTAAAGCACTTCAGATCTGATTGTTAGGGCAGCTTTGCCACAGGGAAGGGGAATCTATGTCTTATGAGGCTATCTCGTCAGGTTGAAGAGATACCTAACCAGGGGATAAGGCTTCACATGCGCGAAGGCTAGGCTGCCGCCTTTCTTGCCTTTCGAATTCGAATGAAGTCGATCACGGCGAGAATGATGAAGATCGCACTCAGAACGGCCGAGGCCGACTGAACCTGAACCGCCAAGGGCCGGGCCACTTCTTCGCCAGCCAAAAGCGCAGGAAGCTGAGTGAGCCCCCGAACCGTAGCCAAGAAAAATACGAGGGCCAAGAGAACCGCTGTATGCATGGCATGCTTCAAAAGGCTCTCTTTCATCGCCAGAAGACCCAGCGCAACAAAAAGACCGCCCGCAATACTCGGGATGAAGGCCGTAAAGCTTCTACCCTCTCCAATCACGAAGTAGGCAAGAAATCCAATCAAAACCAGTGCGAGTCCGTAAATAACAGTAATCTTCGGCATGCCCACCTTCTAAACCGAGGGGCCAAAAAGAGCAAGATTTCTGGCGGTGGATTTGAATAGCCAAGCCTTCTCAGGCCCGACAGAATCCCCTATAAGGACAAGTAATGCCCGAATGGATTGAAACTCAACATATCAAGATTCTCATGAGCCTTCTTCTTGTCTTGGCAAGTATTGGCTTGAAACTCTTTGCTGTTCACCGAATTAAAAGCTGGAACATTCGATCGATTGAGTTTCGAAGAAAATGGATGATCCAAGCGCGGGCTCTGTCGGTACTCGTCCTTGCAGCCGGATTGGTTTTGATATGGAGCACAGAGCTTAAAACGATTGCATTTTCTTTGGTGGCCCTTGCCGTGGCCATTGCCATCGGAACCAAAGAACTTTTGATGTGCTTGATGGGCAGTTTTTTGAAGACATCGACCCGAGCTTTTCGCTTGGGAGATCGAATTAAGGTCGGAGATTATCAGGGTGATGTGGTCGATCACGGCATGATGACGACGAGCATTCTAGAGATCGGGCCTGACAAAAGCTTTACCGGCCGATGGATTACCATCCCCAACTCTCTCTATTTGAGTCATCCTGTATCAAACTCATCTCTCGGCCAACACCACTGTTTGCATTGCTTTGAGATTAGCTTCGATCAGGTGAAGGAAAATTGGATTCGAGCCTACGAAATACTGAAAGAAGCCGTCAAGGATGAGGGTGAGCCCTATGAAAAGACCGTTGGAAAAATTATTCAAACCTATGCTCAAAGTCAGGCAATCGAGCTTCCCCCAGTGAGGGCGGAAATAAATCTGGATCTTTCTCGAAACGGATTTGCAGTTTTTCGATGTCGCATTCCATGCCGAATGGACGAGAAGAAACAAGTCGAAGAGAGAATTCTGGAGCGACTCCTGACAGCCTATGAGAGTGAGATCATTCGAAAGGACTTCATAAACGCATAGGCCTCGCTCCTGTCTCTAGTGTCAGATATCTTTCAAACTGAAGCACCGAAAGCCTGCGACATCACGGCCCCTTTAGGGGGCTATGAAAGCCCCACTTCTCTAGCAAGCGGCAGGGAAGATCTTAAGCCTCATTCACAGCCCCCAAGGCAGAAATGAGGGCTAAACCCTGCTTTTAGCCCCAGGCCGCAAAGTGTATATGAGTCGGCACGGAGCTTGCAAAGATTGCATAGTAGAGTTCTTTGGAAACCAGAAATGGACCAAGGCTCTGTAAGGGAACACTCAGTGATGAAATCTAGGGGTAAAAAATCTCAGTTTGTTTTGAAAAGCCTCGGCTTTGCTTCGAGCTTAATGCTGGCCTTAGGTCTAAGCTCATCGAGCTACTCGGGTGAAGCTGGCGTTGTCGCTACGCATGACCTGACCACTGAAACGATGATCTTTTTACCTCCGATTGCCCCAGGCGATGCGCCTTTGGAGCGACCGATCATCTTTCTTCCTAACCCCAAAGAAGAATCGCTGCATCCCTTTCTTGTAGACCTCGTCAATTCAGAGGAGGGTAGATGGAAGGCCACACTCCAATCGATTTTTAAGACCGAGAAAGAAGTCATCTTTCTCTTCTCTGACAATTCAAGCATGAGCTTTCGACGAGATAGAATATTTGAATCTGAAATGGAAGCCGAAGGAACTCGCTACACGATCTACGAGTCAGTTGCTAGACCGGAGAACTGGGATGGGCGCCGAACGATTGGATTTTTTGCAGTCCCCAAGGATCCTAGCCTGCCGGTTTACTTCACACCTGGGCAATGGTTTCTTACAGAAGCCGGAATGTACGAGTCAGAGTTCGATGAAATTCCGGAGCATTCTCCCGATGTCTTCGTCTTTCCCGACACTTTGCCGGGGCTGAACAGTGAAGGGAGGCTGGTTGCAATACGAGGACCTCATCCTTCAACGCTATCCGATGAACGGCTTGCGAGAATTGCAGCGCATTTTTCCTCCAACTCGATAAATTCGAGCCTACCCTCTGGAGCCTACCAGACCGAGCATCTTCTCGAAGCTTTGAGACTGGCCTACAAGCCGGGCGAGCCTTTTGCCGACAGACTGGATAAAAGGCTCAGAGAGCACTATGAGCTTCCGGAAGCTCGTGGAGGCTTAAGAATTCTTCAGGCTTCATTTCCGAACCCCAGAACCCGGCAAGAGGGCCTCCGACGCTCGGCTGACTTGGCCGCTATTCTCAAGCCCACCGGCGACTCCTGCGACCCCTAAAGACACTGGGAGCCCCACTTAATGGTGTAGAGATGTCCCTGGTTTGGCTCGTTCCTCGCTTCATACGCTGACTGGCCTGGATTTTTTCCCCTGCCGAGAATCTCCGAAGCGCTAGTCGAATCTAGCTTAATCGCCCAATCTAGTCTTCGTCGGACAAATCCTCTAGAGGCCGAACTTGCTTGAAATGATAGCAGGCCACGAAGGTGTGGATGCCATTTTCTTCATTCGCAGCTTTGCCTTGATACAAAGTGATATAGTAAGGCCCACTTTTACGAACTAGAGTATTATCGAAGGACTGATCATCTTCTGAAAGCGATACCAGGGAACCCTCTCTGATTTCAGCAGGTTTAAATTTGTGCAAGTAAGTATCAATAGATCGATCCACCGCCGCCACCTTATCATCGTCCAGCTCATCGAACCAGTTCTCAGACTCGTGGGCTGGTGAACGTAACCCTATGAGACGAAGTTCATTTACTTTGCCAAACAAGGGACCATTGTCACTTACTTCCTCCCATTCAAAAACCAACAGCCCACCAATAGGTGTGTTGGGAGCGACTTTGTCATAACAGCGTCCGGTATGCCATCCAGATATCTCCTCAAGAGTTGGCGGTGGCGAGGCTTCGAAAATTTTCTTCAAATCACAGAAGATTCCGCACTCGTTAGCTCCCTCGTCAATTGATTTCGGAAATAGCACCAATGGCAGGCTGGCTAACCCGAGTAAAAATCCCAAAGCTTTAAGCATCACAACCCCTCCTCTTGCGAGCATAAAGACTTGGCAAAGACTCTGTCCATGGGATTTTACAGTGTGAAGGATTTCGGCGATGCTGTGGCGAAAAAGCCAGGAACAGTGCTCATTTAGAAAGCCCTGATCAGGCACTAGTGGAGACCCCGAAGTCCCGTTTCCCGGAAACTTCCTGCCGGAAGCATCTAGTCTGGCACTTTCGTCTCCCGACCCCTTCCCCGTCTCTACGACACATGACTGAGTGAGAACGGAGCCTGACGAAGTAGAGCGATGCTTATCTGAAGCGGAGATGGCGTCCCCTAGGGGATTCGAACCCCTGTTACCTCCGTGAAAGGGAGGTGTCCTGGACCGGGCTAGACGAAGGGGACGCGCCACTTCGATACAGTATCAAAGATCCTCTGACTTAGATGAAGAAGAAGGTTTTCGCCTTCAGCACTCTTTGTCTTTCGAATCCCCTAAACTATCGAAGAGAGGCTGAACCTGCCAACTCATTTTTACGGAAATAACGCCACTGGTAATGCCCTTGAGGATTGGGCACTAAGCCCTCCACTTGAGGGTTTAACAGAAAATACCAAACATAATGATAAACTCCAAAACCGGGCGCCTGCTCAAACAGAATCTCTTCGGCTCTTTGCAGCTTTGCCAGCCTCGCCGGCCCGTCCCTCATCGACTTCGCTTCCAAAACCAGTCGATCGTACTCCTCATTTGAGAACTTGCTACGGTTGTTTTCATTGCCGGTTTGGAAGAGCTCAAAGAAGGTCAAGGGGTCTGGATAGTCCCCAATCCAACCGAAACGACCAACCTCATAATTGCCAGCGTCTTGCTCTGCCAAGAAGACCTTCCACTCCATATTCTCTAAGCGAACATCTAGGTCCAAAGACCTCCTCCACATCTGCTGAAGACTTTGTGCAATTCGATGATGCTGATCAGAGGTGTTGTAGCGAATCGTAAAAGATGGAAACGGCTTCTCTGCAGTGAAACCCGCTTCGGCCATCAGTCTGCGAGCTTCTTCAACCCGAGCCTGCATATCAGAAGAATAACCCTCGATGGTGGACTGAAATGTTTCAATCACCGGAGGAATCACCCGATCGGTGGGAACGACTCCGGACCGTAGAACTCGATCTGTGATTTGCTCGCGATCAACGACCAAACTCAAAGCCTTTCTTACTCTTGGGTCTTTAAAAATTTCTTTCTCGGTATTGAACAGAAAGAAATAAGTCCCCAAAGCCGGGTGCACCGTGAAATCTTCTCGATCCTTTAATGTCGGCACTAAAGATGGGGAAATGAGGTTGTTGTCTGTCCAGTCGATCTGACCACGACGATACATATTCAACACCACATTCTCGTCATTGAAAGGAAAAGCCACCACTCTCTCGATTTGCACTTGATCTGCCTCATAAAAGTGAGGGTTTTTAACCATGACCAATCGTTGGCCGACTCGCCACTCCGACAACTGATAGGCCCCACTCGATACAAACGCAGAAGGGTCCGTCCATGCTGAAGACTGGTGATCATACATACTCGGGTGAACAATCGTGAAATTAGGCTGTGAGAGAAAATACTTAAAGTAAGAAGTAGGCTCTTTGATTCGAATCTCAAGTGTTCGAGGCCCGGTGATTTGAATGCCCAGATTTTCAAGAAGCTGGCTTCGATTCTCAGAGTTGTAATTGTCAAAGAGCTCTCTCGCTCCGACGATAAAATCGTTATACCAATAAACATAGGGGTTCGCGATTGCTGGGTTCATGGCTCGAATGAATGAGTCGTAAACCTGCTGAAGTGTCAGCTCCTCGCCATTGGACCATTTCAAGCCTTCCCTCAAAACAAAACGGTAAGTCATACCGTCATCCGAAATACTCCAGTTTTCAGCAAGGCCGGGAATGATGGTGTCGTAGTCAGGGCCTCTCGACAAAAGTCCCTCAAACAAATTCATCGCATGTCTGGCCGCATTGTGAGCCGACATCCGATGAGGATCGAGCATCTCAGGCTCCGCTCCATTCGTGTAGACAAACTCACTCACGCCCGTCGAAAACCGAATGCTTTCAGGTAAAGTACCCGCATCTCGGGTGCAAGATTGGAAAAACAAAGCGCCAAGCAATAGAGTAAAAAGACTTTTCATGGCCCCTTTTGTAGCTCTTCTAGGGCATAGGTCAAGAGCTTCTAGGGGGGAGTGCCGCTAAAGGCCCATCCAAGCCAAAGGGCCTAAAAAAGACCCCAGTCCAAGGCAGATGGGCCTTTAGCGCTTTCTGGGGACTGGCGATAAGGGTCCAGATGCGAGAAGGCAAGGAGAGAGC
>REDG01000005.1 GCA_007693605.1 Bradymonadales bacterium
TTCTATCCGGGGGAGCCCGCTTTTTTCAAACCCTAACGATTATTGGGACATCACCAAGAGATGAATCAATGGAACTAACATTGCAATAATAGTTTCAAAAACCACATAAGCAGCAGCGCCTGAAATCCACACTAAGAATAGATAGTTTAGAGCCGCGCCCACTTTCTTCAGTTTAACACGCCAGGGCTCATTGGAGTGTTGAATTGCTCGTCACTGTTGGCCCGAGATGACAAGGTAGTTCGTTTTAGTTTTCAAGGGCCCAACCAGCCCACAACTTCTCCAACTTTTTCCCTTGTTTCTTAAGGCGCTTGACATCTTTCTTGACGGCGTTCGTCCGAACAATACTTCAGATCATTCAAAATTCGGCCTTCAAATCATCAATGTTTGAAAAATGCTTCACATTCTTTCTAGAACGGCCATCTCGCATGGCTGCTTGGGTTTCTTGATTCGGAATCTTTACATCAAAGAGGTGCCCCCGATGTAGTTTGACTTGATGATAGAACATCGCAATAGCGTCCGCCCCCGTGAGACCGAGTTTCTCGAGAATCTGCTCAGCCTACCGTTTTAGTTGCCAACATTTTTAAGGAAGAAATGCTTTGTATGCTGCCGGCCTCTTTACTCAATTCCTCGACCTCCTGATGTTTTTTCACAAAATATGGCATCTTTTCTGAAGAGGATGGGGGGGGCTGCGGTTTGGGCTTTGCTGATGATGTGGAGCCTCGGGACCCACAGAAAAGTTGGGCTGCCCCATTGGTGACCCGGATCTCTTAAAAATTGAACCGTGAGTGAGCTGAAAGGATAAAAACCCAAAACATTTCAATGACCTAGTTGCCAATGTGCCGGTGAAAATGGCATGAAACTTGCTTTTAAAAGTTTATATGTGGGTTGTGGTGGCAACATTGCTGATAGCGCAAAGTGATTCCATTGCGCCTAGTGGAGGACACTCAAGCCATCCACACAGCTATTGTGGACGAGTTTTGAACGTGTTGGCTCAAGCTTCTATGGCTTCGCCTGAGCAAAAAGCTGAACATCTTGCTCGCGAGATTCTTACCATAGGCCGCGAAAGATTTGATCACAACTTTCATTCGAGATCGGCCCTTGGGGTTGAGGGTTGGGATTCTACTGCAGTAGAGCTACCCGGCGGCGTGGCCTTTGAAGGACCTTTTCTACAATTTGAAAACCTTTTTCGGCCCCATCGCGAAGATCTAGTTTTATCCTTGGGGGAGGTGAGTGATATTCCGCCAGGGAAATATGATGACCATTTTCTATTGAGGTATGTCCCTTTTTACTTAGAAATTCCAGATCGCACTGAGAATGTGTGGAACAGGCTGGATCTAAATGAGAAGGCTTATTTAATGCGATATCTTGCCGCCGCGTTTAGAGGAGGTTTTGGATCAGTTGGATCTTCTCAAAATGTAACATCTGAAAGACACGGGCCTCTTTACACTCATCTTGCGCAACTTTACGATCCGTGGTGGCAAACATGGTTCGAAGACTACGAACTTGATTTTCAGACACGGCTCTATGCACTCGATCCAGTCGCATTTCTTGGAGCCTCTCAACGCGGTGTCAATCTTGCGAGTCAGGAGGGAGAAAGAAGCGGTCATTTTACCGCACTTGCACTTGCTGGAATTTTGCGGGAGTTGGGCGCTCCAAGTAATCAACTTATTACTACGGCCGACCCGGAATTGGGTTCGGTGATGTTGTTCCCGCAAATCGAGGACTTGCGGGTAGCCGCTCATGGAGCATTTGTCGACACCCGTCCTGGGATATCAACAGTTGATGAGCACACTCGGTTTTGGTCGACTCAAGGGTTCTTTGAAGGGGTTAGAGATGAAGATCACTTTCTTCCTCTTGAGGGCCTGAGAGTTTTAAGAGAGAGAAGGGAAAGGCGATCTCGAGGGCGATACAATTCTC
Source organism: Bradymonadales bacterium (assembly GCA_007693605.1). Lineage (GTDB taxonomy): Bacteria > Bdellovibrionota > UBA2394 > UBA2394 > UBA2394 > REDG01. Next base: position 1,918 of record REDG01000005.1, read on the forward strand.
ATTACGAATTCCTTTTTGGGGAGCGCCTGGAGGGCCTGCATGATCTTGATATCAGTAAGCATCCTCACCTCCGCGATCCGTTTGAAGGGGTAAATCCTTTTAATGATTCCGCGACGACCGCCATTCATCCTCCTTCACAAGATCCATACGCAACACTTGGAATTGATTCTAATGCGACAAATGATGAAATTAAGGGCGCGTATCGTCGCCTCGCTCGGAGGTTTCATCCTGACATTAGCCAAGAGCTCAATGCGGAGGACAAATTCAAAGAGGCTCAGGCCGCGTATGAATACTTAAAGTCTGTCAGGGGGATTGAGTAAATCATGAGTACAATTTCCCAAGCTGCTTGTTTTATATCCTCAATTGCATTTGTAACATGCGGTAGTCAGGTAACGCGTTGACATCGTAGAGATGCATTAGGTGGTCGTGCCATTTTGGTCTCTTGTAAATGACTCTCGATTGTTTTGTATGGAATCCGCCAGCCTAAATGAGAATTGCTTGGTCGGCTCACTCGGTTTTAGTAAGCAATAATTCTCAATGAGCTAATTGCTCTCTTCAACTAACAGCGTACTAATATAAAAGCCGGTTGGTGCCATGAACCCTTGGTAATAGCGCATTTGTTCTAAGAGCCTTGGCAGCACTTCTTCATGCCAATATTTTTCTGTCACCCAAGAGCCCGTGGTGCCATCGGGTTGAACGGCGTTTTGATCGTAAATTCGTCCGTCGGCATACGCTACCCAATGACCTTGGTTCAAGCTTTTCCCATGTCTAGAAAACATGATTAGAACCATGCCCCTTTTTCCAGAAAGCTCGGCAAAAGCGTCCTTAAAGGAAGTAAGATTTCGTTTTGCTTGCCTAATCCAAACATGGCGCGTCGCCATTCCACCTCTTTCCAGTCCACGAGAAATGTCTTGCCACAACAAATAATTATCCCGTTTCCATTTCGGAACAAGTTCATTGATGACGGTTTCAGTAGGAAGTCGAAGCAATGCCGCCATTGCGCTTGGACCACAGTTTGATCTTGTAGCATGCACATCGAGAGGGACTCCACAACCGTGTGGCACTCGAACGTTGGTTGGATTTCGATATTCCTTGGAATAAGCAACGAAGTGAGAACCTCCAAAAACAAGCTGATTTGTTACTGGCAACCAAGCACTTGCAATAAAATAACCTAAAGGAGTTTCCCGACGCGTCGGAGAATACTCTATTCTCACTTCATTCCAAGGAAGGGCTACTGCAAACCGACGAATATATTCTAAACTGACGGTTCCATCATGTGCCCCACCATACATCGCCCCCGTCCTTCCAGGAAAGACAGCTCCAACAGGGAGTTGAAAGATTGATTTGTCGCGTTTCATTAAATCCTCGAAATCGTCAAGATCTGGCCTTTCGTTAAACAACTTCCTTCGCTCCGCACCACTCACCCCTGCTAAGATAGCCGTATTAAATACTTCAGCTCTCTGAAACATCTCTACAATCTGCTTTCCACTCGCCGCATAAGCAGAATCTTTTATGACATCATGATCTCCGAGATTTTGCCGGGCATTATTCAAATCTAAGGTTTCATAAAGAACCGGGCCTGGATATGCTCCTCCTGCTTCAATCCGAAGGCGCTCGGGATCGCGCATTCTTTTTTGACGAAAGCTAGCTCGGTTACCGCCGAAAGCTGTATTGATGACAATAATAGGATTCTCAAGGTGACGGATTGAATTCACGCATGTTTGTTTCCCAGCAAACAGATCATTCGAAAATATTGCAACAAACAGGCCGTTGAATAGAAATATCGATAGAACGAATTTCACACGCGACGGGTAGCATATTCAAATAGTTGACACAATTAAATCTCTGAAATCGTGCATTGAAGTCACGCACAAGGAGGCTTCGCAGAAAGGTTCCGCCCCCATAGGTGTCGATCTTGTTCTGATTGATGACGATCTGATCTGCCGGAATACCTGGGAGCTGTTGGCCGGGGCAAACGGCAAGCGCATTCTGACATTCTCCAGCCACAGTGAATTTCTAACAAAACCTCTCAGCCCGTCGACGCCTATCTATGTCGATAAAAACCTGTCCGATGGACAGTCTGGTTACACGGTGTTGAAGGATCTGCATCAAAAGGGCTACCGCAATCTATATCTGACCACCGGAGAGTTTCGGCCAGACAAAGCCCCACCCGAGTACGTCATTGCGGTTGTCTCGAAAGAGTTTCCGTTAGCAGCCTGAACCGAAAACTGAATTCTCCTCAGCTTGCGCAAAGGAGGACTCAATGTTTCGATTCGAAGTAAAAATTAAAATCCAGGCTTCACTACATGGCTGTCAGTTATCTTCAGCTTGCTCAAGGCCCCCCTGGCCATATCAAGATGATTGAAATTAGATATGTATAAATCTAATAATGACCTGGCCTGGTGAAATTGGTCCAGGTTGAGTGTTATAATCTGGGCCTTCAAC
>REDG01000034.1 GCA_007693605.1 Bradymonadales bacterium
AGTTTGTGATTCCCTTGGGAGCCACCATCAATATGACGGGAACTACTCTCTATCAGGGGGTCGCGACCGTCTTTCTGGCTCAAGTCATAGGGGTAGATCTGGGAATTGTTGAACTCAGCCTCATTGTCTTAACCGCCGTCGCCGCCTCGATTGGAAGTCCCGCAACGCCCGGTGTGGGGATTGTCATTCTTTCGATGGTCTTGGCGTCAGCCGGTGTTCCCCTAGAGGGGCTTGGTTTAATTATCGGTGTCGACCGAATTCTAGATATGAGCCGTACCTCTGTGAATGTGATGGGCGATATGGTCGCAAGTCTTTGGCTTGAAAAACTGGAGAAAAAATGAGGCGCCCCCTCTCTGCCATCACTCAGATCTACCGTAAACTTCAAAAGGATCAGATCTCAAGCATGTCGGCAGCGGTGGCCTTTTATGCCGCCCTCGCTCTCGGCCCTCTGAGCATGGGGCTTCTTTTGGCTTCTTCTTTTGTGGAACCCAAAATTGTTTTGGACAGCTTTGTGTGGATCGAAAATCTCTTGGGCGCGGAGGCCAGGGCCACTTTTGAGGCTGTCTGGCAGGGGGCGCATGAGTTTGGCGCTCGTAGCTTTGCTGGCCTATTTGTTCTCTTTGGGGGACTCCTCTTTGCTGCCCCCTTGTTCTCTCAGCTCCAGAGCTCTCTCAATATCATCTTCGGAGTGAAACGACAGAGCTTCAAGCAATGGCTTAAAAAGAAACTTTTGTCTTATTTTCTCGTTTTGGGCTCAATTAGCCTTCTTCTTGTGATCTCCTTTCTGTCCAGTATTACAGAGTTCGAGGGCAGGAGCCTCGGCCTGGTGACTTGGACGACTTCCTTTTTAAGCTTTGCTCTTGCGATCGGCCTTCTCTACCGCTGGCTTCCAGATCTAAAGATTCTTTGGAGGCAGGCTCTTGTGGGGGCCCTCATCATGAGTGTTTTCTTCGAACTCAGCAAACAAGCTTTTGCCCTTTACCTACAACACTCGATGACTCTTTCCGTCTACGGGGCGGCCGCGACCTTTCCTGTTTTTCTTCTTTGGGTCTACTTCTCAAGTTATCTGTTCTTTTTGGGAGCAGAAGTTACCGCTTTTCTTCACAAGAGCAGAAAGAACCTGTTAGGTTGAGCTTTATGTTGAAGGTTCTTGTCACAGGTGCCGCGGGCTTTATTGGAGCTGCTCTCTCGCGAAGCCTCTTGAAAGAGAAGGCTGTGAGCGTGGTGGGCTTGGATAGTTTAAACGATTACTACGACCCCCAACTGAAACAGAACCGACTAAAACTTCTAGCGGACCATCCTCAATTCACATTTCACAAAATAGACATCTGCGACAAAGCTTCTCTTCTCGATCTTTTCAAAAAGGAAAAATTTCATCGAGTGATTCACCTCGCCGCTCAAGCTGGGGTTCGTTATTCGATCAGCAACCCAGAGGTTTACGCTCAATCTAATTTGATTGGCTTTCTGAACATTCTGGAGGCCTGTCGGGAAAACAAAGTTGAACACTTGGTCTATGCCTCCACAAGCTCGGTTTATGGTTTGAACGAAAAACTTCCCTTTCACACAGATGACTCAGCCAGCCACCCTGTCTCTTTCTACGCAGCCACCAAGCGCGCCAACGAGTTGATGGCTCATAGCTATAGCTCTCTATACAAGATCCCGACCACGGGGCTTCGATTTTTTACCGTTTACGGACCCTGGGGCCGACCCGATATGGCTTTCTTTAAGTTCACTCGACAGATCCTAGCGGGCGAACCGATTGAGGTTTTCAATGAAGGGCATCATGCCCGCGACTTCACCTACATCGATGATATTGTCGAGGGGATCCAGAGAGTGAGTTTGGCCAGTCCACCGACGGCCTCAAAGGATTGGAGTCCCCAGGATCCAAAATGCTCGACAAGCTCCGCTCCTTATCGCCTATACAATATCGGGAACAACCAAAGCACGGAACTCTTGAGGGCCATTGAAGTTCTAGAGAAGCTTCTTGGAAAAAAGGCGGAGAAAAAACTCCTCCCGATGCAGCCAGGGGATGTTGCGGCTACTCACGCCGATGTGAAGCCCCTGATTCAAAATTTTGGATACTCCCCCTCAACGACGATTGAAGTTGGCCTAAAAAACTTTGTCGAGTGGTATCGATCTTACTATTCAGACTAGAGACTAGGAATTGCGCTAAAGGCCTGGTGAGGAAGCGGTGGGGGAGTGGCGATAAGGGTTCAGATGCGCGAAGGTTAGTGGTCCAACCGGTAAATTGTTTCCGTGTTGTGCTGAGGCCAGTTTGAGGCGATGCAAGGCGGCAGCGAGGCGCATATTGGACATATGCAACGAGCGACAACGCCGCAGCGGCTCAAAAGGGCCCAGCCCGAAGGGAATCAAGCTTTTGCCCCGACTCAGCGTTGCTCGGGATGGCATAGGTACCCAACCTGATCCCACCCTCGCGCCTTGATTCGAAGCAAAAGCTTGATTCACAACATGAAAAAATTTACCGGTTGGACCACCAGGAGCGAGCATCGCAGTGTGGTTAAATGCCACTCGAGAAGCGCAGCGACGCAGCCGACAAAGCAGATGGGCCTTTAGCGCCACTCCCGCAAGCTAAGATTTTGCTTTCTTAGTCAGAAAGAACAGCACAAGGCCCATCACGGCGATGCTGACGGCAGATCCAGGTTCAAGGCCCAGCCACTTCACTTGAATGGGGATGCTGGCCGCCGAAAGAATCGCAATGAAAACTCCGGTGAGAGCCTCGCCTGCAATGATTCCGGAACTCGCAAGAACCCCGCTTTCTCCAAGCTTCTCATTTTTGGTGTCTCTACGATGGACAAAGAAGTGAATCAGTCCACCAAAAAGAATTGGAACGGCTAAGGTGACCGGAAGATAAATTCCAACCGCCATCGGCATGAGATGGAGTCGAAACTTGATGCCCGAAGCCGCCAAGATACGATCCAAAATGATGATAAAGATTCCTAGAGCGAAGCCCCAATTCAGCATATCCATGGGCATATCCCCCGCACCAAACATGGCAGAGGTCAATCGCCCGAAAAGTGCAGCTTGAGGGGCTCTTAAGCCCTCGCCGATCACATATTCCTGATGGAGTAGGGTCAAAACCGGCGCAATGACGGCCGCAGGAACGACGACCCCAATAATTTGGCCAATTTGCTGAGATCGAGGGGTGGTTTTCAAAATGGCACCCGTCTTCAAATCTTGAGAACAATCGCCAGCCGTGCAAGCCGCACAACAGACGACTGCCGCCACTCCGAGCGTTGCAAGAATCGCGCTCTCTCCAACAAATCCGTAAAAGAGAAACAAGGCAGCACTTCCCAAAAGTGCAGAGATGGCCATGCCTGAGACCGGATTGTTCGAGCTTCCTACAAGGCCCACCATATAACTTGAGACTGCCACAAAGAGAAAGCTGGCAACAATCATGATTCCGGTCGTGAGCAAGCTCAATTCAATCGAAGAGATTAAAAACTCATAGAGAGAAAACATCATGACGAGACAAAGCAGAAAAATAATCAGCATTGGGACAAGCCCGAGATCTCTCTCTGTCGAGTGAACGGCTTCCCTTCGGTCGGTGTAGGCTCGCTTTAGGCTTCTGAGCCCCGAAGAAATCCCTTTCCGAACGGAGATAAGAGACCACATACCCGCTACAATCATCGACCCGACCCCGACAAAGCGAATTTTTTCATCCCAGAGTGCCCAGGCTACATCTAAGCTGGATTCTCCCAGCAAATGTTCCGGGGTTCCTAGCAAGGGGATGCCCACAAACCAGGCAATGGCGCCGCCCAAAAAAACAAGAACAGCAATTTCTAGTCGAACGATATAACCAATCGCGACGAGAGCGGGACTCAGCTCAAAGCCGAAAAAAAACTGACGATTTCCCAGCCGGTTTGCGAACTCCACACTTGGAAGAAGGAGCTTCATTCCAGAAGAAAGAAATTTCACAACAGCTCCAACAAAGAGGCCAGAAACAATCAGGCTCAAGCCCCCACGAGACTCTGAAGTTCCCGACTCAATCACCGACGCGCAGGCCACACCCTCGGGATAGGTCAGTGTCTTGTCGTCTTGAATCAAGGCCTTGCGAAGCGGAATCATGAAGATCACACCCAAGAGGCCACCGATCATGGCAATCAAGGTGGTTGGCCAGAACTGAAAATCATTCCAAACGCCAATGATTACCAAGGCGGGCACTGTGAAAATAACACCCGCCGCTAAAGACTCTCCGGCGCTTGCGATCGTTTGAACAATATTGGTCTCTTGAGGGCTTCTTCGTCTCAAGACCCCTTGAAGCACCGCCATGGCAATCACGGCCGCGGGGATTGAAGCAGAAACTGTCATGCCTGCATACAAACCAAGGTAAGTATTGGCGGCCGTCATCACGACGGCAATGAGAATTCCAAGGCCAATACTCAATAAACTCAGCTCTTTTACTTTCTTCAAAGCCTGATTCACACTCCTTCTCAGCTTCCTGACACTCTTTCTTCAGAAAATCCATTAAAAATTAATGGGCGGGCCTGATAGGATGCCTTGATGTCAAAAATTGTAATCGCTGGAGCCTCAGGATTTGTTGGTAAGAGGCTTATTGAGACCTTGAAGGAATCTCATGAGCTGGTTGCATTGTCTCGGGGCAAGCAAAGGGAGGATGGAATTGAGTGGCGAAGCTGCGATCTGTTCTCGTTGAAAGAGACTGAGGCCGCCCTCGAAGGGGCAGAGGTTGGAATCTACTTGGTTCATTCGATGCTGCCGTCGGCACGACTGACTCAAGGGGCTTTTCAGGATTTTGATCTTATCTCTGCCGATAATTTTGCTCGAGCCGCAAAGAAAGTGGGTCTGAAGCAAATCATTTATCTCGGAGGTCTGATTGATCGAAGCCTGGAGCTGTCCGCTCATTTAAAGAGTCGATTAGAAGTGGAGAAGGTTCTGAATAGTTACGGTATTCCGGTGACAACTCTTCGAGCGGGTCTCATTCTGGGTCGAGGCGGAAGCTCTTTCATGATGCTCTATCGTTTAGTGCAAAGGTTGCCGATGATGCTGCTTCCGGCATGGACGGCCACCCGAACGCAGGCGATTTTGATTGAGGATGTGATCAAGCTCATTCAGTTTTGTTTGCTGAAAGAGGAGTGTTTCAGCCAATCCTACGATGTCGGAACCACCGAAATTTTGACCTACAAAGAGATGCTTAGAGAAACGGCGCTTCAGTTGGGCAAGAGACGGCTGTTTTTCTCTGTGCCCCTCTTCAGCCCTAAGCTGTCGAAGGCCTGGGTGAGCTTGGTTACCGGGGCCCCTTATTCCTTGGTCGGGCCTCTTGTCGATAGTTTGCGCCACGAGATGTTGGTTCGAGACACTCGGTTGATGGAAGCCGCAGGATTACCCCTAGTGAAATTCAGACAGGCTCTTCAAGTGACTCTTGATGAGCCAAAGTCGGAGAGTCCCTTTCGAAGAATGAGGCGCATTAAGAAACAGAATCGAGAAGGAAGTCTCGTGCGATCTGTGCAGAGAATGAGCTTGTCGACAACATGGACGGCGAAGCAGGTGGTGGATGCTTATCTCGATTGGCTCCCTCGTTTCTTGCCTTGGCTTTTGAGGGTTGAACTCAACCCTGAAGGGGGCTGTTCCTTCTATTTGAGTGGCACAAAACTGCTCTTGTTAAAGTTGGCACTCGACTCCACTTGGTCAAATGAAGATCGGCAGCTCCTTCGAATTCGAGGAGGCATCTTAAGTCGAGATAACAATGGTCATGGGCGCTTAGAGTTTCGACTTGTTTTAAAGGGTCAGTCGGCGATTGCCGCCATTCATGATTATCGGCCTAGCTTGCCTTGGTTCATCTACAATTGGACACAGGCGAGGGCCCATTTATTTGTCATGAAGAATTTCGGAAAGTATTTGAAGGGAGTGTCTCATGTCTAAAGAAATCGAAAGCGTTCTTCAAGAAGCCGATTGTGTGGAAGTTTTTCCGGACTTTCAGAAAAAGGCTTTGTACAAAAATCAGGAAGACTTTGATCGGGACTATCGAGAGTCGATTGATAGGCCGGAAGTTTTTTGGGCGCGAATCGCCAGTGAGCTCGATTGGAATCAGAAGTGGACTGATGTGTTAGAGTGGAACTGCCCTCATGCCAAATGGTTTGTTGGGGGGCAGACCAATATTGCCTGGAATTGCTTGGGGCGGAACATTGAAAAGGGATTAGGCGAAAAGCTAGCTTTGATTTTTGAGTCTGAGGAGGCTCAAGTTGAGAAGCTCACCTATCAGGAGCTGTCGGAGCGAGTAGCCGCATTGGCAGGTTTTTTAAAGTCTTTGGGTGTGAAGCCAGGAGATCGAGTGGGCATCTACCTGCCTCTTCGACCCGAGGCTGTGATTTCCATGTTGGCCTGCGCGTCGATTGGCGCCGTTCATTCGGTGATCTTCGGAGGCTTCAGTGCGCAGGCCGTTCGAGAGCGGCTGAATGATGCGAAAGCAGAGACTGTCATCACCGCCGACGGAGGAAGGCGCAGGGGCAAGTGGCTTGATCTAAAGTCTGCTGTCGATGAAGCGGCAGAGGAGTGTCCGCAGTTGAGAAACATCCTGGTCTTTCAGTTTGGAAAGGAGAATCCCAAGATTCGATCAGGTCGAGACCATTTATTGACGTCCAGTCTTTTGTCGAAGGTGGCGCCACAAGAGCCTCTGCCCCTTGATTCAGAGCACCCGCTCTTTATTCTTTATACTTCGGGCTCCACCGGAAAGCCGAAGGGAGTGCTTCATACGACGGGGGGCTATATGGTGGGCAGCTTCTTGACTACGAAGTCGGTTTTTGACATTCGGAACGAAGATGTATTTTGGTGTACCGCCGATGTGGGCTGGGTTACCGGACATTCGTATCTGACTTATGGTCCTCTATTGAATGCGGCGACTTGCTTGATTTATGAAGGGGCCCCGGACTTTCCAGACCCCTCTCGATTTTGGCAGATGATCGATCGGCATCAAGTATCTATTTTTTATACGGCCCCAACGGCGATACGAGCCTTTATGAAGTGGGGTGAGCAACATCTAGAGTCGAGCAATCGATCGAGTTTGAGGTTGTTAGGGAGTGTGGGGGAGCCGATCAACCCTGAGGCATGGAAGTGGTATTTTGAGAAAGTTGGAAATTCAAAGTGTCCAATTGTCGATACCTGGTGGCAAACGGAAACGGGTTCCATCATGATTAGCACTTTGCCAGGTGTTCACAAGTCAAAGCCTGGTTCGGCAGGGGTGCCTCTGTTTGGGGTCGATGCTGAAATTCTGAACCAAGAGGGCCAGCCTGTTCCGGCGGGACAGGGCGGACTGCTGGTGATCAACAAGCCTTGGCCCTCTATGATGCGTGGAATTTTCGGAGATGAAGAGCGCTACAAGCAGGAGTACTGGGGGCGCATTCCCAATCGCTATTTTGCGGGCGATGGGGCTCGACAAGATTCTGATTCTTACTTTTGGATTATGGGTCGAATTGACGATGTCGTGAATGTTTCAGGGCATCGGCTCGGGACTATGGAAGTAGAGTCAGCTTTGGTTTCACATCCGGCGGTGGCCGAGGCCGCCGTGGTTTCAAGACCCGATGAGATTAAAGGAGAAGCCATTGTGGCCTTTGTGACCCTCGATTCGTCGCAAACCAAGAGCGATCAGCTGAAAGGGGAAATTTCGTCTCATGTGGTAAAAGAGATTGGAGCGATTGCTCGACCCTCTGAGATTCGCTTTGCGGATTCCCTCCCCAAGACTCGCTCAGGCAAGATCATGCGTCGGTTGCTGCGGTCGCTTGCAGCAGGTGACACCCAGGCTCAAGATACATCGACTCTTGAAGATCAGTCGGTTTTAGAGAAACTCAGACTTGAGTGAATCAAACTCACTTCAAATGAGTTTCAAAAAAATCGACTAAATACGAGATCATTCGGGCCTGGTTCTCTCGTTTGCGCACTCCGTGCCCCTCATCGGCAAAGATAATCAAGGAGCTTTCAGCTCCAGCCTCTTGAACTCCATCATGCATCAAGAGAGCCTCACCCACCGGAACTCTCGGGTCGGTGGCTCCGTGAATGATGAGCAGGGGATCTTTAACCTGATGCCGATAGTTGATCGGAGAGAGCTGCTCCAAAATTTCTGCTTGAGTTTCGGGGTCTCCGTATTCAGAAATTCGGAGGGCCCGCCGATAAGGAGCGGTGTTTTGAAGAAAAGTCAGCAAGCTCGTAATTCCAACAATCGAAACCCCGGCGTCGTAGCTTCCCGCAAATTTTGACATGGCGACAAGGCTAGAGTAGCCGCCGTAACTACCTCCCATGACACCGATTTTTGGGGAGACTCCGTCTTTGGCCCAGCTCTCTCGGATGAAGATGGCCGCATCTTCAATATCAGTAATGACATTCAATCGTCTCTCTTGATTGTCTGCATCGATCCATGCGCGCCCGTAACCGGAGCTTCCGCGCACATTGGGCTGAACAAAAACAAATCCCCTCTTTTGCAGAATCAGCGCCGTCGCCGAAAAGCTTGGGATCGATTGGGCCTCGGGACCTCCATGAAAGTCAACAATGACAGGGCAGAGCTGAACCTCACAAATCTTGGGTCGCCAGACAAACATGGGAATAGGGGTTCCGTCTCGGGCAGGGTAGGACTCCAGACTGGCCTGGACCGCAAAGCTCAGATCAACTTCTGGACTGCTTGAAGGGAGCCATTTGTTAAAGCTTAAGTCTTCAAGATCCAGAACAAAAACCTCACTTGGTCGGTTGGAGTTGGCAAGCATCAATGAAAGCCAGCGACCACCAGCAGAGAGACTGCCCCTAAAAATCTGTTCTGCATTTTCTATCTCTGGAAGTGGCATCAATGTCCACGGCCTTAGTTGGTAGACCTCAAAGCGATGGTAGCCCCTGTCATTCAACGACAGAATCACTCGACTTCGATCTCTGGTAATTGAAAATGACGAGATCTCTACGCCTCTTTCACCCGTAATGGACTCGAAATCTCCAGCTTTCCATCGGTAGAGCTGATGAAAATCGCTGAATCGATTTGTCAGGACGAGAAGTTCTCCCTCCGCTTCAGAATACTTTGCAAAATAAGATTCTTCCTCATCTTTCCCTAGAAGCGCTGTGAGATCGTTTGTCTCAGGGTCGAATTCATAAACTGCGTTATTAATATTTCCTTTCGCCTCACGAAGCAGAAGGCGACCGTCGGCCTTATGATCAAGCACACTCCAAAATCCTGTGAGCCGAACCACTTCTTCAGTTAGGCGGTTCTCAATATTGTAGCGAAAGATGCTGAAAGAATCGGGGCGGTGAGCGTTGGCTCTAAAGTAAAGATACTTGGAGTCATCTGAGAAAAACTCATGAGAGGCGACCACTCGCTCTCGGCGAAACACTTCTCGGACGGGTCCCCCGTCTGCGCTTTGAAGATAAATTCCAAACTGTTCATCGCCTTGCCGATCACGAGAAATCACGATCCATCGACCATCTGGGCTCACATCTTGTAAGAAGCTGGCATCCTCTCCGCCAGTCATCTGAACGGGAAATCCCATGGGTTGGTCAACTCTCCAGACTTGACGGTTTCCGGTGACGGTCCAGGTGAAGTAAAGTCTCTGCCCGTCGGGCGAGGGAATGCCAAAGCCAGGAGAGCGAAGATCTAAAAGGCTTTGCGCCAAAGAAAAGCTTTCGCCCCCAGCGGTAGGTGGCGCGTAGCGCTCTAAAATTTCCTCTGTGACGGACTCTCGTCCAAAGCCACTGTAGTCTAACGCCCGCTCCTCTGGGCCATGAGAGGGGCTTTGGATTTTGGGCCCGGAACAGCCTAAAACCCCCAAAATCAAGACGAAAGATATTCCCACGAATCTCCAGTTTTGGGCTATGTTGTCGATCTGATATGAATCCATGGCATGATGTTCCTTTAGGTGAGTTGGTTCCCGATTTGTTTCCCGCCATTATTGAAGTCCCTAAAGGATCAAAAAACAAGTATGAACTCGACAAAGAAACGGGCCTGATTCGGGTCGATCGAGTTTTGTTTAGTAGTGTCGTCTACCCCGCAAATTATGGCTTTATTCCGCGATCTTACTGCGACGACAAAGATCCCCTTGATGTGCTAGTTTTGGGGCAAGAGTCGGTGTACCCGCTCTCCATCATGATGGCGAAGCCCATCGGGCTGATGAAAATGATCGATCAGGGAGAGTTGGACGACAAGGTCATCGCGGTGCATGCGAATGACCCAGAGTATTGTCATTTTGATTCGATTCACGAACTGCCTCGGCATCGGCTGGATGAATTGAAGAAGTTTTTTGAGGATTATAAATCTTTGGAAAACAAAAGAGTTCAGGTGGAGAATTTTTTGGATGCTTCAGAAGCCAGAAAGAGTGTTTCTGAAGCAGTAGCCATGTATTTGAGAGATATAGCGAAGGCAAAGTAAGGAGAAAGAAATGGAACAGAATCTAGATGTTAATATTGGAATTTCACATGATAGCCGAAAAGAAATCGCCGAGGGCTTGGCGAGGGTCTTGGCGGACTCCTATACACTCTACTTAAAGACTCACAATTATCATTGGAATGTCACAGGGCCGATGTTCAACACCTTGCACACCATGTTTGAAACCCAGTACACGGAACTGGCGACGGCCGTTGATGAAGTTGCCGAAAGAATTCGTTCTTTAGGCTTTCCCGCTCCGGGCTCCTACAAAAGTTATTCGAAACTGACTTCCATTCAAGAGGAAGAAGGGACTCCCCCCGCAAAAGAGATGATTAAGAACCTTTTGTCAGCGCATGAAACAGTCGCTCGAACCGCGCGAGAAGTCTTTCCAGCCGCTGAAAAAGGTCAAGACGAAGCAACCGTCGATCTTCTCACTCAACGAATTCAAACTCATGAGAAGACGGCGTGGATGTTGAGAAGTCTATTAGAAGCCTAAGGGGACCCTATGAAGCGCTAAATGCCCATCTGCCCCCGGATTCCAGTGTCGATCAAATATTCGAAACTACTCTGTCGGTTGTGACCTTAGGGCTCCTGGATGGCGATCGTTCATAAGAGATTCGAGATCGGGAGTTTCGGGTAAGATTTCCCCTTCTGAACGGTAGGCTTCTGTATCTTCAAGAACCTGTAAACATAAAATAGTCATGAGTTGATAGGCTTCTATGAAGCTGGTCAGTAGGTATGAATCTTTGTCTTTTGAGCGAGCATCGGGCCGTCCGAAGTTCCGAAGTGGGTCTATCCAAGATCTGCTCTTGCTTTCTTCTAGGGCTCTTAGCAATTCAATCGCTTGAGCTCGAACACCTGCCCGTCGGTCCTTTTCCACATTCAGGATTGCAAGAACCCTGGGTCGCTCGGCTTTCGTGTCATCTGAAGGTTCTTGCTCAAATCGAAATTCATTTTCTCTTTCTGTCAATCCGATAGACTTTGCCTTGATCAAGTCTAGGATCTCCTTGAGGGCTTTCGAAATCTCTGTTTCAAGCGTCTTCAAGTCGGCCTTCTGTTGGGCGCTAAAACTGAGGACTTCATCTTTCTTTGGTCTTCGCTGTGGATGAGGGACTTGAGCTCTCAGGATCTGAGAGCTTTCAGTCAACTGAAGAAGGTAGTGAAGATGGTTAAAGAGAACCTGAATATAGGGAAAGTCTTCATAAGAAAAGCCGACTTTTGTTATCTCACTGTGCCTAGCCTCAAAAGTCTCTAGAGCCCCTTCCAGGGCTGAACGAATTCTGTTGATTTCAAACTCAATCGTATTGGGGGTCCTTCGGTTGACTGGTCCCGTAAGACCCGAGATTTCATCCGGGCAAGCTTCAACAGAGGGGAAGCTAAGCCCTAAAGCCAGTCCCAAAAGGAGCGGAAGTCGACGATTTCTTCTGGAGGAGTTCACCCAGCTCAGTCTTCTAGCCTAAATCTCAGCGAATTCAAGCCCAGCCCTGAAGAGGAGCCCTCTCCGTAAACCTATGAAATCAATAAGTTTTTTCTCAATCTGATCTTTGCCGTTTCTCTCAAGTTCAGGCCGTCGGGTAGCTCTCGAAGCAATTAGGCGAGTGAAAGTCAGGCTTAGAGCTTGGGTGGCGAAGCGCAAAATGGAGCATCTGACCGGAGCTTTCGTGAAGAATGGCCGCAGCTTGAAAACCAAGAGGAGTCTGAGCGAGTTCAATCTCCGTTTCAAATAGGACGCGTTCATTGGAGTCTTGCGAAAAGCTCATTCGAGAGGGCTTCAGAGATTCGCTCGGGTGGTCCTCTTTTCGGTACGCATGGAAGCTCTGGTGCCAGTAAGCAGTGTCTGGAGAGAAATTGTATTCCCAGTATTTCTGATCATCGAACAGAAAGAACAATTCAAAACAGCTCGATCTCCAAAGCTCTCGTCTAAACTCAGCTTTCTTTCTCTTCACTTCAAACTGAAGTTTAGAAAAGTCACCTGTTAACTCGAATCGAGCCGTGGCGTGCTTCGCCCTCACATGGAGACTCAACTGCACAGAGTAATCTGAATTTTCCTCAAAGCAGACGAGACTGAAGTGATGACGAGCGCTCATTTAGCTTCACTGAGTCTAAAGAATTTCATTGGACAAGAGAAAGAAAAAGCAATGAAGTTTGGCCTGATGTGGCGATTCTTGCGACAGCTTGCATATTTGCTTGAGGCAGAGACGGCCCACAAGCTGTCGATTGGAGCTCTGAAGACCCTCGTTCGCATTCATCCAAAATGTTTAAGGCTACTTGGCGGTCGAGGTCTTGAGATTCAGCCGAAAGAAGTCTGGGGAATGAAATTCCTGAATCCGATTGGCTTGGCCGCGGGCTTTGATAAGAACGCTGAAATTGTTGAGGCGCTTCCCTATTTCGGTTTTGGATTTGTTGAGATTGGAAGCGTCACTCCGCGGCCACAGTTTGGAAATCCTCGACCTCGATTGTTTCGAGACATAAAGACGGAACGACTCTTTAATGCCATGGGCTTCAACAACGAGGGCGCGAAGATTATTGCAGAACGAGTTCGCCGAGCGAAGTCCAGACTTCCTGAATACTTTAGGATTGGAGTCAACATCGGAAAAAATCGTGACACTGCCTCTATTGAGGCATTCAAAGACTATGCAGAAGTGGCCCGAGAGTTTTTGAATTGCGCCGATTTTTTCGTGCTCAATGTCAGTTCCCCAAACACCCCTGGCCTTCGGGAGCTTCAAGGCTTTCGAGATCTTTCGACTATTGTCGACGCCGTGAAGGCAGAGCTCCAGAAAACGGATCGCTCGGTTCCGGTTCTAGTCAAGCTCTCTCCGGAATTTTTCAATTCGGATCGAGACGATGATTTTTGGAGGAGTCTGAGCGCATTGCCCGTCGAGGGCCTTGTTCTTACCAACACTCTGAGTTCATCTTGGCAGGGCCGGGTTGTGGGCGAAAGTGGTTCCTCTCTTCAGCTACCTTCGAAGAGAGCCCTACAAGTTGTGAAATCGAACTTACAGAAGCCCATCATCTCGGTTGGAGGCATTCAGAGTCCGGCGGAAGCCAAAGAAAGATTTGAGATGGGGGCAGATCTTTTAGAGTTCTACACGGCTTGGGTCTATGAAGGACCTTCACTGGCTTCAGACATTCTTCGAAATCTCTGAGGCCGTCGCCAAACTCATGATTGGGAAGTGGAGACAAAGCAGATGCACCGTTAGCGCCACTCGCCTATGGTTGAAGATAAGTTTGTGTCCCAATCCCCACAGGCAGATTCAGCACAAACACCCAGAGATAAAAGAAGGCGATCCAGCTCAGTAAAAATGCGACGGAGTAGGGGAGCATCATGCTGACAATGGTGCCGATTCCGATTCTTCGATCAAAACGAGCGGCAAAAGCAAGGATAAGACCAAAGTAACTCATCATAGGCGTGATGATGTTCGTGCAAGAGTCTCCAATTCGATAGGCGGCTTGTATGAGCTCTGGGCTAAAGTTCAGTCGCATCAACATGGGGACGAAGATCGGAGCGGTGAGAGCCCATTGGGCCGAAGCGCTTCCAAGCATCAAATTCACAAATCCACAAATCAGAATGAAGGGCAGAAAAACCAAGGGATTGTCGAGCCGCAGCCAAATCAAGAAGTCGGCGCCGACCACAGCCAGAATCTGCCCCAAATTTGTCCAAGCAAAGAAGGATACAAATTGAGCGGCAAAGAAAACGAGGACGAGATAGAGGCCGAGTTTACTCATCGACGCGGCCATTCCGTCAATGATGTCTCGATCGGACTTGATCGTTCCGGTGATCATTCCAAAAATGGTCGAAGGAATCAGAAAAAACACAAAGATAAGGGCGACCACTCCCGACAAGAGGGGAGAATTCAGTCGAGATCCTGTTTCAGGATTTCTTAAAACTCCACCCTCAGGAACGATCGTTAAAACAAGCAAGAAGATCATGACGACCAAGCTGGCACACGCACAAATCAAACCTAGCTTTTCCCTAGAAGTTAAGGGCTTCAAAAACTCCTGTGAATTCACGCCTGCTTTCTCTGCAAACTTTTCATTGTAGGTTCCCAATGTAGGCTCAACAAAACGATGGGTGACCCATGTTCCCACCCCAGTAACCAAAAAAGTGCTCGCAAACATAAAGTACCAGTTGGCGAGGGCATTCACTTCAATCTCTGGCTGTAGCATTCGAGCGGCTTCTTCAGTGATTCCCGACAAGAGGGGATCAATGGTTCCAATAAACAGATTCGCACTATAGCCGCCCGAAACCCCGGCAAAAGCGGCGGCCATTCCTGCCAAAGGATGTCGACCGAGGGCCAGAAACACAAAGCCTGCCATAGGCACGAGCACGACATAGCCCATCTCAGAGGCCGTGTTAGAAATCACGCCTGCAAAAACTAGCGCACTCGTCATGAGTTGCCTTGGGGCAAGAAGCACGATCGCCCGAATGAGGCTTGAGAACAGTCCAGAAATCTCGGCAATTCCGACGCCCAACATCGCCACCAAGACAGTACCCAGGGGAGCAAAGTTCACAAAGTTTCTGACCAGTCCGGTTAGGATTCGCCGGAAACCATCGGCCGAGAGCAAGCTGATTGCTACAATGTCTGAGCCGGGTTCTTCGGGGTTAGGCACACGAAGCCCCCACCACTCTGCCAAGCCACTGAACAAAACGACTCCGACTGCCATCAGAAAAAAGAGGCTCACCGGATGAGGCAAGAGGTTGCCCAAGTACTCTAGGCTCTTCAAAAAGCGGGTTGCCGAGTCTTTCTTTGCTTTAGCCACCTCAAAGGCCTTTACCGAAAGCCAAGCAAGCTGTCGAGAAAAGAGCCTCCAAGGACCAACTTTAGTCAGATCATTTGCGGGTTCTATGGCCCTTTGCGGCGAGATTTGGCGGCTTTGAAATAGGAAAAGATTTTTTTTAAGGAGCCTGATTGAATGGAACTCGATGTTGAAGACTCTTGATCCTCAGGTCGCTCGAAAGCGGCAAGTTCGGGCTTGGGCCTTTTATGATTTTTCAACTCAAGGCTATCAAGTCACAACCGCTTCAGCACTTTTTCCAGCCTATTTTGCGAGGGGAATCGCGCCTGATGGACTGAGCCTTTTAGGAATTCACTTTCCTCCTGAAGCTCTTTGGGGTTTTGGCGTGGGTCTAGCGGCGGCTATCGTTTTTATCTTGGCGCCCATTCTCGGTGCAATTGCTGATCATGGTGGCTATAAGAAAAGGTTTTTGATGTTCTTTGCCTATGGGGGTTGTTTGTTTGCCTCGCTTCTCTTTTTTGCCATTCCGGGTTGGGTTTGGTTTTCTCTCGTCTTTTTTGTTCTCGCCCAAGTCTTCTATACATCGGGCAATGTTTTCTACGACGCCTTTTTGCCAGAAGTTGCGGATACAGACGAAGAGATGGATCGAGCCTCTGGGGTGGGCTTCGCTTACGGCTATTTGGGCGGCTTTCTTCAGTTTGCAGGAGCCCTTGTTCTTGTATCTGCCCACGACTGGTTTGGCTTGACGGAGACGATGGCCATTCGGATTTGTTTGTTGTCGGCGGGGCTCTGGTGGCTGGGCTTTTCTGTCTACAGCTTTCGTGTGCTTAAAGAAACGAAGAAGGAGCTCCCCCCGAGAGTTGTACCTGAGATTATAGGGGATGGGGTCAATCGAACTTGGCAGAGCATAAAACTTTTGCCGAGATTTCCAAGTCTACTTTTGTTTCTCGTGGCTTACTTTTTTTATAATGATGGGATCCAAACCGTGATTAGTATTTCAGGGGTCTATGGCAGCGGCACTCTGGGGCTTTCAACTCAAGTGATTATGCTAACATTTTTGATCGTTCAACTGATAGCCATTGGAGGGGCGATGGCTTTTTCTTCTTTGGCGGTTCGTTGGGGAACGAAAAACACATTGATTGTTGGGCTTTTTGCATGGTCTGCCATTGTGGTAGGCGCGTTCTTTTTGAGAACTGGAGATGCTTTAGGTTTTATCTTTTTGGGTGCGATGATCGGACTTGTTTTGGGCGGCACTCAATCTCTAAGCCGCTCTCTTTTTGCTTCGATGATTCCTCGGACTTCTTCTGCAGGCTTTTTTGGTTTTTACTCCATTTTCAATAAACTCTCTGCGATTTTGGGCCCTATTCTCTTTGGGGTGATGACGACGGCCTTTTCCTCTGCAAGGCCGGCGGTTCTGATGATTCTCATTTTCTTTGTGGTTGGAACTTTCTTGCTGTGGTTTTTAGATCTGGATAAAGCCCGCCGATCAAAACAGCAGCTAGAGGAGGCTCTTCGCGAGGAGGTCTTTTGATGTCGAGGCGAAGACTCGGAATCTTGGGTGACGGACAGCTTGCAAAAATGCTGGCCGAAGCCGCTCTTGAAATGGAAATCGAAGCGAAGATTTTTTCTGTCAATCAGGAGAGTTCTGCCCAGCGATCAGGTCTGTGGGCTGAGTCTGATCTTAGAAAGCTCGGGGAGTGGAGTGATCGGATTGTGATTGAGAGTGAGTTTGCTTCGTTTGAAGAAGTTTCTTCAGATAAGCTCTTTCCGAACAAACAGGCTTTAAGTCTTTTGAGAAACAAACTTGAACAAAAGAGGCTTTGTGAGCGATTGAAAATTCCCACGAGCCCCTTCGAAGAGATCGAAGCCACCACAAACCTAAAGACCCTGTCGAATGAGACTTTTGTCTTTAAGTGGGCAGAGGGAGGATACGACGGAAAAGGCACGCTCATTTCTCCGAGCGAGAAGGTGCTGCAGGAATTTTGTGAAGTGGCTTTCAGAAACAGAACCCAAGTTTACCGTGAGGAAAGGATCAAGTTCGTCAGAGAGCTTGCCCTAGTAAGCCTACGGTCTGGCCCGGACTATGTTTTCTATCCCCTGGTGATTTCAGAGCAGAGAGAAGGGGTCTGCCATCGGGTGTTTGGACCGGCTCAAGCCTTTGGGCTTTCAGCGGCTCTTCAGAGTCAAGCGGAGAGCTTTGCGCGAAAGCTCTCTGAGTCGACGGGCCTTAAGGGCTGCTTTGCTATCGAGTTTTTTCTCTTGGAGGGGGGAGAGCTTCTGCTCAATGAAATTGCCCCGAGAGTACATAATTCAGGGCATTGGACTCAACTTCTGGGGCTTTCAAGTCAATTTCATCAGCACTTAAGGGCTTGTTTTGGAGAGCCCCTTCTAGGAATTTCGGGCCCCCGGCCCTTTGGGATGTTGAATAATCTAGGGAGATCCTTGTCTATAAGACGAGACGAGCTTCCTCCTTGGGCGCAGTATATAGATTACAAGAAAAGTGAATTGCGGGTTCGCAGAAAAATGGGCCATTTTAATTTCTGGCTGGATGAGTTATCAGGTCTTGAGGAAGGCTTTTCTGAACTCGAAGAAATATTGAATCAGGGAGAAAGATCGAATGGGCAATAAGGTGGCTGTTGTGATGGGGAGCGACTCCGATTGGGGCATCATGAAAGAGGCGGTTCAGGCGCTCAAAGATTTTGGGATTGAGTCGGAGGCTTCGATTGTTTCCGCTCATCGAAGCCCTCAAGAAATGTTTGAGTTTGCCAGTCAAGCCAAAGACAGAGGCTTCTCTGTTCTGATTGCAGGGGCGGGAGGGGCTGCGCATTTGCCGGGGATGTTGGCCGCGCTCACGAGCTTGCCAGTCATCGGCGTGCCCGTTTCGGTGACCGAGCTGAAAGGCTTTGACTCCATGCTGTCCATTTTACAGATGCCGAAGGGAGTTCCCGTCGCGACCGTCGCCATCAATGGAGCTTTCAACGCCGGACTTCTGGCCGTTCAGATTTTGGCCCAAAGTCAGCCCGAACTCTACAAGAGGCTAGAGACTTATCGAGAAAATCTTAGAAAGGACATTCTTAGCCGAAAGCTTTCGTAGTCTACCGGTTGGACCACTAGGGATGGTCAATCCGGTCAATCTTATTGAAGGACTTTCCGCTCATCGTCCGAATATGGAAGAGATAGCGGTCCCCCTGAATATGTTGGGGGATTGAGAGTCTTTCGACGAAGGCTTCTTCGATGTCTCGACAGTTGGTGGTGTCTTCGATGTCATGAAGAACGGGGAGAACCTCTAGGAGATTTTGTGCCGTCAGCGAAACTCTACGAAAGCCCGGTTTCTCTCGTTCAATGTTTCGATTGAAGCGCATACAGGAGTTTGTAAAGGTTCCCATTACGAGCAGATCTCGTCTACGCCCCAAAGAATTCTCAACAATCGCAATCGAATCCACAGGTGCGTAGAGGTATTCATCTCTGCGCTCAGAGAGAGCCTCTGCCACAGGCATTTGCCCCACCTCTTTAAGTTCAAGCCCCTGAAGCTCAGGTCGCAAAAAGATTTGATGAACGCCCTTTGAGAGTTCGCCAATATCAATCACTTCTAGATAAGGCGTCATGACTTCCGCGCAAAAGCCTTCGGGGTAGTAGTAGGCCTCCAAATGGAAGGCGATTCGATTTTGCAGAGGGTCCTTCCAGACATGAGAGGGTCCTGCCCGATAGCATGCACTTTCAAAACTGCCTTCAACAACAACCTGAGTAATATCGTTGTCGTCAAACCCCATCGGGATATAAACATTCTTGATTGGTGCGGGAACTAAAACCGGACTCCCAGCCCCTGCAGAAACCAATAGAAGACTTAAAACAAACTCAATACCCATGACCCCACCTCCAGTTGGATTTTATGCAAGGACCCAGGTCTTTGTCACCGCTTTTTCGGAGCTTGGAGGGAGTGTCGCTAAAGGCCCATCTGCTTCGTCGGCTGCGTCGCTGCGCTTCTCG
>REDG01000024.1 GCA_007693605.1 Bradymonadales bacterium
GTCGTAACGCAAGACATCTAAGCCCGGGAGCTTCCTAGTTTTTGGGGTGGGGTCATAACGCAGAGAGACTCAGCTCAATTCCTTACGAACTTCGGGGCCAAGGCCGTCTTTACTCAGCACGAACACAAACCCTTCCCCTGTCACTGCTAGCCGGCCAGCAAAAAGCACAAGCCAATGAGCGGTATGCCGGCCCGGCCTTTCCGCATAGCAATAAGGTCAACTGTGCCCCGCAAGCATTGCCCCCATTTTAGTTTGTTTCCGAAGAGCGGCAGCTGCCGACTCTTCAATGAGACTAAAAATTGATACCCCCTTGTTCGATGGCAGGGTGCGAAGTTGCTGAGCGGGGTGCGTAGGGCCCATGACAAATCATATTGATCCATTTTGAGCGCTATCGCAAGAAGTTAACCGATGTGAGCTAGCCGCAGTTGATTTTTCGGCCGACCATATGTAATAGCTGCGCACCAAGCAGCCCAGGAGAAAATGGTACAAAAACGAGATACGAATCTGTTCAACCAGGTTGTTTCCGATGGCCGCGATGGGCATGATCAAGAGCCAAGCCAAAATCCCGATGTACATCGGCCAGTACGATGCTGAGACTGAGCGATTCAAAAGCACCTTTCCCGCAAAAACTATTCCCACAATCGCGGGGACAACAAAAACAATTCCGAGCCCCAAGAACCCATAGCGAAAGACATGATAGGTATAGATCGATTCTACCAGTGACATGATTTCTTTTGATGGGCCATTTCCAAACAAAGCAACGAGCCAACTGGACCTCGCCTGTTCCATTGCAAAGTTCCACTGGGCAATGCGACCCTCAAGCGGTCCTAAGCTTTGGCCAGCCAGAACACGCTTAAAACCATGAATCAAATAATTCAGTTGTTCGGAATATGTTAGGTATAGATAAGTCCCAAGACAAAGTAGTAAAAATGAAATCAAAGCAAGTCGAACAAGGGACTTGTCGACCTTCAAGCGAACAAGCCGGTGCAAGGTGGGCAGAGCAATGGCAATGGGCAGCATGAGGCCTAAGCCGACCAGAACAGCCCCTACCACTGATCTCGATTGAGTAAGAACAACGATAAGGCCCACTAAGAGAGTTAAGAAAAAGTAGCCGAAGCGTCTACGAAACAAAGTCAATGATATCGAGTGAAACAAAAACAGGCTCATAACAAATGCCATGTCATATGGAGCAATGAATGAACCAGTGACTTGGAGCGAGTCAACATTCGCTGGCCTTGTATACAAGTGAAACAAAGGACTAGCAATACCCGAAAGCTGAACCAAAGAAAGAACTATCAAGGCTCCACAGACTGCGAACAATACTCTCTCCAACTTTTGAATATCATGAGGGCTTTGAATGGTTGCAAAGGGCAAAAGAAAGCTGAGTGTGTACAAAAGAGGGCGGTGAACTTCAAACAAATCATTGAAAACCACTTGTGTACTCAAAAACAAGGTGGAGCCAACAATTGCCAGGGCATAGTAACCGAAAACTACAAAAAAAAGTAACGCGACTCTTTTCTCTGGCTTAGACAGAAATTTGATCTTCCCTTTGTACAGTACAAGGTACATTCCGAGAAGCATGATGAGGCCGCCATTGACTAGTATTGATCCGGCCCGACCGACAACACCCCTAAAACTTGGGAAGAAAAATGCGAAAAAGAAGAAGAGAAGAAGTATCTCATATGTACCAATCTTCTTTAGTTTTAGATCCATGATTCAGTCGACTAGTGTAAAAGCGAACGATAGAAACCAAGCAGCTTTTCCTCTTGGCCCTGCCACAAGTAATTGCCGACCGCCTCCCTCCCACACTTTCCCATTGTTGATGCTTGCTGAGGCAAACTCACCTGATGCAGGGCGGCCACAATGGCCTTAGTATCCGCCGGATCGATACAGATGCCTGAGCTATGACCCTCAATCAATCTGCGCCACACTAGGAAGTTGGAAGCAATTATCGGCAGGCCATATGCCATGTATTCAAAAAACTTAGTCAACTCTTTCTCTCGATAGTGAGCCACATCCGGAAAAATCGCCAAGCCCGCAGTCCACGCCCCTGCCTGATAAAAGGACTCAATCTCCGAAAAGGGCAAATATCTATCAACACCGTGAAAAAACAGTCGGGACCGATTCTGACCTGCAATTGCTTGCATTCTGGCGACTAGCCCGTGGGTACAGTGGCCCACAAAATGCACCTCGGCTGTTGGCAATAAATTGACTATGTTGGCGTGTATTAGGGCGCCCCTATTCACGGTCACATTGCCGGTGTAGATAAAGCGAGGGCTGTCGCCCTCATGGCTGGTTGCCGGCGGAGGTAGTTTGTCAATCTTCGGATAATTGAGAACCTCAATCGAATGGGGGAATCGTCTGCTATAATATTTTTCGGCAATAATCTGCTGAAAGCTATTTGCCGCTAGTTGCTCCAGACATCCAAAAATAGGGGCCGTCATACGAGCTATGGATTTCGGTAAATATTCCTTTTGTTGAATTGAACTGACATAATCTTCATGAATATCATACACAACCACCTTGCCAAAAAGGCGAAGCGCCAAGCCGACTGGGATCAGCTCGGGGTCGTGAAAATGATAGAGTCTTGCGCGCTGTCGAATCGCTTTAAAAAAAACAAGAAGAGGGTTTGTAAGCCACCGAACAAGCCTGTTCTTGAAGACTGGCAGCTTAATAATGCGTACACCCTGCACAACTTCATTCTTTGTATGAGGGGCGATCAAAGTGACATCGTAACCACTTCTTGCCAATGAAACGCACTCCTTGAAGAAAATTCGGTTGTCTAGCGCTGGGTGTGCACTTGTCAGCTGTACTATATTCTCCTTTCGCTGGGCCATTCTAAACCGCCTTTAACACATAGGTGTTCACTGCAAAACTGCTCCCGCCTCGTTACTCTCGCGCAAAGCCAGGCAAGCTCGTGTTCGGCACCTATCAACCAAGATACGCTCCTCGTACTTCGTACAGCGCTTTACCAATCTGGAAAAATACTGCAAGCGCCTTGGCATAGACGCGAGCCAGACCGCTCATATTACTATCAATCACCTGGAGCTGAGCTGAAAATGTTTTATGCCTCACACGAAGCCTATCTCGAACTCTCGCACGATGTTTTCGGACCCTAAAGACGGGCTTTGGTACGATGGCAAACTGCGCAGCCATCCGCAAGAGCCGCACAGAGAAATCGACATCTTGTGCGCGTCTCAACCCAACATCGAACAACCCAACGCGCAGCATGAGATCTTTGGTAAACAAACAACCCGTCATTGAGAAGGGCGTCTT
The DNA here is from genome assembly GCA_007693605.1 of Bradymonadales bacterium. Lineage (GTDB taxonomy): Bacteria > Bdellovibrionota > UBA2394 > UBA2394 > UBA2394 > REDG01. The sequence continues at coordinate 3,277 of REDG01000024.1, forward strand.
GTATCCACAAAGAAGCTGGTACACAAGTTGATCTGCAGTTCGCCCAGCGGGTGGTATTCGAGTACCAAGAGTCGGCCCTTCTACAAACACTTCAAAGCCCCCGACCACCAGGTCGACACTGGGACCAGTTTCAAAGACTCGAACTCGATCCGCAATCCCGTCAGTCAACAGGCAATCGTCCGCATCCAGCACCGTGACATACTCACCCGAAAGCTCTCGAAAAGCGCGATTGACAGCAACTGACTTTCCCGCATTTTCCTGATAGAAATAGCGAAACCGCTGATCCTTTAGGAAGCCTTGAACCACATCCACTGTGTCATCTTTGGATCCATCATCCATTACTAAGGCTTCAAAATCACAATAGATATTGGAGGCAATGCTCTCTAGGGCCTCGGGCAGCCACCTTCCCATATTGTATGTGGGGACTATAATTGATACTTTAGCCATCGCTTTAGAACTCAGAAAGGAGGTTGGCAATAATTTTAAAGGGCGTCAAATATGAGTTTCTGCTGCATGTTTTTTCTGGGCACCGTGACTGAAACTCCGCTAAAAGGGGCAAAATGAGTGTTGAATTAGACAATGTTTGGCGTACCCACCTCGTGAGGGCAACCTGTGAAACGGAGGCCTTCCCCTCTAACTATGGTGCTGGCGAACGGCTGCAAGAGAAAATTTTACAGAAAACAGCTAAAATTGGAATTATCGGGCAGGGCTATGTCGGGCTGCCCCTTGCTATCGTATTTAACAGATTCGATTTCAGCGTGCTTGGGTTTGAAAAGAATGTTGAAAAGATCAAACTGTTGAACGAAGGGGTTTCCTATATTCAAGATGTCCCGAGCAGAGATGTTGAGAAATACCGCAAATTGGGCAAATTTGAAGCAACATCTGATTTTCCCAGGCTGAAGGATTGTGATGTTGTCATAATCTGTGTTCCTACGCCATTAGCCAAGACTCAAGATCCAGATATGTCTTTCATACTATCTGCCGTAGAGAGCATTGCGAGAAACTTTCGAGAAGGGCAGTTGGTCATCCTGGAAAGCACGACTTATCCGGGCACCACTCGCGAAGTCGTTCTCCCCATACTGGAAGCTGCTCAAAAACAGACTAACAAACAGAAATTGAGAGTTGGAAGAGATTTTTTCCTAGCCTTTTCACCAGAACGGGTTGATCCCGGAAACAAGAAATACAGTGTTTTTAACACTCCTAAGGTTGTTGGGGGTGTCACCAGTATTTGTGCTGATTTGGCCTGCCTCTTTTATGCTCAGGCTCTTAAACAAGTGGTGAGAGTCAGTTCACCTGAAACTGCTGAAATGGTGAAACTCCTTGAAAACACCTTTCGTGCCGTAAACATCGGTCTTGTAAATGAGGTCGCTGTCATGTGTGAGAAGCTTGGTATTGACTGCTGGGAAGTAATTGAAGCGGCCGCATCTAAGCCTTTTGGCTATATGCCGTTTTACCCAGGGCCGGGCCTTGGCGGCCACTGCATACCAATCGATCCTTCCTATTTAAGCTGGAAGCTTCGTGGGCTGAATTATACCGCGCGATTTATAGAGCTGGCTCGTGAGGTGAATGCATCGATGCCTCAGTTTTGCATTCGTAAAGTTATATCAGCTTTGAATATGGATAGTACTGCAGTGAATGGCTCTCGGGTACTGGTGTTGGGTGTTTCGTACAAGAAAGATATTGATGATGTTCGTGAATCCCCTGCTATCGATGTTATCCATGAGTTAGAAGCCATGGGTGCGAAAGTCGACTACTATGATCCCTTCGTGGCCAAATTGAATTACGAAGGAATTCAGAAAGCGTCAAAAAACTGGTCAGACGGGCTTGGCAGCGACTATGAATGTGTGGTCATTATCACAGACCATACAGAAGTAGATTATGAAGCCATTCTTAAGAGCGCAAAGCGGATCGTGGACACAAGAAATGCCCTCAAGAAGTTCAAGCATGAAAAGATCGTTAAACTTTAAGCCCACATGACCCCTGTCTCAGGCCTGACAGCTGTGAGATTCCGAAAATTTGTGTCAAACAGTTGAGGAATACGACTCACGAGACTCCGATTGCCTCTCCCCCGGTCTCCTGCTTAAAGGGATGGGTGGTGGTGATCTTGAGGCAAATTGGAGCCGGATTTTTTTGGGCTCGGGGGCTTTGGCTTTTTGGCTCTACTCTTCTGTTCATGGGCCTTTGTCTGAGCCCAGGGGATGTCGATGCATCTCATTGCGCTTCAGGCCTGGGAGTCTCTTCTCGGCCTCTTCGGCTTGGCAGTGATTGGCAGCATGATCTGCTTCGATTGGACGCTAGAGAGGGCCTGCCTCGCTGGGTGGCGGGGCATCAAGGCATTTCAAGACGAGAGTTCTTTGAACTCACCCAAACTCAAGACCCCAGGCTTTGTCGTCCAGAGAGGCCTTTGGGTTTCGAGTCGGCCTTCATGAATTTCTCTTACACCAACGCAACTCGAAAGGTCTCTGATCCGAAGAACCGCCATACGGTGCATGAAATCTTTATCAATCCCCTGAAACAAAACGAGGGATACTATCTTCGAAATGAGCCGCAATGGAGTATGGGCTTTGACATCGTGAGTGAACCCGAAAGCTGGCTTGCTTTCGAGTTCTCGCCTCGTGTGGTAAACACCTGGATCGGTGACGAAAAGCCTCGCAGTGATTTTCATCTGGAGCGGGCCTATCTTCAAATCCGCTTTTCGGACTGGAACCTCCGCGTTGGTCGGCAAGAACTGGGTTGGGGGCTTTCGCCCACGGGCGGAATCTTTTGGTCGAATAGCCCACGGCCCGCCGACATGATTCTTCTGACGCCTGACAAGCCGTTTCAATTTCCTTGGATCTTCAAACATCTCGGCCAAGTGAAATTCTCAAGCTTTTTGGCGCATGCGGGTCAGTATCGAGACTATCCTCATGCGAAAATCTTTGGCACGAAAATGAGCTTTCGCTTCAACCGCTTCGTTGAACTGGGCTTCACTCAGGCCCTCACATTTGGCGGTAAAGGCTCTGAGCCCATCAAGCCCTGGGAGATTTTTCGTGAGGCCTTTACGCCCTTTAAAAATCAAAGTACCCCAGACAGCCCAGAGAATGTGGCCGATGGTCGTGCGGGGGCTGAGCTTCGAGTTCGAATTCCCTTTCTTCACAATCTTGTCTGGAGTTATGAAACCGTTATAGACGACGGCAGACACGGCGACCTTTGGAAGCTCTACAAAGATCAGGTCGGCTACCGAAGCCTGTTCTACTGGCCCTCCATCGACCCCTGGGAGTCGACGAGTCTCACGGTGGAGTATGCTCGCTTTCCGAAACTGATCTATCGACACCACCTCTGGCAAACCGGCTACTCTCTAGACGAGAGATTCATCGGAGATCACTTTGGCCCACAAACTCGTCGCTGGGCTTTCATCTTTAGAAGTCAAATTGGACCGAAGCTTCAGCTCAACCAAAGATTTCAGTGGTTGAAACGAAGTAATAACGACTACGCGCAACAACGAGACTCTGCGAACTTTTTAAGAGTGGTGCCCACCACCGATCGACCCAAAGAGGTCAGTTGGAGCTGGCAGCCCAGTATCAATTGGCAGGTCTCTGAAAATCTCGAAGCCGACTTTGATTTCGGATTTGAGAGAGTGAAAAACTATCAGTTTGAAGCCGACCGAAGCCGCAGCTTGTTTTTGACCCAGCTGCAGCTGCGCTACTGGTTCTAGTCGAGATCAAAGGGAGTGAGGTCGGCAAAGCAGATAGGCCTTTGATTGACGATTCATGACGACTGGAGCCTAAGCGGTCTTCAGCTTAGGCCTCGTCTTTGGCCCACCACCCGGAGCGCCCACGCCATAGTAAGTGAAATCTTTCTTTCTCAGAGAGGCGGCATCATAAATATTCCGCCCGTCCAAAACGAGGGCTTCGGCCAAGGTCACTTTGATCTTGTCAAAGTCAGGCGATCGATACTCGGGCCACTCTGTCAAGACGGCAAGCGCGTGAGCCCCCCCTAGGGCATCGTACGGCTCTTCAAACAATTGAAGGCTTCCTTCTTTCAGCTCCTTCGCGAATAACTTCTGAACATTGGGAATGGCCGCAGGATCATGGGCCTGAACCTTTGCCCCATGGCCGATTAGTCTTCTGATCAGGTCGACAGAAGGGGCCTCTCGAAGGTCGTCTGTATTTGGCTTAAATGCCAGCCCCCAAAGACCAATCACTTTGCCCTTAAAATCAGATCTCCAAACCTCCTCTAGCTTGTCAGCAACCCAAGCTCGCTGCCGACGATTCACGAAATCAATCGCTTCTAAAATCTTCATCGGCTCCTTTAGGGCCTTACCTTGAGCCACCAGCGAGTGGCTGTCTTTGGGAAGACAACTTCCGCCATAGCCAATGCCAGGAAACAAAAACTGATCCCCAATTCTAGAGTCGGTAATCATTCCGGCCCGAATCTCGCGAATATCGGCACCCATGGCCTCTGCCAATCGCGCCATCTCGTTAATGAATGAAATCTTCGTCGCCAGAAAACAATTGCAAGCATATTTTACTAACTCGGCAGAACGACGGCTCATACTGATGATTCGATCTCGCTTCAACATAAAGGGGTGATGCAGCTCTGCTAAAAGCTCCATCGCTTCGGGATCAAGGGTTCCGATAATCACTCGCTCCGGCTTCAAGAAGTCTTGAACAGCCGAACCTTGCTTCAAAAACTCTGGATTTGAAGCCACCACAGGAAATTTGGATTTTTTTCGAAGATAGTCTTCAACCTCGTCGCCCGTTCCGACCGGTACGGTGCTTTTAATCACAACAATTTTGTCTCGAAGCTCGCCCTCCAAAGAACTTAGCTGGTCCATCACCTTGAAGAGATAACTGAGGTCCGAACTCCCGTCGGGTTTCTCTGGCGTCCCTACGGCTACGAAAATCACGCGACTTTCCCTTAAAGCCCTTTCAAAGGCCGGATCGGCCACATGGAGAAAATGAAGCCGTTTACTCTGAAGACCCGCCTGAATCAGCTCCTCAAGCCCTGCCTCAAAGATGGGGCTCTTTCCCTCTCGCATGAGCTTTAGCTTCTCTTCGGAAACATCCGCAGCAAAAACCGTATTTCCCGTAGAAGCCAGCCCAGCGGCCTGAACTAGCCCGACATAACCCGCACCGAATACACAAATCTTCATGCTTCATTTCTGCCGGAAAAGTCTGCCCGCGTCTAGGATTCAGGCGATGCGAAGCATTTCTCTTTCAGTAGGAATTGATCGAAACCGAGAGGCAGCACGATTAAATTTTTTGAATTGATGGCTTTTCTAGCTTGGGCTTTTTGAGATAGGGGCTTAGTATTACAGGTTGAGGGTGAGCTCTCTAAAGCACTTCGGTGGGTAGTCATGAGTGAAGTTTTCGGATTTTTTGTTTTATTAACATTCTTAGCTTGTGTTTTTGCTTGGGCGTCGAGTTCGGTTCTTCTCCCCTTCTGCATCAGACATGCAAGGCGCTGGGGAAGCCTCGATCGGCCCAACCCTCGAAAGCTTCACCAAATGCCGACTCCCCGGCTCGGCGGGCTCGGCATTAGTCCAACCATTTGGTTTGCCTGTGCGATGGCGCTATTCGCAGTTGATCGAGTGGGTCCAAGGCTCGACCTACCCGCCTATTGGAATCCGATGCTTGTGGGCCTTCTTCTCGGCTCAGGCGGAATGTTCCTGATTGGGCTTCTGGATGATCTGAAGTCGATGTCGGCGTCGAGGAAACTTCTTGGCCAGGCTCTTGTGGCCGCAGTCGTGATCGCCTTTCTACCCATCCCCCAAAGCATTATGGGCATTGAGCTGCCCCAAAGCCTTAGTCTCTTTCTGATCTTTGGCTGGCTATTAGTCGTTCCCAACGCCATCAATCTGATGGATGGCATTGATGGTCTCACTTCAGGAATGCTGCTTGTTTTTCTATTGACGGCCTCGGTTCTCGCCGTCGCCGGCCAACAAAGCTTGTTGCTCATGATTAGCTTGCCACTGGCGGTCACCATCATCAGCTTTCTTCGCTTCAACTGGGCGCCTGCCAAGATATTCTTAGGAGATTCCGGCTCGTTGAGTTTGGGTTTTGTGGTTGCCTATCTTTCTTTGGGAGTCAGCTTCCAGTCGAATAGCCCTGGGGGCCACCCCCAGAATTGGAGCCTGTGGATCAGCCTACTTCTAGTATCGGTGTGGCTGGCAGATACGAGCATTGCAGTCGCCAGAAGATACCTCTCAAAAGCACCTCGGCTTAAGATCTTTCTAAAACGCTCTAAGATCACTTACTTTCTGCTTCATCAGGCCGCCATCAGAAATATTGTACGGCCCGACTGTCGGCACCTTCATCACCTCGCCCTAAGATCCGGCTTCAGCGTCAAATCGACGGTCTTTCTGATTTCTGCAAGCCTTTTGAGTATCCACTTTAGCTTGTTAGGTTTTTGGTTGTTCGCTCAGTCGGAAACGAAAAACTTTGTCGCAGCGAACTTATTGCCGAGCCTTTTGATTTGCTCAAGCGCCGTCATTTTTTTACAAATTGTGGATCAGGTTCGAAAGAAGCGCAGTCTAGAGCCATCGAAAGAAATTCCTGGAATTGGGGCTTCAGGTCCTGAAAGAAAAGAAGTCGCTTAAAGAGAAATCAAGGCGTCTCTGGTTCCGCCAAACACAACAGACCAATCTGCTGAATCTGAAACAAGCGCTCTGCCACCTGCATCCTAGCGGCGGCCAAAGAGTAAATGCTGTCAGTGGCTTCTTCGACAGAATTGATATTCGAGTTTTTATAGCTTAAGCTCGGGTCCTTGACATGAATATTCAGCTTCGTCTCAGCAAACAAGCCTGGCGGAGCGATGATCCGAAATGCTCTTTCAGACTCCAATTTAATCGAGTCTTCATCCAATCGGCGGACCAAGACCCCCGTTCTTTTGTGAAATCGATCCATGATCACATACAGATCCTCAGTAGCAACGGGCTGACCATGATTGGAGCTGATGCCCATTGCCACCGAATTAAGAATGATCGGAAGAACACTGAAAGCGTCAGGTTTCAGTTTAAGCTCCAGCTGATAAATATCCCCAAGTCCCGACAAGCCTAACTCAATCCGTCGTCGCATTGCGGCTTCCCCGTAGGGTTGAAACTGAAGTTCAAATGAAAACGGAGAACTGAGAACCTGATGCACCTGCCCCGCTGCATCCAAAAAATGCTCCCCCTCAAGCTTTCGACTCACTTGAGTTTTTATTGAATCATAGCGAAAGGCCAGGGCCTCCCGTCTCTCTTGCGAGATCTCGTCCAGAGCCGCTAAAACCACCAGATTAGATTGATCGCTGAGAAGCCGAAAAATTTCGCTCAATGGCTCTCGCAACTCCTGCCCGAGCTGGGTCGCTTCTTTGCATTCCAAAACAGGAACTCGGTCTTGAGCCTCTAGGGCTTGAATTCCCAACCAAATCGACAAAACTCCAAAAACACTCATCATCCTAATTGACCTCACATTTCAAGGCCATTTCGCCCGAGCCCCGCCCCTCTGACAAGAAGAAAGCGCCCACGCCCTCAAGGACCATCGAGCTAGCTATACAGGGAGTGTCGCTAAAGGCCCATCTGCTTTGGCGGCTGCGATGCTCGCTCCTTGCCTTCGCGCATCTGGACCCTTATCGCCACTCCCGAATCGGGAGTTTGGCGACACTTCCAGGTCAACCTGAACGAAGGCTGGTTGGGCCTCCACAAAAAATCTGGGAACGGCCCCCAAGCTTTGCTAAACTAAAAGCCTTCTGGGGGGAGGAAGAAAATGTTTCCATTCGCATTGATGTTGTTTTCATTTCAAGTCGTCAGCTTTGATGAATCTTACGACCATCGGGCCTTTGTGCGAGATCTACCTGTTCATTCTGAGTTTCAAGTCGGGGGACCCAATGGCATCTCTCCATTTGATTTGCGACTGGAGTTTGCGACACCCCTAACCAAAGAGCCCCTGATTTCTGGGGCCTCATGGAGCGATCAATTTTGGCTCCGAGACTCTTGGATGAAGATTGGCGATCATCGTGTAGAGCTTCAGTGCGCCAGAATCTACGGCACAGAGTTTGGTTCCGACACGAAGATCATCAGCTTTTCGATTCACCCCTCACGCGAAGCTTGCGAAACAGAGGGCTGGCTTGACTTACACAGCCAGCCTCATCGCTTTTCTTTTACTGTGAATAGCAAGCGGCCCAGTCGAATGCTTGGGCCCAGCTTTCGATTTTTTCACAATGACTTTCGTGTGGCCCATCTCGACGAGTGAGGGGGCTGAGAAAAAGCCTTGCTCTCACTGAGCTTACTCAGGCTCAACAATCTCGAATCGACCCTCTCGTTCCCAGCTTTCAATCTTTTCTCTCGTCCAATAAAGGGTGGTGGAATTTCCCACAATCTGAATATCCAAGGGGATCGTGTCTGCGTCGATCGATCTTGGTAAGGCTTCGCCCTCTTGAAAGTGAGGATAGACCGCGATCACACCCGGAAGTCGTCTCGCCGCTTCGATGGTTTCAAAGTTCAATCGACTGCCCGGAGTTTGAGTGTGAACAAAATACTGAAGAGCCTGCTGCCTTACAGAATACATGGGCGCTCTTGCTCGAAAGCTTTCTGGGTCTAAAGCCGCTTCAACTGTCGTCAACACCTGACAGGAGTCCGTCGCGGCCCGTATCATTCGCGGGGTTTGAGCTCCACAAATTCTGGCACCCACTTCAACCAAAACAATCTGCCCGTCGGGCCTTCTCATCAACTCGATATGAGCTGGCCCGTGTTGAATTCCCAAAGCATCCAGTACCTGTTTGGAGTAAGAGACCAAAGACTGTTGAAGCATTCTTCGTTTCTCAACCTCTCGGTTTAGGTCGTCTACCCGTGACACCTTGCCGAGCGAATCTAGAAAGAGCCCGCTCCTCTCCCGTCTATCCGAAAGCCCTTCAAAGAGCGGGTCACCCGAAATTGGATTCTGCAGCCGATTGGCTCGATAGAGCGTCGCCGCGCCTTCCACACGAGTTCTCTCGTAATCCAAAATCTCCGTGACAATATGCCGCCCATCTAAACTGACGGTGTTCACTGAGAACTCAGTCCCTTCAACAAACTCTTGAACAATGACCGCTTCATTAATTTGGTTCAATCCATTTAGCTTCGCAAAGATCTTATTGAAAGCCGCACTGAATTCTTCGATCGAGTGTACGAAATAAACTCCATTGGTGCCCGCACTCGAAGGGGGCTTGACCACCACCGGCCAACGGCCATGCTCAAGAACCCAAGCCTCGAGCTCTCGATAATCCTTTGATTTCATCTGATCGATATGAGCCAGGCCCTTCTCGCGTAGAACTCTGTGCATCTCAAATTTATCTATGCGAGCAAGACTTAAGGCCGTTCCGTTATTTGGCACACCCAGTCCTTCACCCAACTGGTCTGCCAAAAGAACGCCCGTTTCGGCTCCGGCCACAACAGCAAAAATCGATCGATGCTTTAACTCAGCAAGAAGGCGCTGAACTTGTTCAGGCTTGCGAGAATCAATGACGAAGTCTTGAATCAAAAGGCTTTTAACACCGGACTCATGAAAGCTCCTCCAAAAGGCGGGCTCTGCGGTCATCTCAGGGTGGGCGTGAACATGAATCACCCGCACCCCCCTTGTTCGAAAAGCACTGATCAAATCAATACCAGAGGAGTAGGCATCAACAACCAGGGCCACTCGCTCAGCACAAGGCTTCGAAAGGCTTGGTCTGCTGCCCGCCACAAGCAAGGCGGTTGCGAGAATAAGAAAACAGAATCTTAAGACTCTTGAGCTTCTAACCATTTCTCGGCATCCATCGCTGCTTTACATCCACTCCCTGCGGCCGTGACGGCCTGTCTATAACGAAAATCATGAACATCTCCGGCAGAAAAAACACCCTCAATCTCTGTCATGGTCGTTTCGGAAGACACTTTCAGATAGCCCTGTTCGTTCGTCGCTAGTTGACCTTCAAAAATCTTGGTGTTTGGAATATGACCAATCGCCACAAAGACGCCATCTACTTTGAGTTGAGCCTCTTCTTTGGTTTTGGTGTCCTGAATCTTCACGCCTTCGACCAGCTTGTCGCCGAAAATCTCAACGATGACCTTGTTGGTGAGAATCTCAATCTTTGGATTCTTCTGGGCGCGCTCCAACATGATCTTAGAAGCCTTGAACTCCTCTCGCCGATGAAGAATCGTCACCTTCTTACAAAAACGAGTCAGAAAATTCGCTTCTTCCATCGCCGAGTCACCCCCCCCGACGACGGCCACGGCCAGGTCTTTGTAGAAGGCCCCGTCACAGGTCGCACAAGTACTGACACCCTTCCCCATGAATTTTTTTTCCGACTCAATGCCCAGCCAACGGGCTGAGGCCCCACTGGCCACAACCACGGCCTTAGCATGAATCTCTTTCTTCCCAACCCATAGCTCAAAAGGCCTCTCTTTCAAATTGACCCGATCCACATTTCCCAAAAGAAACTTGGCTCCAAATCGTTCTGCCTGTTTCTTGAACTTCTGCATCAGTTCAGGCCCCAAGACCCCGTCAGGAAAGCCAGGATAATTTTCGACATCCGAAGTCAAAGTGAGTTGGCCGCCAGGCTCGAAACCCTCCACGACCAAAGGTGAGAGATTTGCCCTCGCCGCGTATATTGCCGCCGTCAAGCCGGCGGGGCCAGAGCCAATAATCACGAGATCTTCAAGTTCCTTTGACAAGTCGGCACTCCTTAACTTATGAAGATTTCACAAAAACATGACAAATTTGTCAGATTTTGTATGTTAAGCTCGGTTTTGAGCTTTTGAGGGTTTTTCTTCTCCCCCAGCGCTGTTATAGGGGGGCTCTCAAAGGGACTCAAGTAAGAAAATTCGGTAGAAGCAAGTTTTGGAGGTTGAAGGCAGAAAATGGCAGATCCCGCAGACAAATGGGAAACGAATGTAGAGGGCAAATGGTACACCGATAAGCAGTGTATTCTGTGCAGCTTGTGCTGTGAATTGGCCCCGAACAACTTCAAAGAAGCCGACTCTGGCGATCATGATTTTGTTTATAAGCAACCTGAGACTCCCGAGGAAGAGGCACAATGTCAGGAAGCCATGGAGCAGTGTCCGGTAGAAGCCATTGGCAACGATGGAGATGAGGTCTAAACTTGGAGACAGTGATCGAAAAAACCGACAAGAGACAGCATCTTCGTTTTGATGCCCGCATTGAGATTCAGTTTCTGAGTGGGCAGGAATACAAACTCGCCTACTCTAAAAATATTTCTAAAGGGGGGATTTTTCTTGAAGCCGAGTCTCTACCAGACCCCAATGCAGTGGTTGAACTGGTTCTCGATCTGAGTGAACTCCATAGCGATCGGATCAGTTGGCAAAAGGAAAAATTAAAAGAGGTTAGAATCGAAGGTCGGGTCGTTCGACTGGTCACCGTTGCCGAAGGAGGCAAAACAATTCATAAGGTGGCCATTCAGTTCCTGAATATGCCGCCCTCAACTCAAGTCCTGTTTGACGAGATTTATGAGAGCTTTTGATCTCTTTGGTTTTTGAAAGCCCCTTCGACGAACTCTAAGCTCCGAATTCCAAACCAACCGAAAGCCTCGCCATCCACCAGGGCGGTCGGGGGCTGAAAGCCTTTGAGCTCCTCTTCTTTATTCTCGAAGGGATAGGGTTCGGACGAAAAGAAGAAAGCAATTTTTGGTCTTTGCAAAAGCCAGTCGAGATCCACCTTTGGGTAGAGCTCCTCTGAAGGATAAGGGGTCAGACGAAAGCCCAACTTTTCAAGAAGGCTCCCAATAAATGTTTGTCTTTGAAGAATCATCCAAGGCTTTCTCCAAACAAAATAGGCAATCTCTTCCACTTCCTCTGTCGGAGGCACAAACCAACGGATCAAGCCCGGAAAACTTGGATTCTCCGCTGAAATTTTTGTTTGAAGGGCAGAGAGAGAATCGATGGCTCTCCATCTCTCTGAGAACTCTTGAAGCTTTGGAGAGGAGATTTTAGAGGCCAACTCAGCCATCTGAGGGCCCAGGTCTGAGAGCTTTCGAATATGGCTGGCCCAGAACGGAAAGGGACAAGAGTCCGCCATTTCTTTTTTGTTTTCTTCTCGATCGAAAATCACCAAGTCAGGCTGAACTTGCAGTCGGGACCAGTCGACCGACTTCGTTCCGCCCAGTACAGGGATCGAGGCCACTTCATTCTGCGGATGCAAACAATAACGGGTTCGTCCAACCACATCAGCACCCGACCGAATCAGAGTCTCCGTCCAACTAGGCACAAGGGAGGCGATCTTCATTTTGTCAGTCCGCTCCTTTCCTCAAGAAAGGCCCCTAAGGGCCCGTCTACTTCAACCCGTATAGACCGCTTCTTTCCCTTTGGCTTTACGAAAATTTTTAGCCAAATCGCCCTGTACATCGACCAGATGCCTGCCTATCTAGCTGAAAAGCTTGGTATTTTGAGCCTATTGTACAAATATATGAACTCATATATCCTAAGGAGGCAAACTTGGCGCCAGACAGATATCCGTATCTAGACAAGTGCGGTGACAGATATCGAATTGAGTCGGTGAGTGCTGAAGAGGCTTCAGAGATCACCAAGAGAACAAATGAAGCTGCCAAGTTTCAAGCAAAGAAGATCATTCGGATGCCTCATGCGATAAAGAACTTAAAAACACATGTTATTCAGGATTTTGGCTTCAAAGTTGTTTTAGTCGATCCCCCAATGCGGGAGTTCGAGGGCGAGAAAATCCTAGATATTGATATGCAAAAGCTTTCAGAGCTTGTCATGGATTTGCTTCTCGTGTCGCCAGAACGACTAACGGGCAGCCAAGCGCGATTTATTCGTAAAAAGCTTCGAGTTACTCAAGAACAGATGGCCAGCGATCTTGGTCGATCTCAGCCCAATATTGCAGCTGATGAAGCTAAGGGAAATGAACCAGCCTTCGATCAAGACACGACACAACTTGCGGTAAAACTGTATTTTCTGAAGAAGCGCCGCAGCCAATTAATCCACGACCACAAACACGCTAAGATTTTGGATCTGCCTCTCGAAGATTTGATATTGCCAGCTTCTGAGTATCGAGATCCGAGGTCATCGTTTGTCGTTGAGAAAGAGGCATTGGCTCAGGCGAGTTAGTCTCGCCATCAACTGACTTGTTGAAGCCAGTCTCTAACTGCCTCTTGGCACTATCTCCTAGTCTAACTCCACCAGAACTTCGAGCGCTTTTCGGGCTTGAACAAGACCACAACCCGTAAAATCATCCTCTAGAGATTTTGCGCCCTGACACAAAGCCTTTCTCAAGTCTTTCGCTGAGCGATGAGGCGCATGACTCCAAACGAGTGCGGCTACTCCCGCGACATGGGGAGCGGCCATCGAAGTTCCGTCCCAGGCCTCAAATCCACCCATTGTTGAGTCATAGAAATAGCTCAGTTCAATAAATCGACCGAGATGCTGATCTTTCAGGATTTTTCCCTGTTCTCGACTCATACTCAGAATAGGAATGTCGCTAAAATTTCCAGCACCCAAAGTTCCTCGAAAAGGCCCCTCTTCGTGATTGTAAACCAAGACCCCCAAAGCCCCCGATCTCTGCACATTCAGGAGCTTCTCCCAAAAGGTCGAGCCGCCTCGTTCACAGAGAACAATTTTCGAATTCCAACTTCTTTGCGTTCGCAGGCACCTTCCTCCATCGACCAAAACGGCGTGAGCTTGCCCGTAAGCAGAGCCCGTCATCGCCTCTAAATTAGAAAACTCGACAGCATCAGAGCGAACCACCACTTCAGTGAGACCACTGACGGTCGACCAGACCGCAACTCCAGGAGCGGAAATTTCAACTTCTTTGTTTCTTTGAGAGAACGAGGCTCGATTCAATCGCTCATCGATGGCCGCCACCGACATGACCGCCGGGTAGGAGGCCGGATAAGACTTGTCGGTATTGCCGCGATTGCCCGCCGCCGCGACCAGTAGAATGTTTTCATTCAAAAGTTTTTCATAAAAATCTCTCTCAATCTTGGAAGTGTGAATGCCTCCTAAGCTCATATTCACGACCGTTGAGCCCGCCGCTCGACAGTCTTGAACGGCATCCATCAAATCGGAAGCGTAAATCCACCGACAGCTCTCACCAAAAACTTGAACAATATGCAAAGGCAACTTTCCTTTCGAAACGACCCCTCTCATTCCATTGGGCTGCTCTCTTGCGGCAACAATGCCCGCCACATGAGTGCCGTGATTGCAGAGATCATTCATGGGATCATATTGAAGATTCGGGTGGGGGGTGAAGCTGACAAGCTCGTCGTAGAGCGCGTGGTGCAAAGGGCTGTAGCCGGAGTCAATAATGCAAAGCTTTTGGTTCTCAATCTGATCTTCGGATATCCCGTCTAGCCCAATCACCTCTCGACCCCAAGTTGAAAGCTTGGCCGCCCCAAGGCTCGGTTGCTGACTGAGCAGATAGCGCTTCGGATCTGGCTCAATCGTGGCCATGGGAAGTTTTACTCTGAAAAAATCGAGCTCTCTAGCGCCCATGCTCACCGAGAGGATCAAACGATCTCCGTCTTGAATCTCTCGATTCACCTGAAACCATTGCCTAAGGCTCATCAACTGTTGAGAAGAAGTTCGGTCGACTGAGATCAAGTAGCGTCCGGTCTCATTCGCCTCTAAAGAATGAACGGTGACCCCTGAAAGGAGCGCAAAGGATGACAAGATAAAAAGCTCGAATATATTTCTCATGAGACCCCCAACTTATTTTTTTCAGTCTAGCAAGAGAAAAATCAGGTGAGAGCGCAGCATAGAACTAACGCGACTGGCCGTCTCGAAGAGTCAAACCCTCAAACACTTGAGTTTGTTTGAAAATTTTTTTTGACCCTAGTTTCTTTCTGCAGAAATCTCAAAAATTGTTTTTAGAGTCACTGGATTTTTCAAGCGTGCCGGTCAAACAGGAGACCTTTAGGGCTGCTATCTGCTAGCCCAAGACGAGCGCAGCGACTGTACTTCAGTTTGATCTGCTTCAAGTCGGCATGGGAATATCTCTGTCGTTTTTGAATGTCATCGATTTTAGGTGACTTAGCTTGTGCGGGATGCATCAATGCCGTGGGCACTCGATTGGATATCAGGTTCCACTTAAAGTAGTCATCAAAGCTCACGATCCACCTCCTTGCCGTCAGTTGGCTCTATTGTCTGGCACCACGATGGGTCTCGATCCCTGACCCAGTTTCTCTTACTTCAATCTCTGAAAGATTTTCAAAGAGCTGCCGAAGCTCTTGCTCAATTTCTCTCTCTTGAAACAGCAGATGCTCCCCAAAAATACTCAACTCCCCCATGGCCTCTCTCTTTTGCGGGTCTCGAAGAATGTCGTAGGCGCGCCTAAAATCGAGATAGTCTCGTGTCGAACTTCGCCTCGATCGATCTGGATGGAAAAATGCGAGCCGTTTGCGAAAGGCGGACTTCAACTCAAGCTCCCGAAAGCCCGGCGAAACACCCATCAACTGGTAGGCCGTAATCATGACTCTTGAAGTCTGCAAAATAGGCGCCTGGCCGAAAAACTCAGAGATTTTAAGGAGCTTGTGCAGTTTCTTGCACAGATTGTGCAAGCCCGGAACTCAATTGATGGGGCGCGTCAAGGTCCCCGCCGGATGACTTCCCTCAAAAGCCTTAGGCTTTCATCCACCGGAAGGCCGATCACATTGGTGAGTGAGCCCCTGACATCTTTTACAAAAATGGCAGCCTTTCCTTGAATACCATAAGCTCCTGCCTTTCCCTGCCACTCGCGAGACCTCAAATACTGATCTAACTCTCGTTTCTCGATTTTCCGAAACTCAACTCGGGTGCTCACTAATAGGCTTTTGGGCTTCTCTCCTAAAAAACCTAGTGAAACGGCCGTCAAAACCTCGTGACGATCTCCAGAAAATGCCCGCAAAATCTTCTCTGCCTCTTGTCTTGAATCGGGCTTGCCAACCACCCTCCCGCGAAACGAAATGCTCGTGTCTGCCGTCAATAGAAGAGTCTTCCCTCTTCCGCTCAATCGTCGTGACAGAGTATGAAATTTTTCAACCGCCATTCGGCGGGTGTAGACGCGAGCTTTCTCTGAGCTCTTCGGGCTCTCATCAATGTCGGCCTGAAGAATCCTCAATTGAAAGAAGGGAGCCAAAAGCTCCCGCCTTCTCGCTGAGCCTGAGCCTAGAATAAGTAGGGGTCGTCGAGGCATGTCTCTAATCCTGTGCGGTCGAAGGCCTTGGGCCAAACAGAGCTTCGCCGATGCGAATGCAATTCGAACCTTCTTCAATCGCAATTTCGAAGTCTCGGCTCATTCCCATGCTCAAGTAACGAAAGTTTCGAGGCATCGAATGCTTCTCTTTCAGCCGATCGAAAAGCTCCTTCATCAACTTAAAGTGAGGCCGCAGCTTTTCAGGATCTTTGTAAAAAGGTGGAATGGTCATCAGGCCCGTTACCATGACCCCGTTCTCTTCCATAAACTTTGGAAAAAGCTCTTCGACTATTTTCGGCGGAAGTCCTGACTTCTGCCTCTCATTGCCCAGATTCACCTGAAGCATGATGGGCACCGGAGGTCTGGTGGGCTGCAACTTCTCTCTCAACCTGGCAATCTTTCTCGCCAGCTCTATCGAGTCTACGCTGTCGATTGAACTCACCAAAGGGAGCAAATGCCTAACCTTATTGGACTGAAGTTGACCTACAAAATGCCACTGGATCTCGACATCCTGACAAAGCGGCGCCTTCCCCAAAAGTTCTTGAGCGTAGTTCTCACCCATCTTCACACAACCCAACTCATAGAGATTGCGAATCGAAGTCACGCTATGCGCCTTCGAGACAGCAATCAGGTCAATAGGTCGGACCCCGAATCGGCTGCGATGGGCGGCGGCTTGCGCCCTCTCTTGAATCGAAGCGAGTCTCTCTCTCAAAGTCACAAGAAACAGACTATCTCTCAGAAGGGATTTTTTCGATCAATAAATGGAGTTCACAAGCCTTAAACAGGAATTTACAGTCTCTTCGAATTGAAGCAGCATGTGGGGCATGGCTCGAAAGGCTCAAAGCTTGGCCGGTTCAGACCGGAAATCTCTTGAATCCATTGGAGTTTTATTCAAAGGACAAGACCTTAAGAGCCTCAGAGATACAAAGCAGATCTGCCAGAAGCTTCTGCGAAGCTTTCCTAAACTTGAGATCCTGATTGAGAACAGCCCAAAGCCCGTTAACCGTTGGTCGCACTCAAGGCTCAAATGGATGTCCGCTGAGAGGATTCCCTTCCGAACCAGAACGCTTGTCGTGGTAGGAGGGGACGGCAGCATTCTACGAGCCTGTCGACTGCTCATGAAAACAGAGACCTGGGAGACATGCCGAGTTTTAGGAGTTCATTCAGGCACTGTAGGCTTTTTGGCCGCCATGAATGTAAAGGAGGCGTTGAAGAACCTGAGCTCTCTGCTTTCTAGAAAGAACGGACTGGTTGAAGAGCTTCGATCTTGTTTGCATATCAAGATTGAGAGGAATTCTAGAATCTTCAGAAATTTTCATGTCTTGAATGACTGTGTTTTGAGTAAAGGCAGCCTTTCTCGAATTTTTGAGTTCCAGGTGGAGGTCAATTCTGAGTTTCTTTCGTCTTACCGAGCAGACGGCTTGATTGTCTCACCCCCTACGGGCTCAACGGCCTATAACCTAGCTGCGGGTGGGGCCATCGTTCACCACGACATTCCTGCCGTGCAGATCACACCTATTTGCCCCCAATCCCTGTCGAACAAGCCGATTATCCTCTCTGATCGACATGAGATCAGTCTTCGTTTGGGGCGGCACTCCTCAGATGTGTACCTCACCATGGACGGTCAAAAGGGCCTACGAATGGGCGACAGAGATGTGGTCCACATCACAAAGTCTGAGAAATCGATCCGTTTTTTAAATCTAGGGAGCCGAGAACTAAAGCACTACTTTGAATCGTTGCGTCACAAGCTGAACTGGGGTTTGCTGCCAAGAGGGCGCCCGTGATACCCTCAGAATAGGATTACGAATGAATCTAAGGTCCTGTGCCATTTCAGATGTCGGTCGTAAGAGGCAAAAGAACGAAGACTCTTATTTGATCAACGACGAGCTTCGGCTCTTTATTGTCGCCGACGGAATGGGGGGGCATGCCGGTGGAGAATACGCCAGTCGCATTGCCATTACGACCATCGAAGAGAGTTTCAAGACGGCCAGTACAGAGCAACTGAATTTTCCTGAGAAACTCATCGAAAGCGCCATCGTTGAAGCTGGCGGAAAGATTGTTCAGAAAGCCGAAGAAGATCGAGCATTGCGAGGGATGGGGACCACCGTGGTGGCTTTGTGCTTTTCAGACAAGAAGGCGATCTTGGGTCATGTGGGAGACTCTCGAGCCTACCTCTTCCGAGATGGAATTTTAGAACAGCTCACCGAAGATCACAGCTTGGTCAACGAGCAAGTAAAGAGCGGCTTGATTAGCGCCGAAGAGGCTCGAAACCATCAGTTTAAGAATATCATTACCCGATCACTGGGCGTTACAGCTGAGGTAGAAGTGGACCTCATCTCAAAGAAGCTAAAAGCCGGAGATGTCATTCTCTTGTGCTCAGACGGATTAAGCAATCTTGTGGAGCTCTCGGAAATGGAAAAGGAACTTCGAGATCGAGAGACCGTTCTTGCCACCAAAGCTATGGTGGATTTGGCCAATAAGCGCGGGGGCGATGATAATATCACGACGATCGTGGTCGAAGTTGTTGAAGTTTAGTGCTGAATCATCTTGTCATCATCACAGGAATGTCCGGTTCAGGAAAATCGACGGCCCTGAATGCCCTCGAAGATCTTGACTACTATTGCGTGGACAATCTGCCGATTAAACTTTTTGAGAAGTTTCTAGAGCTCCTCTCTGTGGGTTCTTCTGAAATTTCAAGGGCTGCTCTGGTGATGGACCTTCGAGACCAAGAGTTTATTCGGCTCTATCGAGAGAGTTTTGAACGGGCGTCTGCCCAGTTTGAAAGCTCACTCGAAATCGTCTTTCTAGATTCAACGGATGAATCCCTCGTTCGCCGATTCTCGGAGACCAGACGAAAACACCCCGCTTCGTCAAAAAGTGTTTTAGAAGGAGTGCAGCTCGAGAGAAATTTATTGGCTGATTTGAAAGAGATGGCTACGCGGGTGATTGACACTTCTGATATGTCTGTACATCGCTTGAAAAGCGAGATTGGATCGATTCCAAAGGATCGGGGACTCACGGAACTTCAGATCAACCTGATTTCCTTTGGATTCAAACACGGCACGCCCAAGAACATTGACCTGATGCTCGATGTTCGCTTTCTCTCGAACCCTCATTTTGTTCAAGAGCTTAAACAGCTTACGGGATTAGATTCTGAAGTTCAGGACTTTTTGCTTCGCGATCCAAAAACGCTAGAATTTCTGAATCGCAGCCTCGACTACTTGTCGTACCTGATCCCCCATTACGCGGCGGAGGGGAAAAAGTATGTGAGCATCGGAATTGGCTGCACGGGTGGCCAGCATCGCTCTGTCTTCATTAGCCAGCGGCTAAACGAAGAGCTACAGGGCCGGCTCGGAGAGGACTTTTCGTTTTCGATCGAGCATCAAGACCTGCCGCTGATAAATGCCTAACCCGCTTGGCTCTGCCGTTAGGGCCCATCTGCCTTGTCAGCTTTGTCGCTCTTCTCCTCTCCCCTCCTCGCCAGTTTCCAGGGACAAGGTTCGCAATACCGCCGCCTTGTCTGGACCGATTTTAGAGAGAGCTTTTGTCGACAAAGGCCCATGAAAGTGGCATCTTTTGGACAAATTTAACGCCTTTAATTTCTGAAAGGATTGTTTTGATATGGCGATGATTCACTCGAAGGGGGACTTTTTATTCAGCTCGGAGTCTGTGACTGAAGGGCATCCGGACAAAATGGCCGATCAGATTTCAGATGCGGTTTTGGACGCGATATTGACCCATGATCCACAGGCTCGCGTCGCCTGTGAGACTCTTATCACAACGGGCTTGGCCATGATCGCTGGGGAAATCAGCACACAAACCTATGTGCATCTGCCGGATGTGATTCGAAAAACGGTTCAAGAAATCGGTTACGATGATCATGATGCGGGCTTTGATTACAAAACCTGTGCCGTGATGTCTTCGATTGATCAGCAGTCTCCAGATATCGCTCAAGGGGTTGTGGGCGGAAAGGAAATTGGCGCGGGCGATCAGGGAATGATGTTTGGCTACGCTTGCAAAGAAACTGATGATTTTATGCCGGCACCGATTCAGTTTTCTCACGCTCTCACCCGCCGACTAGCGGAAACTCGAAAGAAGGGAGTTTTGGACTTTTTGCGACCAGACGGAAAAGCCCAGGTCACTTTAGAGTATCGAGACTCAAAACCTGTTCGGGCTTCAACGGTGGTTGTGTCGACTCAACATCGAGCCGACACACCGAACGAAAAAATCAGAGAGGGCGTCATCGAAGAGGTCATCAAGAAAGCTCTCCCCTCAGAAATGATCGACGCAAAGACTCAGTTTTTAATCAACCCCACGGGCCGATTTGTGGTCGGCGGCCCTCAGGGCGACTGCGGCCTGACGGGTCGAAAGATCATTGTAGACACTTACGGTGGAGCAGCCCCGCACGGGGGCGGCGCCTTTTCGGGTAAAGATGCCACCAAGGTCGACCGATCGGCCTGTTATATGGCCCGCTATATTGCCAAGAACTTAGTGGCTGCCGGCGTAGCGGACCGCATTCAGATTCAATTGGCTTACGCCATCGGTGTGGCCGAGCCGGTTTCTGTTCTGATTCAATCGGATGGGAGCGAAAAAGTCCCCACCAGCAAAATTGAAGCTGGCGTTCGGGAGATTTTCGGCCTGAAACCCGCAGATATTATTCGAGACCTGGGTTTGCGAGAGCCGATTTTTCGAAAGACAGCAAGCTACGGCCATTTTGGCCGCAGCGATGTGCCTTGGGAAAAAATCGACAAAGTTGCTGACATCCAAAGGGTGCTGGGACTTTAAGTTTAATTTTTGAGAGAACAAATGAAGACTGAGAAGAGAAAGGACAAACCCATGACACAAGCGGCAAAAAAGCCCGTAGAGAGTCTCCGAGATTTTAGAATATGTGAAGCGGCCATGAAAGATCCCAAAGTTTTTGATGAACTCGCCGCCTGGGGTCGCAGAGAGATCGAAATCGCTGAAACCGAAATGCCAGGGTTGATGTCCTTGAGAAAAGAATTCGGAAGCTCGAAGCCCCTGAAGAACGCTCGAATCACAGGCTGCCTTCATATGACAATTCAGACCGCCGTTCTGATTGAGACCTTAACTCACTTAGGAGCTCAAGTGCGCTGGTCTTCTTGCAATATTTTCTCCACTCAAGATCATGCGGCTGCTGCCATGGCGAAAGCTGGAATTCCCGTTTTTGCTTGGAAAGGCCAAACCACCGAAGAGGCCGACTGGTGCATTGAACAAACCATTGTGGGATGGGGTGAAGAAGGTTTCAACTTGATATTGGATGACGGGGGCGACTTAACGAATATGATGCATCAAGATCGTTTTGCTCCCATCATGAAAAAAGTAATCGGCATCACCGAAGAAACAACCACGGGCGTTCACAATCTCGAAAAACTACGAGCGAAAGGTCAACTAAAGGTGCCTGCCATTAATGTGAATGATTCGGTCACAAAATCAAAATTTGACAACCTTTATGGCTGCCGAGAATCGTTGGCCGATGGCATCAAGCGAGCCACAGACACCATGATCGCTGGAAAGACAATTGTAGTAGCAGGCTTTGGAGATGTCGGTAAGGGCTGCGCTGATTCTATGAAGGCTTTTGGCGCAAGAGTTTTGGTGACAGAAATCGATCCGATCTGTGCCCTTCAGGCTGCGATGGAAGGTTACGAAGTGACCACCATGGAAGAAGCCGTCAAAGAGGCTGACATTTTTGTAACAGCGACGGGTTGTTGCGATATCATCACCGAAAAGCACTTTATGAACATGAAAGACGGGGCGATTGTTTGCAATATCGGACACTTTGATATCGAGATTGATATGGCTTGGCTTCAAAAAAATTCAAAAATGGAAGAAATCAAACCCCAAGTGGATCGGCATGAATTGTCGAACGGCAAAAAAATCATCGTTCTTGCAAAGGGTCGGCTCGTGAACTTGGGTTGCGCCACCGGACACTCTTCATTCGTGATGAGCACTTCTTTTACCAATCAAGTTTTGGCTCAAATTGATCTGTACCAAAACCCCGACAAGTACAAAGAAAAGAAGGTCTTTGTTTTGCCAAAGGAACTCGACGAAAAAGTAGCCGCTCTGCATTTGCCAAAGTTAGGGGTCAAATTGACTTCTCTGAGTCAAAAGCAAGCGGACTATCTAGGCTTGAAGGCAGAGGGCCCGTACAAACCCGAACACTACCGGTATTGAGTGCCTAGATTTCGGCTTTCTTAAAGACCCCCCTAAGCCCCCGCTTTCGGGGCGTCCCTTTCTCGAATCGCGCATTTATGTCGCGGTTCTTAGATGGAATGCGAGTGATTTCAATGCTTTAGACTTAGAACTCTCGGCATAAAGATTGCTCGTTTCTTTCAGTATGGGAAAGGGGACCAGCAGGGGCTTTCATATTCTAGGCTTGAGCTTGCTCACTCTGCTTGGGGGCTGCGCCGATTCGACAGATCAACCACAGTTCTTTTTGCCACAAAATCCTGGGCTCTTTAATGTTGTGGGCGTTGAACAGGCTACCCTAAGCTTGAAAATGATAATCGTCGCAGAAGACGATTTAAGTCCTAACTGGGAAGGCTTTTTTTATGCGGAACTTGAAAACCCTCAACATCCACAGCTCGGGCGATTGTCTGAACGAGCCGCTTACGGAAGCGATCTAGAACTGGTCATTGGCTCAAATCGATTTCCCTTGAAACTCAATGCCTCAGCCACTCGTTATCAGATGCCCCCCGTTCTAACCGCTGCCGACCTTCTTACAAACTTTGGATTCAGTTCACGGCACAGCCATCAGCCAGTTTCTCACTCTGTGTTCAGACAGCTTTTTCAGGAAAAAATTCAATTGAGAAGTCTCGAGTCTGGAGAAGACCTGATTGTTACAGACTCATCCCCTCTGAGAACCCCCGCTTCTGTTTTTAAAATTTCTGAGCAAATAGTCAACCCTCGATTCATTTGGAACTGTGAAACCGACGAGATTCAATGGAACGGCTCAAGTGGGGGGAGACTCCAGATGATTTTTGTCGATGATCATTTTGGGAATAGAAGTTTGCAAACTCGAATCTATGAGCTTCCTGATGTGGGCGCGTCTCGTGTTCCTCTAGAAAGCAGTCCCAACCTCTTTGAAGAGCTTTTTCCTGGATCCAACCCGAGCCTTCAATCGGAAAATTGGTGGTTTGATCGAGTGACAACTCGAACGATCACTCCCACCAAAAGAGCTTTAAAGCATTCTCAACAAATGCTTCAGTTCCAGATTTTTAGCGAAGAAGTCTCTTTGTATGAGATTCGCTATTCAGATTGTTCGTCACTCTAAATACGGCCTCCTCTCTAGGATCGGTTGAGTCGAATGGATCTTAAAAGATCGAGCACAATCAACTGAGACACATTGGTTTGCGCTAAAGCAAGCTTTTGAGCCTCTTGAAGATCTTCAAGTCTTCCGAGCTTTGCAAGCTCTTGGTTGACATTAAGACTCACCAGTCTCTTTTGGGCTTCTGCATTAACTTCCTTCAATGAATTTCTGGAACTTTTCTGTCGGTTTAACTCTTTCTCTTCCAGCTGAATCTGCCGTTCAAGCTCAGTGAGCTTCGCTAAGGCCCCGTCCAACACTGCTGCAGTCCGATCTGCCTTGTCTTTTGTTTGCACTTGCAGCGCTCCAGAGGAAAAGCGAGTCTCTGTCTTTGCGAGATAAACATTGGAGCCAGTCGTTGAACTGGTCGAGACGATGTCGGCAAAGCCATTTTGGTTCAGATCGCCAATGGCAAGACCATCAAAACGAAGATTGGTTGCGATGGTCTGAGTGATACTAAAAGAGCCCGTCCCAGAATTTGTCAGGAGAATCAAGTCTCTGGCATTATTCAGCATCAACAGATCAAGGCTTCCATTTCCATTGTAGTCAAAGGCCCTTAGAACTCTCGGGGCGCTGGCAAAGCTTCCAATGTTCACTCCACTGAATGTTCCATTTCCATTTCCTTCATAGAGCTGAATGCTTGTTCCAAAGCCTGCGTTGTAAATTATATAGTCAATGTTTCCATTTCCGGTGAAGTCCCCCAAAATGATATCCCTCGTTTGAGGAAATCCGAAAGCGTCAACTAGGAAGGAGCTTGTGAAGTTTCCAGACCCGTCATTGAGAAACGCCTGCCGATGATTGTTCGTTGAATTGTACATGAATATGTCGAGGACTCCGTCATTGTCGAGATCAACTAGTTCAACACGGGCTGGATCAATTCCCAAAGCAATCGTGCCTGTAGATGAAAAACTTCCATCGCCTTCGTTTTCAAAGATTTCAATCTCGTTGGTTTCAGACTTAATCAATATGTCTCGGCGTCCATTTCCTGTGAGGTCCCCAACCTTAACGAGGATAGCATCCTTCGCAAGGGCTGGTCCGGTGGAGGTCGCAAAAAGATGGAAGCTCCCCTCGCCATCAAATTCAAAAATCGAGACGATCCCGTCCGATCCCATGGTGACAATATCGTTCACACCATTCCCTGATACATCTCCAATATCAAAACTTGTGACATTCGCTCCTATCGAGACTCCTCCGGAGAACCCACCTGCTCCGTTTCCGAAACTGACACGAACAGTATCGGAGTTATTGTCTCGAACCACTCGATCCAGCAACCCATTCCCAGTAACATCGGCAAGCTCTGTGGGTCCACTTCCCGCAATGGTTTGAGAAAATTGATAAGTTCCCGTTGGCCTTTTGACTGAAAACAGTTCAGAGGCGAAGTTCGACTGAATCTTTAGGCCCTCAAACTTGTCGCTGGAACTTACTTTTTGCAGGAGGCTGAGTTTTCCTTGTAGTTCAAGTTGCAGGACCGCTCTTTCTGCAGAGGAAGTCTCAGAGTCTGCCGCCTCTAAGGCAATTTCGCGCATGGCCATCACCAGTTCTTTCTGGCTGCTAAGCGAAGTTTTGGCGGTTTCTACTCGGCTTAAATTTCGATTGAGGCCCAAAATCGATTGCGCGAGACTTTTGGCCTGGCCAGTGAGTCGATTCGCAAAGGAGAACTGAACAGAGTCTTTAGTTGAACTCAAGCGTCTTTCACCTTCCTCGACTCTCTGAAGGCTTTGCTGAATCGACTTGGATGTGTTGAGTAGTCGATTGGCAATCAGTTGACTTGTAAGAAAGTTAGTTTTCATCTTTTGTTCTCCTGCGTTCTTTTAATTTTTCCTACTCCGTATCAATGCAAGCATAGGCCTTCTTAAGAGAGCTTAAACAACTCCAAAACCAGCTGAGCGTTTAGATTGATTTGACTGAGTGTGGCGACTTGTGCTTCTTGCAAAATCTGAAGTCGAACAAGTTCTGCCGTCTCAAAGGCGATATCCGCCTCTAGAAGACTCTGTCTTGCTTCTTCGACAACAGAGGCCACTCCGTCGGCGTGATTGCTCCATCGCTCAAGGCGGCCCACTTGAAAGCTGTTCTTGGTGATCTTCTCAGTGAGATTGGCAATCGCATTGTCAGCGATCTCGACAACTCTCTGAGCGGCCTCTACCGAGCTCAACTGAAGTCGATCTAGGGCCGCGATGGTTTCCGTTTCAAGCCGAAAGCTCACAAACTCCCCCATGTCATTGAAGGCCACGATTTCACTGAAGCCATCTCCCTTAAGATCTCCCACAAGAAGTCCGTGCAGAAAATCCCCCTCAAGGCTGGACTTCAAGCTGAAGCTTCCCGACTTATTCTCGTAGAGGGCAAGACTCCCGTCACTCATGCGAAAGATCAAATCGTTCATGCCATTTCGATTGAAGTCGATGAAGTTCACCGACTCAAAATCGGCAGCCCCGACAACCTCCTGAGTGGAACCAAATCCCCCAGTTCCATCATTCTGGAAAATTTCGAAGGAGTCGCCCCCTAGAATGACAATGTCGAGATGCCCGTTCCCCTTGATATCGGCCAACAGAAAGTCGGAAGCATCCCCATTGGTTAAAGTCGCGGTCGAAGTAAACCCGCCCGAGCCGTCGCCAGAAAAGGTGGTGACATTGGTGTCGGCTTGCAAGATGGCCAGATCCACAAGGCCATTGCCGTTGAGATCAGCCGCCTTAATCTTGGTGAGACCTCCGCCCATTCCGGTCGAAATGGTCGTGGCCGCCTGAAATGTCCCATCGCCATTGCCCAACCGAAGCTGAAGATCTCCTCCACTGGCAAGACTGACCAGGTCTTTCTGGCCATTGCCATTCACATCCACCAGAACAAAGCTGTCGGATTCCAGGCCACTGGGCCCTGCAAAGCTAGAAGTCAGTGTGAAGGATCCGGTTCCGTCATTCTCAAGAATCGCGAAGTAATCTGTTCCCGCTGTTTGTGAATAGACGACCAGATCAAGAGCGCCGTTTCCGGTGAGATCGGCTGCTTCGACATGATACCCATCTGCACCTCCACCCAAGTTGATCGATTCGGGAGCCGCGAATCCTCCAATACCATTGCCCTTTGATATGCGAACTTCATTCTGACTGATGGTAATCAGATCTAGGTTACCGTCGCCCGTCACATCCAATAGAAGCTCGTTAGGTGCACCATCCACTAAGGTGCTGGAACTCGTCGCGATTTGTTCGAGCTTCCCTGTGCCCACTTCAAGAACAAAGTTATCCTGCGCCCGAGACTTTTGTAGCTGAAGTTCGCCAAGATTCCCCTTGTGATCGAGGGTGAAATCGAGGGATTTCAGACTTCCGTCGAGCAGTTTCTTTCCGTCAAAGCTTGTGGACTGAACAATCTGATTAAAGGATTCCATTAAGCTATTGAGACTGAGTTGAAGCCCTTCTCGTTGGCTGCTTGTCAGCTCTGAGTTTAAAGCATCGACGGCTAAATCTCGAATCGACTGAACCAGCTCGAGCTGATTCGCGAGAGCGGCGTCTGCGGTTTGAAAGAACCCAAGGCCTGCATTGAGATTGAGACTGGCTTGCCTCATGCCCCTCGCCTTGGCATCCAATTGAACGGCCTGAGAAAAGCTGGCGATGTCGTCGCCTGGCCTCGTCAGACGGCTCCCCGTTGAGAGCCGAGTGAGACTCTTATTGATGGCCTTACTCGTTTCGAGCAATCGATTCGAAAGACTGATACTAAGTGAATTACCGATTTTCATTTCTATTTCTCCTTCTTAAATTTTACTGCGGCGCGTCAAAGCTGGGCAAAGACGAGCCTTCTCTGACTCCTTCGGCTCGAAGGCCTCATTCACGACAGTCAAACTGCAGGAATGAAAGCCTGAGACCCAAAAAAGCCCGCGAATCTTAAAAACCTAAACTGCGTCAATTCTATGCGCTCATTTCAGTTCTCCCTCTTTTTCACGCCGCTCTGCGTCAACACTGGCGACAGCAAAGGCGTCTTCTGAAGCTTTCGGAAAAAATGAAGGCGAACTGAAGAAACTCAGTGAAAAAAGGACCTAAACCAAAGAGATGCTTTAGAAAATTGGACAGAATTCCAAATGCGTCATTACGGAACTACACACTCTAGAAGATCCTTCGCCGCCTCATAGGCGGCCTGCATGGCGACAAAGGCCTCTGGTCCGCTATTGGGATTGCGATCGGGATGAAGCGCAGGGGCTAGATTCCTATGGCGCTTCTTCACAGCCTCAAGGATTTGATCCCTCGACTTATCTAGAAACTCTTTTGGCTCTAAACCCAAGGCCACCAGATGCTTACATAAAGCATTCCAATCTTCCGGAGAAAAGTCGGGATGAGAATCTTGAATCAAACCAAGGCGTCGAAGGATTTCATTCGCTTTGGCTAGGCTCCCTACTTCAGAAAGAAATGAAGCAGCGGCGAGATCAAGCACCCACGAAGCAAGGCCTGCCTCTTCAACCTGCCTAGCCAGCTTCAAGGCCAAACTGGCGGCCATTTTTCTCCACTCAAAGACCTGTTCCGCATCAGACGAAAACTCAATCGCGTCATTCAACAGATCAAGAGCAATCAGATCAAGTCCCAACTCTTGAGCCCTTAGAACGAAACGAAACAGAGACTCTACTCTAGCGGCCCGACCCTCTCTCAACTCCTCTTCCCAAGCCGCGTTCTCAGCTTCAATAGCGACTCGCAATTCTCGCAATTCTCGCAATTCTCGCAGAGTCTCAAGATGATCAGAAGGCTCATGAACAGCACCAGATCGCTCGCCTAATGTCTGAAATCTCATTCCAAAAACAGCGGCCTTAATTTTCAACATGCTGAGTGCGTCCGATTCATACAACCGCTTCAGCCACTCGGCTGACGGAGGAACATTGGCGCCCCCCCTTGAAGCTTGGATCTCAACAAGATCATCTGGAGAAATGTCGTACCGCGCCCGCATTTCCGATAAAAATCCAATATCTTCCTCAGCGCCCGCCCCCTGGCCAAGACCCTGCACAGCCCCTGAGCAGGGGTCAAAAGAGGGCGGAATCTCTGAACAGAAGCCCTCAGAGCAAGTGCCCAAGAAAGCCCAAGCCGAAAGGGCCGCCTGAAGAACAAAACTTAAAATCTTCTGTCCCGAGCACATCGTCTGCCAGCCTTTAGCCCGCTTCTCAAGAATGGACAAGGGGCTTGAATTCCCTTTTTTGGGAACCACATCGCCTTGAGTGACTCGTCAGAGGTCTCCCACCCGATCAGAAAAGCCCTTGACCATCTCGATATTGATAACGATTATCATTTTCTGGGTATGGGAGATTTTTCAATCAAGGCAACTGTAAGGCTGTGGGCTTGTGTTCTGGCCCTTGTCGGCTCCTTCTCCGGCGCCTTTCAAGATGTAAGGGTTTTTGCCCATGGCGACCACTCCGAACTAAGCCAAGCGGCACTTGAAGGTCTTTCACTAGAAGACAAGGAGTTTTATGAAAAGGCCTCTAGGTTTCATCACGAGCTAGAGGAGCTTCTGGGAACAGACCGCCACGGCCTTCTGGCCTTTTTGATCACTTGGGCTCAGGCCTTAAACCCTCAAAACTATGTTTCGAATATCATGCGATCTTACCATCGGGGGAGCAATCGCGATGCCCGAGAGATCTGGCATGACATCTTGTTTCTCTTTTTGATCTCACATCCTATTGAAATGGCCTCAGGCCCGATTCTGACAATGATCGGACTTCAGCAGGGCTGGGATCTCCATCATGTCTTGGGCGCTGGCACGGTCGGCTTGATCATATCGGTGCCTGGCCTCGATCCTCTCTGCATTCTTTTAGCCGGCACTTTCTTGCTTCCTCCCAAGATTGATTTGCTGAAAGCCCTAAAGCTCCATAAAATGTTTCCAGATCGAAGCCTTGTGATCTCTTGGAGCCCCGTTCATCGCTGGACAATTGTCCCCTACCGAAAACTTGTTCGCATGAGCCGTTCGGTCGTTATTGGCACTCCTCTCAAGTGGTTAGATCGATCTGGAGGGCTCTCACTCCTTGAAAAGTTTTTTCCTGCAACTGAAAGGCTGGAGCACTGGTACCTCAATGCCAATATTCCCGATGATTACTCCGTTCAAATAGATGCGGACGGAGAGATCTTTTCCCAATCTTCGCAGTTCCATATATTTCTTCTCTCCGAGGCGTCTGGATCTGAAGAAGCCGAGTCACAAGTTCGACTTCATCTAAGTATCGCTCGAACCCTGGAGGGCGACTGGTATCTAAAGGAAATCTGGCTGCCCAATGATCTGACCGCCTCGGATAGGGCTGCCATCAAAACTTTGGTTCAGACTTGGAATTACAATTCAAGAAAGGCTGTTCACGAAGTCTTGAGACTGTCAGATAAGGGGAGACTGCACCGATACGCTGAGCGCTTTTTTGTTCACGATCATGGCTCAGATGTAACCGGTCAGTGGATTGAGTTTGAAGCGGGCTCGATTCACCTCTCTAAAAAGCGCCAGCCAGAGCCCGCCTCCGGTCTTCGCACCTCACTCGAAAAGCTTGCCCAAATCTGCCGCGGTTCTTAGGCTTTGTTGGCCCACTCCCTGGGGAGGCCTGGCAACAGCCTCTTGATATCTCTAAGTTTTTTCAATCTCTTCGACTTGTAAGACCCTGCACTTTCTGATAGCTACTAGCCCGTGATTTTCAATTGGAAACCCCTGTTTTGCTCTCTCTTCCTGGTCGTGGGCGGCCTTGGTAATGCTGCTATGGCAGGTGAGATCTATTTTCAATCGAAAGAATCGACCTCTGAAAAGATCGGCCTCCCACAAGCCAGAGAATTTTTTGAGAGCCAGGGTTACGAGAGGGTCTCCCTCCCCTTTCCCTTCCAGTTAGTTGATCGCGTAGACGCGAAACAAGAAGAGGGCCTGAAGAGTCTTCGAATCGGCTATCTGAATAGTTTCGGCGGTCTCGCGGGAGCTGAGCTTGTCGATCGAAGCGTCGCGGTATTGCTGCCCATTGACTTTCCTCAGAATGTAGAAGCTGACTTTCTTGCCGCCTTCGAACTAGAAAAGATTTTAGACGAGATCCAGGTCTCCATTCCAGAGATCGCTACTCAAGGCGCCAAGTCCGCTCTGATAGAGGCTTTTGAACTGATTCGTTCAACTCTTCCCCAGATTGAGGCCGATCAAGCCCTTGAAATTTTAAAGCGCTCAAGCTCTCCCAACGCTTTAAGCCTTAGCTCTTCAGATTTTCCAGGGAGCTTGAATGCCTACCGCGCCGTTCGTTATGCCGATAAAATTTTTTGGCGTTGTAACCAAGTTGCAGCCCGACAATCAAGTTGTGTTCAGCAACACCTTAGAAAGGAACTCTGGGACGAGCTAAGGGAAGAACTGAATAGGAAATCGAAAGAGGCTTTTTCGAGGTCAGGCGAAGAGAAGACACAAGAGGCAGCTCTAGCCTATTTGCAAGAGGCCTTTCTTTTGAATCCTGAAAATCTCAGTTTGAGTTTGGAGATCTCAAGGGGGTTAAAAAAGAGGGCCGGGTCTCCTGATCAAAACCCAGAGCGCTGGCTGCAGGCCACCTACTATGCCTCCATCTCGAACGAGTCTGCTGAATCTCTTGAGCGGGGAGAGCTTGGAGTTTCTCGCCTTGAGAACAATCGACGATGGCCATCTTGGTCGAGAGACGAGCCCAATCACTTCAGACTGCTTGAAATCTATCGCCGGTTAGGAAATCTGTTGGCTCGTGCCAGTCTATCTCCAAGCGCTGAGACTCCGGTTTTGAACTCATTTCGAAGTCAAGACGAAGTGGAGCAAATGGCTGCTGCGCTTTTCTCTTTGCATCGAGCTTCAGTTGGGGGTCGCGCCCTGTTGAATCTTCGAGATCGAAGCTCGAAAGCATCGGATTGGGCAAGCAAACAGATTTTCTTGTCGACTCATGCAGACAATTCTTTAAAGCGCCGCTTGTTAAGGGCCATGCTTCTCACCGAAACAGAGCTGAGAGACTTCGGCCTCGCCCAGCTCGAGAAGTGGCTAAGCACTCAGCCCACTCAAGACTCGCATGTCCTGTTGGTCGAGGTTTTTCCGCAGGCCTCAAAACAAACCCAACAACTTCTTCTGGGACTGTTTGAAAGGTCGAAAGCTTCTGAAACACACTTCCAAACTTGGGCGGGCAGCCTAGGACCTTTGTTTTTTTCGGAACTTCGAGGATTGTCTCAAGAGAATCAGGAAGCTTTTTTCCAAGTCTTTCGTCGCGCAGTTCAAAGATCGATCCCCGAGGCTTTGGCGAGCACTGCTCCAGATCAAGTCTTTGATGTTGAGGCCTATCTCCGCTCTCAAGACTTTATAGATTCCCTGCCCGTATCGGTGAGACATCAAGCCAGTCAGTACTTCAGAAACCTCAACAAGACTACGCCCTGAGCTCAATGACCCCCAGATCCAATGCTGTCCTGAACCGACAAAGTTTGCGTAGTCAGGCTGTCGTTGCCAGGCCCATTTCGGCCAGGATCCCACTCTAAGAGCATGGGATCTTCCGTAGAACCGTTCGCCTTCTTGCATGAATCTTGCAGACCATCTCAATGGGTGCCTATTTGATGAAATGGTCTAAAGTTGCGCTGTTACTCGCCTTTTGTGCGTCTCTGTTTGGACTGCCAATTCCAACTCCTTCGGCGGAGATTTGTCGGAGCCTCATTTCTCGTGTTCTTGAGATACAGAACAACCCCACACAATTCTATCCTGACGCTGACCCAGTTGAGCTTCAGAGAAGGCTTGAACGAATACTCGCTCGTCTTCGAGTTCGGCCAGAACAAAGATGGAGAGAGGGAAGAGAGTTCTACGAGACGGACGCTGATGTAAGAGCCGCCTTAGAGAATGGGGAATTGATCGAAACGACAGAAAGGCCCGGAGTTGGCATCAGCGGAAACATGACCTACAAAGTTTCTACTCCGATTCTTGATCGGGTGATGGACAAAATAGCAGAAGACTTTATCCAAGCCTTAGAGACTGAAGGCTTGGATACTCAAAATACTAAAATCGTCGTGTCGAGCATTGTTCGACCGCATGATTATCAACAACTCCTTGCTGGTGAAGGCCGGCCATCCGCATCGAGAAGCTCGCACAGTTACGGAATTGCCTTTGACATCTCTTACCAGTGGTTTGAAGAACACTCTCCGCAGAAGGCTGAAGTTCTACGAACGGTCTTAGAAAGGTTTCAAGCTGAGGGAAAAATCAATCTTGTTCAAGAGGAATTCGAACAAGTGTGGCATATTGCAGTCTCCCCAGAGTTTTATCGAGAGATTGAAAGCGAAAGGGAGCGCGCTCGCTAGACACAGGTCGTTTCAATACTGAGACGACTGACTCTACCCATACGGGTAATTGGGGAGCCAAAAAGGGCTTCTTGGCCTCCACCCTCTCTCGCTAAGGCTCTCCCTGCCTGAACCAGAGCCCCATAAAGTGCCTTGGCTCATCCGACTGAAGGGCTTGACACTGATTTGAAATTGTATTGGCATCTCGCTGATGTGCAGACAAAGAAGATTTTCAGGCAGCTTTAGAGCTTTAACAGGCCCCAAGATCCTTTTGCTCAGTTTTGGGCTTTTAGTTTTCCTAACTCTCAATCAAACCATCGGAGCCGCAGTCCTCAGATGTGGTGAAGCCATTGAGGCGTCATTCTTGAGGGGCGAGATTGCGCAGACCTTCCACGGCGAGCAAGTGGAGGGCGGCGCTCGTCATCTTGTTCGGGTCGGAGGACACGACTTTTATTTTGAAAGGGGAGGAGGCGAAGCCATTGTGCTTTCAAACCCGCTGAACACTGACGGAGCTCCGATAGTTTTAATGGACCTTAGAGGGACACTAGAGGAGAGATCTCGGTCACGCGGGCGTTTCACGAAGGTAGAGGCAGAGGCTATCCAGGTGGTGAGGCAGGCTTTCGAGACGAAGGTAGTCGGGGGCAGCTGGACACCCAATCTACCCAAGGATTATGATCGACTTCTGGAGAGCCATTGGGGCCATCACCGCTCTTATGAGCTTAGGCTCCCAGACGGCAGGACGGGGGGAATCAATCAAAATCAGACTCATTTATCGATTGGTTCCGGTGATCCAGGAGCGCCCGTTATTCCCTTAGTGTCGCCACAGCTTGGAGAGAAGTGGCTGAATCGTCTTGTGCTTCGACTTCGGCTTGAGGCGCCTGGGCTTGAACTGGGTGAACACGGAGCCCCAAGGCCTCAGAGACTAGATCTGATTGTTTTTCAAATCTCAAAGTGGGCAACTCGTGGTAGCACACCGGAGTTCGCCGTCGTAATCTTTCGATCGCATCCGGCGTCCGGCAGTCGCGCCCCAAGGGAGGGCATTTGGTTTCGCGCAAGTATTGACCAAACCAGCCCAGGAGTGCTCCGCTTCAAGGATACTGAATTCGACGGCCAATTTCTTGAGCTGCATCAAGGTGATTTTTCAGACACGGGCAATCGATTTGTATCGGCACGAGGAGTCATAGGCGGAGATAGAACCTATGGAGCTGGCTCTGAAGCTCATCAACTACTGTACCCATTTTCCGTCCAAGCCCGTGGAGAGGAGTCTTTCCCCGTAGTCCCCGACTCTTGGCCAGGCCCTCAACATATCTTTGAGCAATTGAGCAGCAGAAACGGCGCCCGTTGGATCGCGATGCCTCCCGAAGACTCCGAAACCGACTAGTGGCCCGATCGGCGACGCCATCGTTGACCGTGTTTTAGGATCCAGAGAGTTTGAGGCGAGACGGGAGGTCGAGTCCAATTGGCCACAATCTTTCGTGCGAGTGCAGGTTCTTCTTTGAATAGATCGTTTAGATTGTTTCCCACACTCTTTTGAACAAACTTTTCTGGTGAGTCTTTCAGGTGCTCAAGAATCTCGTAGCAAGCCTCGAAATAATCTTTGAAAAGATTGAGCTTCTTTGCCCAGGGCAGCCGGATTCGGATGCCTTCGGACGATAGGCGGCGGACATGAACGCTCGGCTCTCGACTCCAGCTCTTGAGCTTTGAAAGACTCCTTTTTGGATACTTCTCAAGCAAAGGACGAATGGCGAACTCGCCCGTAAATCTCTTCGTCAATTCTTTAATGAAATCGAGGCTCTCATTGATTTTTGAAGGCTCTGTGCCCGCGTTCCGCTCGACAAACCTTCCGATCGGCCAAAGCCACCAACCCTCCCGAAACATTCCGGTCTCGGTTTCGAGCTCTGGCCCAAGTATTTTCGTGAAGAGCTTGAGCGCACCCGAGTAATCTTCGTCGAGTTCCTTTTCAAGAGCTTCAGCAAACAAATCTTGCCGCTCCAGAAACTCCCTGCCTCGAAGGCCCCTTCGAATCTGATCGATAAAGTTCTTCGAACGAAAACCCTTCTTCTCTCTTTTGATTTTCTCAGAGAGAAGTTCGGCTAGTTGCAGATTGTAGTAGTCCTTTAGTTTCTTCGGCACGCCCGCACTCTAACACCAACTTGCCCAGCGGGGCAGAAAAGAGAGGCTTCTCTTATTGGAATCCACACTGAATGCCGACTCAAGACAAAAGCCTGAGGCTGTCTCAGTTTGAATACAAATCTAGACAGCCCCAAACCCTACAAGATTATCGAAGACCTAGTTGTCGATCTGCAGCCTCCTGAAGTTCCTTGGCCTGTCGCAGGCATGCGGACTCGTCAGTTAAAACTCCCAGATTCGTCGTAACAGACTGCCCATCAAGATTGACAACAATCTGTGTTAAATCGTGACGAGAGACCATTCCCTTGGTCAGAGCACAAGAGTAAGACACAAGTATTCGCTTCTTTGCGCGTGAAATATCACAAGATACCGCATAGTCAATCTCGTCACAAAACAGCTTTGTGACCGAACCGGGGGAAACCTGAACTTCTTTCAAGGGAACACGGGCAAAAGCCGAAGACCCTGCGCCGAGGCCCAAGAAAAGTGCCGTGATAGTAAAGATTGTTTTTCTCATTTCATACTCCTTCATCATTTGTTCACTAACATTATTTTTAGACTAATCAATTTACTGGATGAGAAGCATTGCAAGTTCAGGGCCAGCCTAGAGATCCCCAAAAAGACACACTTTAGCCCTAACCGGTGCAGTCTGTAGTCTTTAGTCCAAACCTCTGTGGGGATTTCACTACAACTAGAAAGAATAAACTCACTGACAATCGGGGCAGACTCCAAAGAAGTCTAACTGGTGAGAAATGTCTTTAAAGCCCCTGATCCACTTCTGCTTTGAAAGGGCCGGAACGAAGCACTCGGGCACGCTTTCTACTCTTCGACAAAGACGGCAAACAAGATGATGGTGATGCTTCGATTGAGCTTGCTGTTCACTCAGTTCAAATCTCGATCGGCCCTCTCCCCAGTCCAACTTATCGACTAAACCAAGCCCTTCGAAAGACTGAAGACTTCGGTAAACGGTCGCTAGATCACATGAACCTGGTGGAAGTCTTTCATAAAGCTCTTCGGCAGCCAGAGCACAGCTTTCCCTTGAAAGCAACTCGAGCAATGCAAGCCGCGTTCGTGAACTCTTCAATCCACAAGCCCTCAGGTAGTTTCGCCAGTAGTTTGCATCTCTCGCGGCCACCAAAGAGTCCTAGCAAACCTCAGGCCCCAACTCAACTCGGGCTACCCAAGACCAGAACAAAGCCCGCACTCGCTTCCCTAAGGTCTCGAAAAGACAGAGGGATGGATCCCGGCCAAGCATCGTCAAGCTGCCCCCAGCCACCCTAATGTCTAGCAATCGACTCGAGATTGCTGACCCAAAAACCTTAGTCTAGGGCCTTGGCACAAACAATTTCATCAAAAAAATAGCGTCGATAATAGCTATCGGCAGACGCCAGCGACCATCGCTCTAAGATACCGCTCGCCTCACGATCGGTAATCACCCAAAAGTCCAACGGACTGCCCGGATCAAAAACCTGAACCTCCCCTTTATAACTCTCCATTCGAGCAAAACCAAGACTGCGACAAATCAAAGTAGCATCCCCAGCAATACGAGTATTCTCCAGAAAATCTTCAAGATCTCGAGACGCCACCGGAACACCTTCGATCTCGACTGGTTGAATGAGAACTCTTTCTTGTAAGTCTCGAGCCTCCTGCAGGCTAAGTTTTTTCATCGACTCATCCGCAGCCAAAGAACTCGGCCCCACAAAGCCTGCCATAGAAACAACCCAGACCAACGCCAAAACATATTTCATATACAACGCCCTTTCAGTTAAATTGAAGTGCAGAAATTACTCTTGCCCGGAACTAGCAATTCGGCACCAATCAAGCAATCGAATTCGATCACTCGTCGCCCTCGTCTAGCTTTAGGCTGCACCTCAGCCCAATTGCCTGACTTAAGTTAGTTAGCTCATGACCTAAGACCTGGGCCACTACATTTGCCAATCACCTCGTGAACAAAGGCGACCCGTTAAATATGCCGCAACTCAGACTTTCGAAGCTGTATCAGATAGCACCTAAGTGATCTTAAAGGTTCACGAAGGCAAGCCTTCAACATGGGATTGAAAAGATAGGTCCGATCGACCCCTAGATCAACTCGCCAGCCTTCCGTTAATCTAACTCACTGTATTTCTGAACAACAAATTCAGATCCCGCAGAATGCTGACTAACTCCCAGCTCGATATTGGCCAGAAAGAAATCAAGCTCCGCCTGGGCTCTTTCCAGATCTTCAGCAGGAAGCTCATTGATAAACTCAGGCGGAAGCTCAGCCCAAACGGAGCGATAGCCGGAATGATAGAGTTGCTGAGCGAGAGGGTTTTTCATATAAGTGCTCAACACGGTTCGGGTCTTGTATTCACGGGCCATTCGAGCCGCAAGCCATGTCACCAGATTTCCCAAGCCGGGAATGGAGACATGATGACCTTGCTCGACAAGCTCAGACGCAACAAATGCCGCCCCGATCACATGATAATAACGAGCCTCAACTCCGCCGGGACAGTTCGCATTGTATTTCAAGCAGTTTTCAGTTGCGATCTCAACCGCTCGAATCGCATCTTTGTCCGGCAAGACACCGCCCATGGATGCCGGATGATAGAGGAGTGATGTACGCGAAGGCTTTAAGGCGTTAAGCCGTTTCAGTTTGCTCGCAGTCATCTCAGAAATATCTTCAGGAATGGGGTAGGCTTCAATCCGATCATCCTGCCCGAAGGTTGCCAAAATCAAAAATGAGGAGGGAAGATCAGCATTCGTGTGCGCCTGTGCCAATGAAAAAAAATCGAGCGGACAGCGGTCGGAAAGTTTTGGCACAGCCGGCTCCATCTCCGAGTCACACTCTCGTAAGCGAGCGTAAAATTGAAGGCTCTGCTCTAACAACTCAGGTTCGCTGACAAGTCGCTCTAAAATAAACTGCCGCAGCGCAACATTCCCCTCAGTGAAACGATAGCCTGCTTTGTAGTCGAGACCCGCCTTGTAGAAGACAATCTGATGGGCAGCGTGGATTGCGCCATTGAGCATCGCAAGATCCCGTAGCCCCCCACCCTCTGCTCGCACCTTTGAAACGATTTCCGAAATCTCATGCAGTAAAGAATGGTCAGCTCGGCTCTCGCTCCCACTCAAGCTCAAAGCCAGACAAAGGCAAGCGCTGCCAAGGCAAAAAACCGCTATCAATGACCGGCCAAAGAGACCCATAGGGGCTTACGAAATAGCAGAAAGCCTCTGCTTGTAAAATGGGCCCCTGCAAGCCATACAGCCCCCAAGTGCGGCAATTCGCTACAGCTCCCCCTGCCCCCCCCAACCAGAATAAGCCCCAGTTGCCCATGGCCTTGAGTGTGGGAGAATGCTTCTATCCTGAAAACACAATGCCCAGCTATGAAATGGATGAGGATTGACCCCACATGAAAGTGAACAGGTGGCCGCGATGGTTGAACACCTATCATGACTTTCCGGTCATGATGAAAGCTTATTTCTCAAGGGTCAGCTTTCTCCTGTGGCCCCTTCTGCTTTTGTACGGCATGGGGTGTGGCGCATTGATTTACATTTACTATCTGATTTGTAAACACACTTGTTCAATTGAAGTCCGTATACCGAGCAATATGCCTTCCTCCTATATCCGATGCGTATGGCACCAAAACTTCAACCTCTTCTTAACCGCTTCCCCTCGATTTCAGCGTGAGGTTTGGATGAATCACCCTCAGCCTTACATGATTCCCTGGTACTTTGTTTCAAAGTTATTGGGAGTCTTTAAAATGATTCCGGGTTCCTCAGGTCACAGTGGCCGAATCGCGGCAGACCACATTGTAGGCTTTTTGCGGCAAGGATATTGTACAAGCGTGCTTCCAGATGGTCCAAATGGCCCGCCAAGAACACTCGAGAAGGGCATACTCCATATGGCACAACAAGGAGGGGTGCCAATAGTCCCGATCATCGTAAGGGGGACAAAGTGCATAAAGTTAAAGTCCTGGGACTCAAAGCTCCTTCCGATTCCATTCGTCTCTAAAATTCAAATTCAATACCTAACCCCCACCTATGTCCAAGAAAGTGAATTCGTGTCGGCAGAGCGCGATCTTGTGTCGAAGTTAAATCTATAAGTTTCTTGCTTGGGGCCAAGGCCGATTGTACTCGGGAGCCCGTTGACAATACTCCATAAAAACGGCATTATTATGGAGTATGTTCCACAGAGAATTCAGCCCCCTAAAATCACGCAGCTTTTTTCTCCTGGGGGCGCGGGGAACTGGTAAGTCGACTTGGGTGAAAGGGGAGTTTACGAAAGACTTCCACTACATTGATCTACTCCAAGAGAAATTTGAATCTCGCTACCAACGAAACCCCGACCTACTCGAGGCAGATCTTAGGGCTTTAAAGCCCAAACCCATCTGGGTGATTATCGATGAAATTCAAAAGGTTCCAAAGCTTCTGGATATTGTCCACCGACTCATCGAGTCGAGCAAAATGAAGTTTGTCTTGACGGGCTCCAGCGCGAGAAAACTCAAACGCCAATCTGCTAATCTCTTGGCGGGAAGGGCCAATGTCTACGAGCTTTTCCCCTTGAGTTGTCGTGAGTTAGGAGATGATTTTAAGCTCGACGAGATCCTCTGTTGGGGCAGCCTTCCAAGCATCTTTGCTCTCAAGAGTGCCCGAGAGAAATCTAGCTACCTCAAAGCCTACTGCCAGACCTATTTAAAAGAAGAGATCCTCATTGAGCAGCTTGTAAGAAATGGTCAAAGCTTTCGTGACTTTCTACTTCTTGCGGCTCTTGAGAATGGCAATAGTCTCAATTTTTCAAAGATTGGCAGAGATCTCAATGTCGATGTCAAATCTGTCCAAACTTTTTTCTCAATTCTTGAGGATACTTTACTTGGATTCTACCTACCCTCCTTTCATCGTTCCTTGCGAAAATCACAGAAGAAACAGCCTAAATTTTATCTTTTCGACACTGGTGTGAAGCGCGCCATGGAAGGAACCTTGAAGGGCGCTCTGCAACCGCGAACGGCTGCCTACGGAAAAGCTTTTGAACACTTTTTCATTCTCGAAGCTTTCCGAATGAATCGCTACTGGGAAGCGGACTATCGGTTTTCTCATTACGCTGAAGTTCGAGGGGGCGAGATCGACCTGGTGTTGTCGCGCGGAAAAGAAGTGTTCGCTGTAGAAGTTAAGTCTGGAGATCAGGTAGATCCTATCGAAGTTAAAAAATTTTCAAGACTCGCAGATGTGCTTAAGCCTTCACGAAAGATTCTTGTCTCTCAAGATCCCATTGCTTCCAGCATTGAGGGAGTTGATTGCCTGAGTTGGCAAAGAGCTCTCAAAGAGATTTTTGCCCAGTGATCTTACTTCAATCCCATGGCTGCGACTAAAGAGAAGGATAGCGTCAACCAACGCGCAAATGACGCGCCACATTCCGATTCTCAAACAGTCTGCCGGCCAGCCCTTCTGCTCTTTTCCTGGGCGCTCCTCGACTAGCGGTAGCCGAGACTTGTGAAGATCCAGATTCTGAAGATACAATGGGCTCAGAGAGGAGCCCCTATGTTTCGTATTTTCTTAAGCCTTATTCTTTTTACAAGCTGTTTAGTGAATGTCTCAACCGGCTACGCTCAAATCAATGAGTTTAGACAGAGACTCCTCACTCCTGGGGAAGTCGTCACTTCCAATGTCGAGCCGATTCGTTACGCCAAGGCTAATATTAAATTTGTACATCAGTGGATGGAATTGGATGAAGAGCAGCCTTGGTTTTCGGATGAGATTTGTCTGATTCAAGCGAAGATTCCGGTTTACGATGTCAGAGGCCTCAATATGTTTCATTCTCCAGTAGATGTCATCGAAACCTGCTCCTTTGACATTCACTCCGCCGACGGAATTCACAACCACAAGTTAAAGATCGAGATGGGCGGTTTCATTGCCATTGCAGACTTCGATGAAGGTGAGCGAAAAGTTTATTTGCCTTGGTATATCGTCCAGCAAGACGCGGGCCCGAAGTGGGTCAACAGTGGCTACCTCGACGTTTCAGATCTTCATGTGAGAGAGGTGACCCTGCTTTTAGAAGACCACAAACGCTTTTACAAGGGTGGTCGCATTACCGCGAACCTTCGGATTATTGACACCAATTGACGAGAGGAAACCTTGGCCTCAAGTTTCGAAAAACAGTCGACTTTTATGCGGAGTAAAGTCTTCTCTTTCACCCAAGAACCCCGGCATAAGGGAAGTTTTTAGAGTGGCCTAGGCTTCAAGACACAATCCCTTGATAGCTTTGCCGCCAGGAGCCAATACATACTCCAGTAATCGCGCTTGCATCATCTGGGCAGGCTCTTCGGATTTTAAATTCTGGCTTCAAAGCGTTAATCGATCCGCTCTCTCTTGGAACAAGCTCTCAAACTTCTTCTGCATCTCCTTAGATAGAAAACTTTGAGGGATCAAGTTCAACATGGGCTCAACATTTGAGCCCATCCTGGCGAAGGACTTCTCGATTACTTTTTCGGGCAGATCAAGATTCTCTCCTAGAGCAATAAAATCTTTTCTTGTGAGATTTGATTTCTTGCCGTTGAGAGGAAGCGCAGATTCCTCGTTATCTCTAGGCATTACTAGAGCTGTAGAGACCAGGTCATAGGCTGGGGCCAATGAAACAAAATCTTGTTCATCCGTCAAAAGTGAAAAGTTTTTTAAATGCATGTCAGCGTTACCGATAAGAAAACACAGAAGGGCTAAGTCAAAAAAGGTCACGGCATCGACTCCAGGATTCGATGAATACTTTCTTATGATCTTTCCCACCTTCTCCATCGAACCCTGATACTTATCTTCGGTTAGAAATCCCATGAGCTGACAAAGATCTTCTACGGGAAGTTTCTTCTTTTTCTTCGGCCGATCAAAGCGCTTCGAAATGTAAGCAAGCTCTCCTGTCTTAAGTGGAACTAGGCCGTGCCGAGCTGTTTTGATTTTACAAATTTCGGAAAAATGCATGCAGAGATCTTCGATCTCTGGAAGTTCAGGAAATTTTTCATGGGGCGGCTTAAGAATATAGTGACTATTCCATCCCACAATCGTTAGCCGCGTCGAGCCAGGCCCCTCTCGTTCCATGCCAAGAGAAAGCTTTCGCTGAACCCCTGTCACAACTAGTCTCTGGTTCACAACTTCCTTGGCAAAGTTCTGAATATCATCCATCCCGACTTCCACCGTCGGAGGTGTTGAATGACCAGGAAATAACTTACGCGCGCATGTTGGATGATAATCTATATCACCGGAGCCGAGCGCCTCGTAACAAAAGTAACATCGATTCTTTGGCACAGTTCTCGTTTTAACCGATTTCCTTTTCATTCCTTGATCTCTTCGATATGAACAGCACCAATACAATCCCCGCAAACAGCAAGTAGTAAGCCCATGCGATCTCGTGGATTTAATTTCCAGTTATCAATCGCGACATCCAAGAGCCAGCCCTCTGGAATCAGGCCGTCAAAGAATGGAAAGAGAGTCTTGCTCCGATAGCTCTCATTTCGAAGAGGCATCGTTAAGCTGATCGGCTTTGAAGCTTCGTCCTTAAGATAAGGTTCATCGTATGAAAAAATATAGCCTTCATCGTTTTGCTCAATGATTCCAGCCAACAGATTATCAAAATAAACTTTGCCCTTTCGGTTCATGCTTCTTCTCTCCTCGTCGGGACAACTCCTACTTCGTGAGCAAAAACAGCAAGAACCTGATTCACTTTATCCAAACGAAGCGTCTCCTTTCCTTGTTCCAAATCTCGAATAAATCGGAGACCCACACCCGAACGATCCGCTAAATCTCGTTGGGTGAGCTGAAGTTGCCTTCTTCTTTTCTTTATGAAGACCGAAATATTCACAGGTCTAAGTATATACCCGATTGGGTATAATAAAAGCCATTTATGATTATTTTATACCTCTTCGGGTATATTTTTCTTATATTAAATGCGCATATACCCGATCAGGTATAGATATGGTCGGAATCAATAAAAACTAATATCACGGTGACTCTGCATTCCACATACTTTTGACCTTCTGGTCTCGTTCGAGGTCCCTCCACATCGGGCGTCAAAATAGCATCGACCAATTGATCCTATTCACCAATTATCTATAAAGTATAGTAATTTCAATTGTTTACACTGTGTTTGTTGAATAGAATCAGTCAATTGATTTTATTCGCACAAGATGAGATTCTGATGCTGTAGATGCGGCAAATCCCAAAAGAAAAGATACATCAGAAGATCAAGGCTCTGAATTCCCATTGGGAAAAGGGAACCATCGATTCTGAGACAAAGGCCCTAAGGAAAAGGCCTTACTTCAGTCTGTTTTTCCCTCTAACCACTCAATTCGAAGTAAATAGAGCATTGATTCTATTAGGACCGCGTCGGGTAGGGAAAACTGTCCTCCTTCATCAGGTAATCCAAGAGTTCATTGATTCCGATAAAGACCCCAAGGAACTGATTTATCTTCCGCTAGATGAGCCTCTTTTTTACTCGCACTCACTCGAAGATCACTTAACTCTTTATCAGGAAGCCATCGGTGCCTCTGACTTGAAAAATCGAGTGATTATATTTGATGAGATCCAGTACATGAAGGACTGGGATGTTCAACTCAAGATATTGGTGGACCGCTTCAAGGGTACAAAGTTTATCGCCTCAGGTTCGGCGGCGGGTGCATTGCGAAGGCGAAGTAAAGAATCTGGCGCAGGGAGATTTAGTGACTTCCTTCTGCCTCCACTCACTTTTTACGAGTACCTGGATCTTCTGAATTTAATAAATGATTTGTTCGAATCCGCTGAAGGACAGCCAAATCGCATTAAGGATATTTTAAAACTCAATGACGAGTTTATTAACTACCTTAACTACGGAGGTTTTCCAGAGGCCATTTTCAGCCCGAGCGTTCGACAAAACCCAGATCGATTTTTGAAGCAGGACATTATCGACAAGGTGTTGCTGAGGGACTTGCCCTCGCTATACGGAATAGAAGACATTCAAGAACTCAACAGATTGTTTCACTATTTAACTTATCAGA
Source organism: Bradymonadales bacterium (assembly GCA_007693605.1). Lineage (GTDB taxonomy): Bacteria > Bdellovibrionota > UBA2394 > UBA2394 > UBA2394 > REDG01. The sequence goes on from REDG01000024.1 coordinate 47,054, forward strand.
CTGGCGGCGAAATCAGCTTAAAAGAAATTTCAAAAAACTCTGGAGTCGCGAACAATACAATCAAGAGATACCGAGAATATTTGGAGGCCGCGTTCTTGATTCGCCCGGTCCATCGAGTTGATGGATCTGGAAAAACCTTTAAGCGGATGAATTTCTTTAAAGTCTACCTTACCAATCCGTCTATGTATGCGGCCCTTTACGGTTTGATATCGAGAGATGATAGTCAGCTTTTAGGCTCGCTTGTCGAGACTGCCATTTTTAGTCAGTGGATGCACAACCCTGAATGGTTGGACAGTCTATATTACGGGCGGTTTCGCAATGGGGAGCTTGACCTCCTTCATTTGAATAAAGATTTTTCAATTCCATGGGCTCTTGAAGTAAAATGGAGCGACCGCTATAAGGATAATATAAACGAATTAAAGAAACACTTAGACTTCTGCAGGCAAAATGAAACAAGTCATTTAATTGTGACGAGCAAAACCAACTCGTTAGAGACTAAGATTGATAAGTCACTTCGATTGAGTATCATTCCAGCCGCTCAGATTTGTTTCTTTATTGGATACAACCTAATCCATGGAAGAGGATTGGAGCCTGCAAAACATGTCGCAAGCTAAGATATGCCCAGGGGCGGAATCGAACCACACTGATTATCCTGCTGCGCTACCGCGCAGCTAAATCTAGGGATAGCTGAAAGCTCCCGCCTCGCTGGCGCTCGGACTTTGTGGGGTCGCTTTCAGACACTCAGATTTTCTACTGAAAATCTCGGCCGATGCTTCCATCTCCGCACATAAATAAATTGAAGGGCTCACCCTTTCAGGATGAACCCTTCAATTTGCCCAGGGGCGGAATCGAACCACCGACACGAGGATTTTCAGTCCTCTGCTCTACCGACTGAGCTACCTGGGCGTCTTACAATTTTAAACCCGACCTCTCAGCCAGTCGGTAGAGCAACTCTGCTCTCTTCCGCGCACCTCCGGTGCGACCCGACTGAGCTACCTGGGCGTCCTGCAATTTTAAACCCGACCTCTCAGCCGTCGGTAGAGCAACTCTGCTCTCTTCCGCGCACCTCCGGTGCGACCTGACTGAGCTACCTGGGCGTCCTCAAAAGCTATCCCTGATTTCTCAGAGGAAGCAGCACCCCGAAGCTCTTGAACCCTCGAGATTGACGCTCCCCACCGCAAACCGATTGGGATACTTAGCCATGTTGTTACGCATAATAGACTCTTTGTCACCGCGATTTTTCATCGTCTTATGACTCCTCCAGCTGCATAATATTAGGGGTGGAGGTTTTTCCTGACATTGAATCTTTTGGCCCCTACCGGCTTCTCGCGAAGGTCGGAGAAGGAGGAATGGCCGAGGTCTACCTCGCCCTAAGCACCCAAAAGGAGCTTGAGGGGCAGTTTTTGGCCATTAAAAAGCTCCATCAGAAACTCAACGAAAACAGAGCCTTCGTCAATCTCCTCATTCACGAGGCCAAAATTGGTGTCCTTCTAAACCACCCCGGCATTGTCAGTGTTCATGACCTCGGAAGCCATCGATCTGAGTTCTTTATCGCCATGGAGTACATTCACGGAAAAAGCCTCGATCATTTGATCCGCCTCATTCAAGACGGCAAGGCCGCTCGCCTCGATCCCGAACTGTCGACCTACCTCTGCCTTGAAGTGCTCCGAGCTCTGGCCTTTGCCCACTCCCTGAAAGATGTGAAAGGCAGAGATCTCCACATCATCCACCGAGATGTGAGTCCTGGTAATATCCTTTTGGAATACAAAGGAGGGGTAAAGCTGGGTGACTTCGGAATCGCCACCGCTGAGAGTCGGCTTCAACCCGAGTTTACTCGATCGGCTATGGGCAAACTCAGTTATATGGCGCCCGAACAGGCCATCAACGACCCCGTCGTACAAGCTAGCGATGTTTACAGCCTCGGCGTCATCTACTACCAACTTCTTACCGGCCAAGCCCCCTTCAAGTCAGATAACGCCAGCACTCTGTATCGACGCATTATCGAAGGAAAAGTTCTCGACCCTCAACTCCTCTCGCCCAATCTCGATTCAGATCTTTGTGCCATTCTTCTCAAATCTCTTGAGAGAAGCCCTCGAAAGAGATGGCGAACGGCCATCGACTTCTTCAATGCGCTTCATCAACATTTTCTGGATAAACACCAAATCGATTTTCATACTCGCAGTGTCCGCGCCTACTATCGAAAAAAATTGTCTGAGTTTCTCCGGCCCGTCTTTCAAGAAGATATTGAAATCGAACTCGACATCATTCAAAGAGCCCTGCGGGAGCCCATCGTCGAAGAGGATCTAAAATCTACTGCTCCTCAGGAGATTCCTAAAGAGCTTTTGCAAGAGGGAGACTTTCCCGAGGACGACAAGACAGTCTTTGAGGCCGACTTCACCGAAGAGGTCACGCGACACTACCCATTGACGGAAGATGAGCGACAGTCGATAAAGGAGGGCCGCCCCGCCAGCGAAGCGCTTCAGTCCCCTGAAAGCTCAGATCGAATCTCCGGCTATCAGCTTGCCACCATTCCGAGCTACGACTTGAATATCGTCGAATCGAAGACCCAAAACCGAAAGGTGAGTGAAAAGCTGGAACATACCTCACTCAAAAAAGATGAGCTTGAGACCCTAAAGCAGCAACTTCCCGCCCTTGAGATTACCAACGAAGACGACCTTGAAGCTTTTGAAAAATCAACTTTTTCGGGGCATGAGATTGATTTGGATATCGGAGAGAGCTCTTCAAAGAAGGCGGCTCCGCTGATTGAAGAAACCGAAGCCTTTCAAGAAGATTGGAAAACAGAAGTTTCGACTGAACACCCATTGAATCCTTCACAGCTCAAGTCAGTCGTTTGGAAGACGAAGCTGTTGGGATGGCTTGGCTACCAAAGACCGCACGGCTTTCCCCTCTTGGTACTGGCCGTTCTGGCTCTGATTTTCGGCCTTCAAAGCCTCTGGAACTTTCAGTCAAGCGCTCGCATCGGAGCACTTGGCCCGGGTCAACAAGTCTCTCTGATATTCACGGGGGAAGGCACTCTCGAAAGTCAAAACGCATTTTTTGAAAGACTTCAGGATCCAAGCAATCCTCATTCCGTTCAAAGGATTTCTGAGTTTTTCCGAAGGGAGTACGAAAGATACACGGGCAAAGATGAAAGCGTTCTGTCGATTGTATCGCACGAACCCGCTCCCATATCTGCACCGATTAGCGGGCAGGCCAATGCCCACGACCTCATTCGCAGCCCTCAGGTCTTTGATTTTCTCAGGCAATCGGGGATCAAAGAAAAACGGGCCTCCGATGTAAGTGTTTTTGTGTACCTGTTTCCGGCCGGTCGAGGGGGAATTCACCTTTTGAATCAAGCCCCCGGGCCCAGGCTCAAACGAAAAGCCTTTGCATTAAACTCAATGAACCCCCGCGACTCATTTTATAACCTGCTGCAAATTGCGAGAGAAATCGCGATTCTCTACGGAGCACAGAACCGCCACAATCCTCTCACCGGCAACAGCATCCTACCGGACGGCTTAGGTGACCCTCGTCGGGAGCCTCTCTTTCCGCAAACTCAAGCGGATCTCATGGGTCTGAAAATTATGAAGTCTGAAAGGGATTCCCAACTTCCGAAAGACTGGTCTGAGGTCGTCATCAACCCCTTCACAGCTCACGAGATCGGTTGGATCACAAAAGAAGAACTCGAACAAATTCTTGAGAACTAAACGACTGTCTCTCTGGGCGCTTCGACCCATCGACCATGATCTTTGATCAGTTGCACTAATCTTTCTGGAGCCTCTTTAGACGGAATGTTCTTTTGAACACAGTCTTTGCCTACATAAAGGTTAACCCGACCCGGTGCTCCGCCCACATAGCCAAAATCTGCATCGGCCATTTCGCCAGGACCGTTTACGATACAGCCCATGATCGCAATCTTGACACCCTTCAAGTGGTCGGTTCGCTCTCGAATTCTAGCCGTTGTCTCTTCAAGATCGAACAAAGTCCTTCCACATGACGGACAGGCAATATACTCCGTCTTCGACATGCGTCGCCGAGTGGCCTGCAGAATCGCATAGTTAATTCTTAGAGAGGAATTGAGACTGAGCCCCTGAATCATCAAACCGGAAAGGGGGAGATCAATGAAGGCCGAGCCCGCCTGAACGCACAAGTCTGAGAGTTCCGAAAGTTTCTCGGATGAAAGCTGATATGAAAAAACGAGCGACTCTGGCCTTAAGTCCTCCACTCCCTTCAAATGCTCTAAAGAGCTCACGCACTGCTTCACTCGCTCATCACGAATCTCTCTCTCATCAAGCTCCTTTGGGTCTGCCAGCCAGTAGGCTACCAGAGGCTCAAAGGCTTGCAGCTCAGCTCTCAAACGATAGGGCAGGGCCAGCTTTAAAGAGTCGTTTTTAAGAAAGATCTTCCATGCCTCAAAATCTGATTCTAAGCGCTGAGAGACCGGCGAATCGAAAAAAATCACATCCGGCGGTTCGACCGTCGTAGACAACTTCTCCGCTTGAGAAAAGTCGAAGTCTTGCTCTCGAATCCAAACTTCTGGAACAACAGAATTTGCGCCGCCCTGATCCACAAAGTCAAATCCTGCAGGATACGGCAGTACAGACTTGTTGAAGCGTTCAGCCAACTCTCTGGCAACCGGAATCTCACGAACGGGATGCTCTGTCAGCGAAACCCGAATGGTATCTCCAATGCCCTCAGCCAAAAGAGTGCCAATCCCGATGGCTGATTTAATGCGCGCATCTTCACCGTCTCCCGCCTCTGTCACGCCCAAGTGAATCGGATAATCCCAAGCTCTCTCCATCTGTCTTTCAACAAGCAGCCGATAGGCCTGCATCATCACCGAAACATTGCTCGCTTTCATGGAGAAACAAAAATTATGAAAATCATACAATCGACAAATTTCAGCGTATTCAAAAGCGCTTTGAATCATCCCCTCGGGAGTGTCTCCAAAGCGATTCATAATTCGATCCGAAAGGCTGCCATGATTCGTTCCAATTCGAAGGGCCGCCCCCCTCTCTTTCAACTTCATCACCAAGGGCTTGAAGCTATCATGAATGCGATCAAGCTCTCGCTGATAGTCCGAATCACTGTACTCCATTACTTTGAATAGTTTCCGGTCAGCAAAGTTGCCGGGATTGATTCTCACCTTCTCAACCCAATCCACCGCAATCATAGCCGCTTTAGGCATGAAGTGAATGTCCGCCACGAGAGGAACGGAAACGCCCCTTCGGTCTAAAGTCTTCCGAATTTCTTGTAGGGCTTGAGCATCTCGTGGGGTGGGTGCCGTAATCCTCACAATGTCACAACCCACCTCAACCAGCTCGATCACTTGCTTGACGGTCGCCTCCACATCACAAGTATCCGTCGTGGTCATCGACTGCACCAAAATCGGCGCGTCGCCCCCAATCACCCGATTTCCGATTTGAATCTCTCGGGTCTTAAATCGCCTGAAATTTGGGCTAGAATTGATGATTTCCTTAGGAATTGGCATCTGCGATACTGAACTAACATAGATTTGAAAATACTTTGAGAGGAGATTTCTCAGAAATATGGGACTCTTACACCCCCACGATCACCCCCAACATCCGGATGGAGGGGCTCGAAACAGAGCCTTTAGGGGACTCAAAATCGCCTTTGGCATTTCTCTGAGTCTGGTCGTCATAGAAGTCTTGGGGGCCTTCTGGTCTGGCAGTCTTGCGCTCTTCGCTGACGCTCTTCATGTGGCCTCAGATGTTTTTGCCTTAGGAGCCGCCCTTCTCGCGGGTTATCTCGCTCCGCGATTAAAGTCAGAGCGTCAATCTTACGGCTTCTATCGAATTGAGATTCTCGCAGCACTTTTGAACGGCAGCATTCTTTTAGGAATGTCGTTCTTTATTATCTTCAAAGCCATCTCTCGATGGGGCCAAGATGCTCAGGTCGAAGGGGGTCTCATGCTGGCGGTCGCCAGTTTTGGTCTTCTTGCCAATCTCCTCATGTTGAAAGTGATGCGGGCAGGTGGACTCAAGAACTTGAATGTACGGGCTGCCTTCCTTCATGTCATCGGAGACACGATCTCTTCTGTGACCGTCATAATCGGAGCTATGGGGGTCATCATACTTTCAAGTTCATGGCCCGATCTGATTGCCAGCCTCTTGGTGTCTGGCATCTTACTCGTAATGTCCGTTCGACTCAGCCTAGAGGCTTTGAATGTTTTGATGGAAGGGGCCCCAGCCCACATTGACCCCAAAGAAGTGAAAGAATCCCTCATCAACAATTTCTCTGAGATCAAAGCGATTCATGACTTTCATATCTGGGAGATCACATCTCACCTATTCGCCATGACGGCTCATATCGAGGCCCAAGTACAAAGCCTTGAAGATACAACCAAACTGATCGACCGAATCAATCTTTGGGTCAAGGCCAGATACGGGTCAGGTCACACGACTTTTCAAATCGAGCCCATCTCTCGACCCAATGAATGCTCGTCTTGAAACAGCCAGAAAGCCATTTCTTCCATAACCTCTAACTTCTGATTCTCATTTAGAATCTCGTGATACAGATCTGGATAGATTCGAAAGAGCTTCTCCTTGACCGAAATCCGGCGAAGAAAGTCTTTTGCCGAGTCTGCGCTCGTAACATGATCGTCCCCCGCTTGAAAGATAGCCAGTGGCTGTCGGATCAATACGGCATCTTCAAAGGCCCGCTCTCTTGCCTTCAAAAACTCCCTGGTCCAGTGGGTTGTCACCTCAGGACAGATCAACTGATCCGCCCTTCTTCGCCTGGCCGCCTCAGAGTCATGAGTCAGTTTTTGCTCGGCCAGGGCAGCCTCATTTGAGAGTCTTAAGTTCGGCAAAACTTGAGTGAGAGCTAACACGGCTCTTCGACCCCATTGAAACTGAAACACACGACCCAAACCAAAAAAACACTTTTCCGATAAATTTAGAAGAGGACTAGACAAGAAAACCCGCCTCAAGCTCGGGCCCCATGCCCTCATTTGCAAGCTTCGTATGACAACAAGACCCCCCAAACTGTGGCCAAAAAAATAGTAAGGCTCTGGAAGCCTCCTCTGCTTCATCTCATCAAAGACTGAAAAAAAACTTTTTACATACAAGTCAAAGCTTTCGATGTTTCCTCGTTCGCCCGTTGATAAACCGTGCCCAGGCAAATCCATCATCACCACATTCAAAGACTTAGAATTGAAAAACTCTGCGAAGTGTCTATAACTTCCGGAGTGCTCGGAATACCCATGACAACCAAGAATTGTTCCAAGCTGAGAACTCTTTGCTGGCCAAGAGCGAACAAAAACAGACGCGCCCCCCTCTACCCCAAGGCTCCATTCATCTTCACGCCTAGAGATCATAGAAATTCTCGACCGTCCATATAGGGCCTCAAGCGAGCCGGAATTTGTACACGACCCTCTTTGTCTTGAAAATTTTCAAGAATGGCAATGATCGTTCGTCCAACTGCCAATCCGCTCCCATTAAGAGTATGCACGAATCGTGGCTTTTCTTTAGCCTCTCGAAACCTTGTTTTCATTCGTCTTGCCTGAAAGTCTAAGCAATTACTCACCGAAGAAATCTCTCGGTATTGATTCTGAGAAGGAAGCCACACCTCCAAGTCATAAGTCTTGCTCGACGCAAATCCAAGATCCGCAGAGCAAAGTTCAACGCAGCGATAGGGCAGCTCTAAGGCCTCCAAAACTGCCTGAGCGTCTTTCAGCATCCCCTGGTGCTCCTGTTCACTCTTTTCTGGATGAACAATCTTAACGAGCTCGACTTTGGCAAACTGGTGCTGACGAATCAGGCCCTTTAGATCCTTTCCGTGACTACCCGCCTCTGATCGAAAGCAGGGAGTATAGGCCGTATAGTATTTTGGAAGCTCCGAAGCTTCTAGAATCTCTCCCTGATGAAGGTTCGTCAAAGACACTTCAGCGGTCGGAATCAGAAAATAGTCCGTCCCCTCTAAATGGAAAAGATCTTCCTTAAACTTCGGCAAGTTACCCGTACCAACAAGAGAGCGACTATTCACTATATAGGGAGGGACCACTTCTTCGTATTGAGACTCAGAGGTGTGCCTATCCAGCATGAACTGAATCAAAGCTCTCTCTAAACGAGCAACGGCTCCTTTCAGAATGGAAAATCGAGCTCCCGTCATTCTGGCAGCCTCATCCAAAAGAATCCACTGCCGCTTCTTGCCGAGCTCTTCGTGAGAAAGCACCGGAAAATCAAAGGACCTTGGCTGACCCCAGCGAGAGACTTCTCGATTGTCCGCTTCTGAAGCTCCTTCAGGAACGGACTCCTGCGGACAATTCGGCAGACTCAGAACCTTTTCATCAAATCGAGACTCAAAGAACTTCAAAGCTTCTTCTGAAGCCTTAATCTTGGGCCCAAGTTCCTTCTGTGCCGCAATCGCCTCTTGAACGGCTCCGCCCGCTTTCTTCAATCGGGCGATCTCCTCAACCGCCTGATTCCTCTGGCTAAGCATCTGCTCGTGAGAAAAAATCAAAGACTTCCTCTCCGCTAAATCTGACTTCAAGCTAGAAACCAACTTCATCAACTCGGCTGACTTTCTTTTGGCCCAAGCCTTCTCAAATTGATCGAAATTGTCTTGCAGTTCCCTTAGGTCGAACATGCCATAAGCCTAGCGAAAATTCTGCTAGTTGGACACACCACTTTGGCGCAAAAAGAAGATCTCATCTCGAATGGTCGCCGCCTCTAGCCCAGTCGGGCTGAGTTCTAGAAACTTCTGAAAGTGGTTCATAGCCGTTCTGAGCTGACCCCTCTCTTTGAAAATGAAGCCCAAGTAGAAATGGGGTTCTGGACTACTCGACCTCAGCTCCGCCGCCCTTCGCAGCAGCGCAATGGCTCGTTGGTACTGAGCCTGATCATTGTAGAGCCTTCCCAACTCCAAATGCGCCGAAAAATCTTGAGGAAACCAAGAAACGACCCTTTCGAAGTTCTGAACTGCTCGAGCAATATTGCCTTGAGCCTGATAGAGTCGACCCAAGCTTCTGTGAATTTCTCCCCGAAATCTCGTCCGCTTCTTTGCCTCTTCATAAGCGGCCAAAGCCTTCTCAAACTGCCCCAACTCCGACATCAAGTCTCCATGCAACAAATAAACTCGATACTGATCTGGGTAGAGTCTCTTGAGTCGTGCGATTAGCTCCTGAGCGCTTTCAATCTCTCCCCTTGATTTACCGATCTCTGCGCGAAGCAAAAGATAGTCTTCGTGGTCTGGATATCTTTGAACCAATGGAGAACTTAGCCTCCATGCTAGATCAAGCTGTGAACTCGCTCTCTCTGCCCGAACATCTCGAAAGGCATGACGAGCCTTGGCAAAGATGAAATCAGGATTGTCAAATTGTGTCTCTTCAAGCTTGCTGAGTGTTTTCTCTGCCTCGTCAAACTCTTCTCGGTCGATGCGAATATGAGCCTCTAGAATATGAAGCGGAGAGAGATGACTGTAGAGCTCTAGACTTGACTCTAACTCCGCTAAGGCCTCAGCCCTACGGCCGCGAAAACGAAGCAAACTTGAGCGCATATAAGGAACCCATGGTGAGTCGGCAAAATTCGATTCTGCCCTTGAAATTAAAGACGCAGCCTCTTGGTCTCGCTCAGAGCGAATGAGAATTCGAAGCAGATCGATATAGGCTTCTTCATTGTTCGCATCAGTTTCGATGGCTTTTGAAAACAACTGTCGAGCCGCGGAAAAGTCTCTTTGATTTAAGGACAAGCGGCCTCTCCCCAAAAGAGCCTTTGACTGATTCCGACTGGAGTCGGGTATTCGTGCATAGAGCTCTCCGGCTTCTTCAAAGAGCTCTTGATTCATCGCAATTTGAGCCAAGCTAAGAATCGAAGGTTCATGCTCGGAATTAATCTCCAAGGCTTCTTCGAACGACCGTCTGGCTCGATCTTCTTGAAACAAAGAAAGATGAACGCTTCCTCTTAGATATCTTAGCTCCACTGCCTGAGGAAAGCGCTCTTGAGCTTGATCTAGGACCTCAAAGGCCTCATTGGCCCTCCCCCTCAAACTCAACAACTCCACAAACTCTCCGACCCAGGATCGTTGAATTCCTCCCGCTCTGACGCCTTCTCGATAAGCCTCCAAAGCTTCCTCCCACTGCCTGTCTTGCCGATGAGACCTTGCGAGTTTCAGCCAGACAGCAGACTGCTTTGAAAAATTCTTGGTGATTTCTCTCCACTTTTCTCTGGCTTCTTCGCTCTTGCCTAAGCGAGCCAGCAAATCTCCGTGGGCTTCATCTGCCTGTATGACCAACCAAGGAAAATCTTGCAGCTCCAACCTCATCGACTTCAAGGCTTCGAGATTTCGTTCGTTCAAGGAGGATGTCGACCTAAGAGCCTGCAACTTTAAACTGAGTCGAGCGGGCAGATAAGACTGTCCCGCCAATCGTTCCAAAGCTCGTGCATCCTTCTCCCACTCCGCCAACAGATAGGTCGCCCTTTGAGAGTGAGGACCGCCAGCCTTTGCCATCCATTCTTTTGCCTTTTCGTCCTGATTGGTCTTTCCTAACAACTCGGCATAAAGCTCAATCGTTTCTCGACTAGCGCTCCCTGACTGGGCTAGAGATTCAATGGCTCTCAGACCGGTTGAATAATCAGAAACAGCGAGGCTGCGCCAAGCGCCCGCACGAACCACAGCCTCATGGTCAGAAGGAATGCGAAGCAAGTTCGAAAGTTCAGACCACTTCTTCGTCCACTGATCATAGGCCTTTGCCAACTCGGGCTGGGCCCCTCTCCAAGCCATCAATCGAGCATGGCCCTCAATCAACAAAACGAGAGCTTGAACATTTCTGACATCTTCTTGAAGGATGCCGGCAAGCTCCGGGAAAGATTTTTCAAGCTCGGTCGGATCATCCGCTTCAAAGGCCTCTTTCGCCCGATCGAAGAGCATTCGATACTCCTCCATCTTTTCGAGTGTCGGTGCCTGGTAAGCCAACTGAAATCGAAATCCATCTAACTGATAGCCAAACAGACCTTCATCGGTGCGTAACTGTACAAAGCCCCAAGCTCCAGCTCCCAGAAAGCAGAACCCTGCTACCGCTGCAGCAATGACTTTCTGGAGGGCCTGATTCTTTTTCTTTCGATCGAATTTTGCGCCAGGCACTTGAATCGGTCCCGTTTGAAAGACATCAGCAAAGTCTTTTTCAGAAACCAAGGAGGCCGAAGACTTTTGAGAGGACTTGGACGCGTCTACTCCGAACAGATCCGTCACCTTCAGAGAGTCAGAGTTAGCGCCTTCGACTTCAGGCTTGTCTACAGATCCCCCTGCAGACTTTGACTTATGAGCCTCTGCCTCTCGAAGCGCCCGATCAATGGGGTCACTCTCTTCGTCTAAGCCCTCCGGCAAGTCTTCAGACTTCGAGTCTTGCTGATCCAAAAATTCTGGTTGCGCCTCCAGGGCGGTCGCATCGGAGCTGCCCCCCTGATTCTCGACACCGGATGAACCAGCCTGTGAGTCTTCTGAAGACTCGGACTGCGAGGCGACAAAGCTCATTGCGGGCTCCACAGGAGAATCTGTTTCTAGCTCTGAGTCCAAAACCAAAGTTTTGTCTGGCCCCTTCTCAGTTTCAGCCTGAGAAGCCCCCTCCGCCTTGTCTCCAAAAAGTTCAGCGGCTAACTCGTCTATGGAGCGATTGATATTGTCGACAGAAGTCTCATCTGAAACAGAGCCCAATATCGGCGGATCGTCTTGAGAAGTCGGTGATGAAAGTCCGGCTGGTTTAGCTGACTCACTCGGGGCTCTCGCTTCACCGGATTCACCGGCTTCTTTCGAAGCCTTCTCTCCTCCAAAAGTGTCCGCACCCAAAAAGGCGTCCAAGGATGTCGAGTCTGAAACGGAAGAAAAGGAGTCATTTGCCTTCTCCTCTGAAGCTTGATCAGAAATCAATTCGGTGCCGGATTCAAAGGCGTCAGGACGAGCAATCAACTCCGTACCGCCGTCCACGACCTCTTCGGAAGACTTCCCAGCCTCCTCTTTTTTGGGCTCTTCTTCTGAATCTGACTCGGAGCTATTTTTTAAGCCCAGTAACTCAGAAAGAAGATCGTCATCGCCCCCATTCCCCGATTTAGAATCCCCAGCCAATACCCATTATTTTAACGCGATCCGAGGAAAATAGAATCCCCCCCGTTTGCCGGCTTATTCGCTGGAATCTCGACTGATTTCTGTGTTTACGCTGCTGCGCCCCAAAACCCCAAAAATTCGGTCGGCGAAAACATTGGGAAAAAGCCCCCCAATACAGGTCACCAAAACGGTCAGTCCGACCACGAGACGAATCGAATAGAGGCGATCCAACATACCTGACCAGCCCGAAGCCGCGCCCGATTCCTCAGAGCTCATAAAGATCGAAACCAAGAGTCTCAGGTAATAGATGGCTCCGATGATAGAACCCACCACGGCCAGTAGCGCCACGCCGACATAGCCTTGAGCAATCAAAGCCTGGAAAACCATTAGCTTAATAACGAAGCCGGCGAACGGAGGAAATCCGGCCATGCCGGCGATGAAAACGGCCAAGAGCAAGGAGCGACCCAGATTCTTTCTGGCATAAGCCCTCAGATCTTCAATCAAAAAGACTTCGTCTCTATTTTCCATCCAAGTGACCAGGGCAAAGAGCCCAAGACTCATCAGCGAATAGATCGTGATATACGAAAGCACCGGAAAGAGTGGCCACTCCGACCCGCTGGGGTCCGCGACAAGCAAAGCCAAACCAATATAGCCCGCGTGAGAAATGCTTGAAAATGCGAACAGCTTCTTCAAACTCCGCTGCTGAAGAGCCCAAACATTGGCCACCAAAATACTTAACACACAGAGCGCCAACCACATCGGAAGCCAGAGATGACTGAGGTCTCCTAGAACTCCCCAAAACAATCGAATTCCTGCCCCCACAACGGCCACCTTCATGGCCGTCGCCATAAAGGCAGTCACGGGTGTGGGCGCCCCGTCGTAGACTTCTGGAGCGTAAAAGTGAAAAGGAATCAAAGCAAACTTGAAGGCCAAACCTGCTGTGATGAAAATGCAGGCCAACAGAACAAGAGGCTCTGGTCCCACCGCAATCGTTGCTGCAATGTCGGCATAGCCGGTACTTCCGGTGGCTCCGTAGAGCATCGCAATTCCCCACAGAAAAACGACGGTCGCAAATGCCCCCACAAAGAGATATTTCAGGGCGGCCTCGGTCGATCGAATTTGAGAGCGAAAAAAACCACACATGGCATAGGTCCCAATCGAAAGAGCCTCAAAGCCCAAAAAGAAAGAGGTCAGGTCAACCGCCGATACCGCAACAGCAATTCCAAAGCCGCTCAACAAGAGGCATGTCAAGAACTCGGGGTATTGGTGGTAGTTTAAACGAAAGAGCTTGGAGTCAGAAAACAGTCCAGGCAAAGACATCAAGTAAACACCCAAAGAAATCACGAGAGCCAAACCGTTTAAGCTCTGTGCGAGAGGATCCCAATTGACCGAACCGAAATAAAGAGACTCATTCAGTGCTGGATCAAAGCTCCAAATGGCGTAAACAATCATCCCAAGCAAACAAAGCCCAACCGCCCCTACCGACACACCCCTTCTTACTCCTACAATTTGAAGGGACAGAATGATCACGGCAGACAAGGCCCAAGACCAGACGGGAAAGGCCACCTGAGAATCTCTCCAAAACTCTGCCAGTAAATCTGTCTCGATCATCGAACGGCCTCCGGCATCATTGAAAAAATAAGACTCGTCGTCTCGTAGATCGAGTCCATCACCCAACTTGGATAGAGCCCAATGGAAAACATCAAAAGAACAAGTGGACTATACAAGAGCCATTCTCTTCGACCAAAATCAACAACCCCCACAGCCTCTCGCTTAACTTCTCCGTAACAGATTTTCTGAATCAAATGCAGAGTATAGATCGCACTCAATATCACTCCCGTTGTGGCCACCACAACCCAAAACGGATCGACCAAAACGGACTGAAAGCTGCCGAGCAAAATCAAAAATTCCCCGACGAAGCCATTCAAACCGGGCAGTCCGACCGAGCTCAGAGAAGAAACCACAAAGAAAACAACAAATATCGGGGCTTTGTGGGCTAGACCACCGTAGGCCTCAATCTCTCGAGAGTGCCGTTGGTCATAAATAAAGCCCACCAGAAAGAAGAGTGCTCCAGTCGTGATTCCATGACTCAACATTTGGAGGTAGGCCCCATTCCAACCAATCTCTGTCATCGAAAAAATGCCAAGAGTGACAAAGCCCAAGTGACTGACCGAGCTATAAGCAATCAGCCGCTTCATATCCACCTGTCTCCAGGCCACGATGGCGCCAACCACGATTCCCAATACAGAAAGAACGCAAAGAGGGGTTGCGAAAGCCATCGCAGACTCTGGGAAGAGGGGCAGGGCAAATCTCATTAGCCCATAGGTTCCGATCTTCAATAAGATTCCTGCAAGAATAACGGAGCCCGCGGTTGGGGCCTCGGTATGAGCGTCGGGCAACCAGGTGTGAAAGGGAAACAAGGGCACCTTAATGGCAAAGGCCAAAACAAAGCTTAGAAAAATCCACTTCTCAGTACTGAAAGCAATGGGAAACTGCGAGAAATAATCCCGCAAGACGGGAAAAGACGCCGTCCACTCACCGGTCTGTTGATAATAAATCACATAGAGGCTCAACAGGCCGATCAACATAAAAAGGGAGCCCGCAAAGGTGTAGAGGAAAAACTTCATGGTTGCATATAAACGATTCTTGCCGCCCCATATGCCGATCAAGAAAAACATCGGAATCAGCATGGCCTCAAAGAACACATAGAAAAACAGCAAGTCCTCTGCCAGAAGGCAGGCAATGATGCTGGCTTGCAAGGCATGAAACAAAGAGTGATAGGCTTTGGCTTTGTCTTTGACGGCCCAAGAGGCATAGAAACTGCAAAGAAGCCCAAGCAGACTCGATAGCAAAATCAGCAGATAACTGTACGAGTCTAGGTGAAGGGAATATCTCAGGCCCAAAGCCTCAAACCAGGGAAAAGAGAAATAGCGATCGGCCCCGCCCCAATGCGAAAGGGCCCAAACAAACAAAACTCCAGAAAGCACAGTCGATATCTTGCCGATGCCCCGAACAGGTGCCAAAGCCGTGATCACACTCGATAGTGCAGGAATGAGACAAAGCCCTAAAAGAAAAATTGAATCCGCCATCAGCTACCCAAACTCCAGGCTCCAAACAAAAGAACGATAATGCCAATCCAAACCCAAAGAACATAGGCCTGAAGAACGCCCGTCTGTAAGCGTTTAAAACGAAGCGCAACCGAGTTGGCGAGACGGCCCAAAAGGTGAAGACTTCCGTCGATCATCCCTTGATCAACGACTCTCCAACAAAGCTCACCCGCCCTTCTCAAGTTTCGAACGAAGAGGAAATCATAAATCTCATCGATAAAGTATTTGCCTTTGAACAAGCGAAAGCTCGAAGATCGAAAGTCATCGCCTCCGACAAAAGCTCGATACTTCCACCAGGCCAAACCAAGCCCCGCGACGGCAATCCCAACTTTCATCAGAAGAGATCCCCAACTGACTTGCGAGTCGACAGAGCCTTGGTAGACCAAGTCTCCGAAATAACTGGAAAGCCACTCGCTGCCGCCCCAAGCTCTTGGCCAATTGATCACCCCTGCGACGGCAGACAAACTGGCTAGCACCACCAAGACCGCTGTCATATTGGCAGGAGACTCATGCACCTCGTGATCAGAACGAGTTCGTCCAAAGAATGTCATGAACCAGAGTCGCCCCATATAGAAAGCGGTCATCAGAGCGGTGGCCAGTCCAAGCCCATACAACCAAGGTCGATCCGCCAGTTTGGTCATCAACAGAATTTCATCTTTGCTCACAAAACCAGACAGAGGCGGAATGCCCGCGATGGCCAAAACTCCAATCGTCATCGTCCAAAAGCTGAGGGGCATCTTTTTTCTAAGCCCCCCCATTTTTCTCATGTCCTGCTCGTGATGCATTCCATGAATCACCGAGCCAGCTCCCAAAAAGAGAAGGGCCTTAAAGAAAGCGTGGGTAATCAAATGAAAGTAGGCGGCAACGGGTGCGTTCAAACCAACCGCCAAGAACATCAAGCCCAACTGAGAGATGGTCGAATAAGCCAAAACCTTCTTAATATCGAATTGAAAGATCGCAATCGTGGCCGCAAAGAAAGCTGTCGCTCCACCCATATAAGCCACCAACTCCAGCACTTGTGGGTGAAGCAAAAACAACCCCTGCAGACGACAAACTAAATACACTCCCGCCGTGACCATGGTCGCCGCATGAATGAGTGCAGATACGGGAGTGGGGCCAGCCATCGCATCTGGCAACCACACAAAAAGAGGAATCTGAGCGCTCTTTCCTGCTGCCCCCAAAACCAAACCCAAGCAAGCCCAAAGACTGTACTCCAACTGCCAATCGGCAAGTCCTCCCTCTCGAACCAAAACCAAGAGCTCTGGAATGTTTAAGGTTCCAAAAGCGCGATACAAACAAAACATTGCGATCAAAAAACCGAAGTCTCCGATCCGGTTAACAATGAAAGCCTTTTTTCCGGCTTGGGCGTTCGCCAAATCTTTGTTCCAGAAACTGATCAAAAGATAAGAACAGAGGCCCACTCCCTCCCAACCCAGAAAGATTCCCAAAAGATTGTCAGACCAGATCAGAATGAGCATGGCGACGACGAAAAGATTCAAATAAGAGAAAAATCGACCAAATCCCGGGTCTCCGTGCATATAGCCAACAGAGTAAATGTGAATGAGAGCGCCAACACCCGTCACCACCAATCCCAAAGCTAAAGAAAGAGGGTCAAGCAAGACAGAGAAGCTTGCAAGATTGCTTGGTCCGACACTAATCCAGCGAGCGAACTCCAGCTGAACAAAAGAGTCGACCTTAAAAAACAAGATCAGCGTGCACAAGAAACTAATGCCCAAGAACGAGCTGGCGGCATAGCCGGTCAGCTTTTCGCCCAATCGGGGGCAAAGCCAAAACCACAGCCCTGCTCCAAGAAGCGGAAGCAAAACAGCGACTCCGGAGAGTACAGCAAAAATCGAGTCTATGTCGTTCGTCAAGCTATCACACCCTCAGTTCCGTTGCCTCATCCACACGAATATTTTTCTTTAAACGAAAGAGGTTCAAAATAATCGCAAGCCCCACGGCCGTTTCGCAAGCTGCCACGGTGATGACCAAGAAATAAATAATATGGCCCCCTTCGTTTCCGTGAAGCTTCGAGAAGCTCACAAGAGCAATGTTCACAGAATTCAACATCAACTCTAGGCTCAACAGAATAGAGAGGGCATTTCTTCTGGTCAAAAAACCACAAAGGCCGATAGCAAAAATGCCGAAACTCAAAAACAGTAAATGAGCAATTCCAATTGTCATGACAGCTTCGACCCCTTCGGCTTTTTATAGGCTAGAAGACCGACACCAACCACCGCGAGAAGCAAAACAACCCCGGCCACCTCAAAGCCCCAGACATATCGTCCCAGCAGTGCCCTTGAAAAGCTTTCAATGCTCCCAAAGTCGCTCGCCCTTTCAACCTCAGAAAGAGGCGCCAAAAGTTCTGGAGTCGCGACATGTAAACACAACAGAACCGCCCCAATTCCTCCTAAAAAGAGCACAAAGCTGGCCCAAGACACCGATGTCTTTAGACCCAGCTCTTCTGGATTTAAGTTTAAAAGTAGAATCACAAAGGTAAACAAAACCACAATCGCGCCCGCGTAAACCAGGAGCTGAATAATCGCGACAAAGTGGCTCCCCATGATGACATAAAGAATCGAAGTTAAAAAAAAGTGAAGAATCAGCCACAGGGCCGCCTCGATCGGACGAGGGCGAAAGGCGACAAGCGCGCTGCTCCCTAGAAGGAAGATC
Source organism: Bradymonadales bacterium (assembly GCA_007693605.1). Taxonomy (GTDB): domain Bacteria; phylum Bdellovibrionota; class UBA2394; order UBA2394; family UBA2394; genus REDG01. The sequence goes on from REDG01000024.1 coordinate 64,894, forward strand.
GCCAAAATATAAAATGAAATGTCGAGACCTGTCATTTTCCTTTGTTCTCTCTTAGGTGAAGGCGATTATTCCTGCCGTCAACACAATATTAAAAATAGCTATGGGCAAAAGGGTTTTCCAACCCAAATCCATCAGTTGATCGTATCGAAAACGAGGAAGGGTCCATCGAACCCAAACGAACAAAAACAAGAAGAGAGAAACCTTGAAACAAAACCAAAAGACCGCCAAAAGTGTCCCAAAAAGAGATTCGACCACATCGATTCCGATCTGATCCCAGTTTAGGCCTGGCAAAAACTCCCAGCCTCCAAAAAAGAACAAGACGCACATCGCTGAGACCGTTGTCATGATCGCGTATTCGGACAGAAAAAAGAGTCCGAATTTGATGCCCGAATACTCGGTATGATAGCCCACCACCAACTCCGCCTCGGCCTCTGGCAAATCAAAAGGAGTTCGATTGGTTTCCGCATAGATGGCCGGAAGAAAAACAATGAAAGCAAGAATGCCCGGAAAGATATGCCACATTTCCTTCTGCGACTCGACGATTCCCACGAGATCCACTGAGCCGCTTAAGAGAACCACAGACACAATCGCCAGCCCGGCCGCCAACTCATAGCTAATCATCTGAGCAGAGGCTCGAAGCGAGCCCAGTACCGAAAATTTGTTGTTACTCGCCCAGCCCGCCAATACGAGGGCATACACACTGAGTGCTGTCACGGCCATCACAAACAGAATGCCGACATTCAGTTCCGCGATCTGAAGCCTCTGTGGAGTTTCGAAAAAACCTCCGAGCGTGGTGGGCGGACCAAAGGGGATGACGGCAAAAGCCGTCGCTGCGGGTAAAACCGCGAAAATGGGGGCGAGCAAAAAATAAGGTTTGTTCACCTGGCTTGGCAGAAGCGGTTCTTTGAAAAAGAGCTTGATGCCATCCGCAAGAGATTGAAGCAGACCAAACGGGCCCACCCGATTGGGGCCGTGTCGATCTTGTATCAATCCGGCAACTCTTCGCTCGACCCAAATCATCACCGGAGCCACCACCCCGAAGACAACCCCAAAAAAGAGAAGAATCTTAGCGAGCAGAAAGACCCAGAGAATTCGTTCGTCTGTCCACCAGCCGCTTGAAAACAAAGAATCAAGCATATTCTATTTATTCCAATCTAAGAGACCGCGTCTCCACTCATAAACTAGGCCTAAAGTTAAAATGAACAGGAAGATCGCCCCGACCACAAAGATATAGGGTCCATTGCCTGAGTCGACATAATCTCGAAAGCTGAGGGCCCAGGGGATCATGAAAATAGTCTCGATATCAAACAAAATGAAGGAGACCGCCACCAGATAGAATTTCACGCTAAAACGAGTGCTACCGACCCCTTCTGTGGGAATTCCACACTCGTAGGGGTTCAGCTTATTTGGGTAAAATCGCTTAGAAGCAAAGATATGGGTGGCTACAACGGCTCCGATGCCGATTGCAAGCCCAATCCCCAAAAGTATCCAAATCCCATGATAATCGGCAAGATTCACGCTAGGAGTCTAATTCAGTCCATTTCTAAGCGTCAACAAGCGCCTATTCTATTTTCGATTCATGACACCCCACAGAAAAAGGTTGACCCGCCTTGTCACCAAGCCTTGTAATATGATGGAAGGCTAGTTTTAGCGTGGCTGCTTTTGGACGAAAGCAGGGTGTGAGGGGAGAAACATGGCTGAGCGCGTACGAATCATTAAGAAGTATCAAAACCGAAAACTCTACGACACGGAAGACAGTTGTTATGTCACTTTGGACGGAATCGCCAAAATGATTCGAGAGGGCCAGGAGATTATCGTCATTGACAACAACTCCAAGCAAGATGTCACCGCTTTAATTTTGACCCAAGTTCTTTACGAGCAAGAAAAGAGCAAACAAAGCGTTTTGCCGGTCAGCATTCTGACTCATATCGTTAAGTCGGGCAGCAACAACCTTTTTGAATTCATGCAAAAGTATATCTTCGGGGCCGTGGATGCCCATTTGAAGATCCGATCGGATTTGAAGCTTCATGTGGAAAGGCTTGCCTTAAAGGGAGACCTTAGCCCGGAAGAGAGTCAACGGCTTCTTGAACAAATCGAGAGTCAGAAGCAGATCTATGAAACTTCGGCGACGACCGAGAACGCAGCGCCCGCCGCTGCATCGGCCAGCCAAAGCGACAACTCATCGAGCGTCTCAGCATAGCGGTCCATTTGGATTGGTGAGAAAACCGATTTCCCCGAGCCATCTGGAACAAACTCAAATCACTGCCCTCTAGCCAGCCTGAGATTTAGATTATCGACCTGCATGCAAAGCAGATGGGCCTTTAGCGCTTCATGGGGAGTGGTGATAAAGGTCCAGATGCGAGAAGGCTAGTGGCCCAACCGGTAAATTGTTTCCGTGTTGTGCTGAGGCCAGTTTGAGGCGATGCAAGGCGGCAGCGAGGCGCATATTGGACATATGCAACGAGCGACAACGCCGCAGCGGCTCAAAAGGGCCCAGCCCGAAGGGAATCAAGCTTTTGCCCCGACTCAGCGTTGCTCGGGATGGCATAGGTACTCAACCTGATCCCACCCTCGCGCCTTGATTCGAAGCAGAAGCTTGATTCACAACATGAAAAAATTTACCGGTTGGACCACCAGAAGTGAGCAGCACAGTGTGGTTATGATGCCACTCGAGCAGCGCAGCGACGCAGCCGCCGAAGCAGATGGGCCCTTAGCGACACTCCCCTAGTCGGAGAATGCGCCTGCAGAAGGCCTTTCATACCGCTCCATCTGCCGCTTTTCGTTTTCGGCCTCTGTAGCGCAATCAATGCACAAGTCTGTCATGGGACGGGCTTCTAAGCGCGCCACCTCAATGCCTGCACCGCAGGTCACGCACTCACCATAGCCACCCTCTTGCATTCGCCGCAGAGCGGTTTCGATCTTCCGAATGAGCTTTCGTTCTCGCTCTTTAAACCTCAAGTGACGGCTTCGATCGAGCTCTTGAACTGCTTGATCGGTGGGATCTGCAAATCGTTCCTTTGCGTCTGTCTCCAGATTTTTGGCCACTTCATCGACCTCGGCTACCAGCTCGGCCAACCTTGCCCGCAAACTCTTCTCTAAATCTTTCAACTTTTTCTTGGTCAAATTTGCCATAATAAACGCTCCTCGAAAGCTGAGGCATTGAATAATGAAGACGGAAGAGAATATCAAATGAAATCTCAAAAAATTAATTTCGCGATCGGCCTAGCTCAGACTTAATTCCATTGTCTGATCAGAGATATCGGGTAAAACTTGGGGAATGTTAGTTCCTTATCGGAATACGACCCTAATTTTGACTTTCGTTAGCTTGCTTCTGGTAGAGGCCTCTGAAGGGGCCTCTCCGAGCCTTTCAGAGCTCTCAGGAACGAGCCTCTCGTTGGGGGGGGCCTATGTCACGGCTGGTGAGGATTTGGACGCCTACCGGGGGAATCCTGCCCTCTTGGCGACCAGGGCGGGAAAAAACTCCTTTGGGGGAAACTGGCAAAAACTTCCTTCTGCGGGCTCTAGCTGGCAAATCGCCGCCACAGACGGCAAACGGCGAGTGATCAATGGCCTTCATTTCAACTGGTGGGAGCAGGGCTCCTCTGAAAAGTTGAGTTTCAGCTTTGGAGGAGCCTACAAGACTTCTTATGGAGTCGCCGGGGTGACCACAAGCCTGATCCGCGTGAAAGGAATTGAAGATATTAAGGGATGGAAGTTCACGACAGCCGCAGGAATTCTCACCCCCGCCTTCCATGGGCTTAGCATCGGAGTCAGCCTAAAGAATGTGCTCGACCGAGTGGAAAACAAGGTGATGCCACCAGAACTGGCAATGGGCCTTCGGTTTGAGCATCGACTCGTCTTTGTGCACCTTCACACCGACCGAAGGTTTTCCATTCCCAATCAAGACTGGAACTTCTCCACAGGCATTGAAGTGCTGATGCAGCAGTTCTTCAGCCTTCGAGGAGGCTACCGATTTGATCGCTCAAAGGGAGACTCCTATTTTTCTGTGGGGGCGGGACTGAAAGCTCCCCGCGCTGATTTAAGTGGATTCTTTATGCAAACGACCAAGGGAGACAAGGCAAGGGGCTTTGGATTTCAAGCCCTCTTTTTATTCTAGAAGTTTGTTGCCTCAAGAATCCTCTGAGACAAGAACGAGGCGATTTTTTCTCGACCCTCCAGAGGAACGGGCTCTTCTTCTCCCCCCATAAAATAGGCTCGATGAGTCTCTGCCTTAATCTCGTCTAGGAGATTGCCAATCACCCACTGACAACCGACCCGATTCTGAAGATCTCTCATTTGCTGAAAGAGCTGCTCTAAACTCAAGGTCGACTCTAGTTTGAAGCCCACATTGATGGAGCGCGGATCGATAAACTCATCAATCATTTTTGGGCTCGCTTCCAAATCAACGCTCCAAATCTTGTCTTGAGAACTTCTCTTACCCCGCTCACGATGACCAAATTCAAAATCAAGAACAGCGGCAGCAAAAATTTGAACGGCAAAGGGTTCGAGCTTCTTCAAGTCTTTGGCCCTCTCCAACATCTCCTGGCGTGTTTCCACCCTTGTTACCGCGAGATAGGGCGGCACAGGCAATTCGGTAGGACCCAAGATCAAGTTGAGCTCAAAACCCCAACGATACAAGTCCTTCGAAATCTCTACTCCCAGTCGACCGCTTGAACGATTCGAAAGAAACCGAATATCATCGAGATAAGATCGAGTGGGCCCCGCAAAAACCAAAACGGAACGGTCTCTTCGATTCATCCCATGGCAGACCCGTGCCACAATCTCTTCTGGCTCTGAAGACTTCGCCTTCGATTCTTCTCGCTTGGGCTCTAAGATCTCAAGTTGTGCAATCTTCCCCAAAGCCTCCCGATGTGAACGATAGGCCGGAGATTCAAGCAAGCTTTCATGCATGGTCGGCTGAACAAACACGGGCTTTCGACCCAGAACACTCTGAACGGCTGTCGAAGCAGGACAATCCGCCAAGCCCAAGGCAAGCTTTCCTAAAAAATTGAGACTTGCCGGCGACACCACCACCGCATCAGCACCCGAAATATGTTCGGCCTGACCACTCAACTGAGTGACAACGGCTCGCTCAGAGGCCCACTCAAAAACCAGAGGCTGAACAAAGGAGGCTGCATTCTGAGTGAAAAGAACTCGGACCTCAGCGCCGTAGCGTCTCAGTTCACGAATGATCTTTGGGCTCTCGATGGCGGCAATCCCACCTGAGACCACAAAGTCTACTCGCCGTCCTTTAAGCTGATCCCCCAAAATATTGACTTGTCGATCCGATAGCTTGGTCACGGGCGACTCTTAACCCTTTTTTTGGCCGAGGTCGAGTAGACAGCCGACTCGAAATCCGCTCAACTAAAGGCCTGTGAATTGGGTCCTGCTTATTTGTGCTCTCTGGTCAATCTCCGTCCTCGGCCTGATGAGAAGCGCTCTTTGGCTCCCCGTTGCCACTCTATTGGTGCAGCCCGTCGAATTGATTGCAATGGCCATGCTCAGCCTTCTATTGGTCGCCTCGCTCATGGCTCCGCACAAAGAGAAGGCTTTTGACCTCCGAGACTTTCAGAGGGACCGCTTCGGCCTCTTGCTGTTTTTGGTGGGAGTTCTCGGCGGCGTGCTCTACCCCCTTGAGGCGCTACCCGCCATGTTGGTTTCAAGTCTCTGGGTTCTCATCTTCTGGTTTGCATGCAAGGCCTTCAAGTTTCCGCTGGCCCGAGTCTGGTTTTTTCCAAGAAGTGTCCGAGGCCTTTTGGCGGCTAGCTGGCTCTTTTGTTGGCTCATCTTAAGTGAATTTCAAAATCCCTTGGGGAACTTCTTAGAATTGGCGGAGGCCGCATTATGACCAAGCTCTTTTGTCCCAGTCGATTTGAAAGAGTGAAACTCCCATCAAGACTCATCTCGCGAACATTTGGAATGGGCCCTCAGGCCGCCAGAGAACTTGCGAATCGTTTAAATCTCACTCGACCCCGAGGGAAAATCATCCTCTACGGCTCCGCCGGAGCTCTCGACCCCCAGCTACAAGTGGGAGAATCCTTTCTTATCCATGAGCTTCGATTGAAAGACTCTGAACTGAAACTCTCTCTCAACATTCCCCACTCCTTAAGATTTTTACCTCAAGCAAGCTGTCTGACCACCGACGAACCCGTGCTTCGAAGCCAAGACAAACAGAGTCTTTTTGAACAGTTTCAGCTTCAAATAGTCGACTGCGAGATGGCGGCCTTCATGGACTCTCTTGTCGAGGATATGCACTCACAGATCATCTTTGTTCGCACGGTCATCGACTCGTCTCAACACTCTCTTCGCTTTCTAGAAGGCTCTCAGATTCGGTGGCCTTCTTTGGTAAAGCCCACTGCTCTATTTGATTTTCTTCGAATCTCAAAGAATTTTCTGATCTACCATCGCTCGATGTCCGAATTTCTAGAACGAGTTTATCAACTGTCAGTAACAACTTCTACAGAACCAGAAGCCTCTCAACTCTAACTACATATTTCGGCGGTACTTTCCACCGACCTCATACAGAGCATTGGATATCTGGCCGAGACTCGCGACCTTCACAGTCTCCATTAACTCGGCAAATACATTTTCTCCCTTCGTGGCGACACCTTTGAGCTTCAACAGGGCCGTCTCAGCCGCCTTCTTTCGACTCTGCTGAAACTCCTTAAGATCAGCTAGCCTCTTTTTGCGATCCTCATCGCTAGATCGAGAGAGAGGAATTTGATCCAGATTGCCATTCGAATGCTCAGACAGAAAGGTGTTCACACCAATGATGGGCAGCTTGCCGCTATGTTTTAGCTCTTCGTAGAGCAGACTCTCTTCTTGAATCTTAGAGCGCTGATACTGAGTCTCCATCGCCCCTAAAACTCCCCCACGATCAGAAATTCGATCGAACTCCAAAAGCACGGCCTCTTCTACCAGTCGTGTCAATTCAGCCATGACAAAAGAGCCTTGAAGAAAGTTTTCGCCGACACTTGTAGGGCCAAACTCCTTTTCGATAATCATCTGAATTGCCATGGCCCTTCGAACACTCTCCTCTGTAGGAGTGGTGATGGCCTCGTCGTAAGCATTGGTATGAAGCGAGTTGCAGTTGTCATAGATCGCCGTGAGAGCCTGCAATGAGGTACGAATGTCATTAAACTCAATTTCAGAAGCGTGCAAACTTCGGCCAGAGGTTTGAATGTGATACTTCAGCTTTTGCGATCTCTCGTTCCCACCGTAAAGATCTCTCATCGCCACCGCCCAAATTCGTCGAGCCACCCTGCCGATCACGCTGTATTCTGGATCAAGGCCATTACTGAAAAAGAAAGAGAGGTTCGGTGCGAACTCGTCAATCTTCATGCCCCTCGCCAGATAGTACTCTACGAAAGTGAATCCATTCGCCAGGGTGAAGGCTAGTTGCGTGATGGGGTTCGCCCCCGCTTCAGCGATATGATAGCCAGAAATACTCACGGAGTAGTAATTTCTGATCTCATTCTCAATAAAGTAGAGCTGAATATCTCCCATCATCTTCAGGGCAAACTCGGTCGAAAAAATACAAGTGTTTTGCGCCTGATCCTCTTTGAGAATGTCCGCTTGCACCGTTCCCCGAACTTGGCAGAGACTCTCTGCACTAATTTTCGCCTCTTCCTTTGCTGTCAAAGCACGGCCCAAATCCTTCTTTGCTTTTTCAAGCTGTTGCCGAATCGCCACATTTAAAAACATCGCAAGAATGATCGGCGCTGGTCCGTTGATTGTCATCGACACTGAGGTTTTCGGATCACAAAGGTCAAAGCCTCGGTAAAGAATCTCCATATCCTCAATGGTGGCGATGCTCACCCCCGATTCGCCAACCTTTCCATAAATGTCTGGCCTCAAGTCTGGGTCTTCGCCGTAAAGAGTCACCGAGTCAAAAGCCGTCGAAAGCCTCTTGGCTTCGTCATGCCGACAGAGATAGTGAAATCTCTTATTTGTCTTCTCGGGCGGACCTTCCCCGGCAAACTGTCGCCTGGGCTCTTCGGCTCTTCTCTTGAAAGGATAGATGCCGGCGGTAAACGGAAAGTATCCGGGAAGATTTTCCTCTCCTAAAAACCTCAAGATCTCGCCCCAATCTGAAAGTCTGGGCAAGGCCACTCGCTGAAGCTCAAGCCCCGACAAGGACTTTAGTTTTTGCTGGGCCTTCACCTCTTTACCGCGAACGACATAAGTCACCGCTTCTTTTTGATATTCCTCAAATCGACTCGGCCAGCTCTTAATCTGGGCCTGTGCCTCCGCCGAAAGCCGACCAAAAACTTTGTCGGCCTCAGCTTGAAGCTCGTCACGGCCAAGTAGGCGTGCAGCGCTTGAAAGACAATAGGCGTCGTGCGCTGAACTCACATTCTGTCGCAAGCCTTCGTGATACTCTCTGACAACTTTGGCAATTTCAGACAGATAGAAAGTCCGAGCCGCCGGAACAATTTCTGATGAGACTTCTGTAAGTAGAGGAAACTCGCGTTTGGGTGGCTCCAATTTCGGGCAGTCCTTCAAAATTCGATCTCGAATTTTTCGGTAAAGAATCGTTACCCCAGCATCGTTGAAGAGGTTACATCGGGTTCCGACGATTGGCAGATCCTTCTTTTGTTCGGGATCAAACAGCTTTCGAGCCCGACAATACTGCTTCGTCACGGCCTTAAGAGCGTCTTCACTGCCCCTTCGGTCGTATTTATTGATCGAAATAAAGTCGGCGAAATCAATCATGTCAATTTTCTCAAGTTGAGTCGGAGCTCCAAACTCTGAAGTCATCACATAAACCGAAAGATCAGAAACCTCTGTAATCGCGCTCGCAGCCTGACCAATTCCAGATGTTTCAACAATGATCAGGTTGAAGCCTCGAGCTCGACTTGCCGCTACAATTTTCTCTATCGAATGAGAAAGCTCGTTGCCACTCTTCCTAGACGCAATCGACCTCATATAAACTCGATCAGAATAGATCGAATTCATTCGAATTCGATCTCCCAACAAGGCCCCTCCCGTCTTCTTCTTCGTGGGGTCAACGGAGTAAATCGCAATTCTCAGAGATTCGAACTCGTTTAGAAAACGAAGCACCAATTCATCAACGAGGGAACTCTTTCCGGCCCCACCCGTGCCTGTCACCCCCAAGACAACCGAGGGAGCAGTCGCCTTAAGAGCCCCAAGCGACTCTGGCTCTTGCTCGATCGCCGTTACAAAACGACCCCAAGCCCCGGTGTCGATACGAATGGAAGGCGGATCTAAAGGCGGGCGAGAACTTAGGGCCTGCTGAATCATCAACTCGGCCATTCCGGCAAGCCCCAGTTTCATTCCGTCTTCGGGTAAAAAAATCTTTGCCACCCCGTAGTTCTCAAGCTCCGTCCTTTCGCTGGGCAGAATCACGCCACCCCCCCCACCGAAGACTTGAATCCTCTCCGCTTGATTCTCTTTAAGTAGATCGATCAAATACTTGAAGTATTCGATATGCCCCCCCTGATAGGAGCTGATCGCAATCGCATCAGCGTCTTCCTGAAGAGCTGACCGAAGAACTTCTTCCACACTGCGATTGTGCCCCAGATGAATCACTTCAGCCCCATGATCCTGCAGAAGCCTTCGAATCACATTGATGGCGGCATCATGACCGTCAAACAAAGAGGCTGCGGTCACAAATCGAGGTGGATATTTGGCCAATTGAGAAAGGGCTTTGGGGGAGGTCGACATCCCTCAGATATACTTCAGCCTAAAACACAGGCTCAAGGCTGAAGTCAAAAAACTCAGGCAGGGCTCAAGAGCTCTACCTGAAGCTCCCCTTTGTCACAGGCTGCCCCAACGAGCCGCTTAAAGAGCTCCGCCTGGGAAGAGTCCCTCCACTGAAACTGAATTCCCAAGATGTTCTGGAGTTTCTTCGAATCGGGAATCATCTGGCAGTATTGAACGATCCCATCAAGAACCAATCGTTCGTCACAAAAGCTCAACTCCACTTTAACCTGAGGCTGCAGAAGGAGCTTCGCATCCAGACGAGAGCTCAAAAAGCCACAACCCCCAAGGCTTAAAGAATAGATGGAACTATTGCGATCAAGACCTTCTAGAACGCGGGCCTTCAAAACCCTCGGTGATGATTTCACTTTGTAACGATCCCATTTTCGACGACTCTTCATAAGACTCCCCCAAAAAATAGGACCCACACACCTGAGTCAGCTGGACTCAAACCTTTCGGCTCAAGTAGCTAGACTCTCAGTTTGCCTGAATTCGGCCCAGATGGGAAGCCACCTGAAATCACTCCAGATTTTCATCAGATCGCCCCCAAATCCGGTGGGCCTTTAGCGCCACTCCCTTTAGGGGAGAGCTTGAGGCTGCCTAAACACCTCATTCTCAAACTCTCTCCATAGATTTTCTGACTTTTGAGTTTCAATATCCGCCTGCTTCTTCACTAGAAATCTTTGAATCTGAGGAGCCGCCCTCGCCAACTCTTCGAAGTAGTCGCGATCCGCCGAAAGAACGGGGTCCAGCTTTTTTGAGAACCGCTCTTTCGAGATGAAAGCTTTCAGAGCAAGAGTCAGGGGCGTATTGACGGAACTCTCTTCAACGGTCAGAAAGGCTTTATAGAATTGTACCCGACACTGAAGGGCCTTCATTCGAGCCCGCACCAGATTTTCTGACTTCAAAAATTCATCATCTTCATCAGGGGCAAGAATGGATTGGTGTGCCTCTTGAACACGAAGAGCCGATCGTCTCAACTCTGACGAAAGTCTTTCTGAGGTCACCAGCTCCAAAAGACTAATCTCGGCCAAGTGAATCGCCTCTCGCTCCATCTGCAAACTAAGATCCAGATGGAGAACTGGGTCAATGACTTGATTGGAAAACTTCGAAAGCTTTTCTTCCCTGGCGAGCTGTTTAAACCTCTCTCCCACAATCGAGCGAAGCAACTGAGAGAGAAGACGAATATTTCTCTTTAGAACTTCAGCTTTCAACTCTTTTCCCTACCACGACCTTTCCTGCGAGAAGGAGTTTTTCTCCCAAAAAGTAGGCCGGCTGAAAAACATCCACAAGCTTTCCATCCAGTTCATCTTGTTCAATCGTCTTCACCTGAACGGCCTCATGAATAGTCGGATCAAACTCATCGCCAGGCTTTCCCCTCTCACTCAAACCTGCGCTTTGCAAATCAGCTACCAATTTCTTCTGAAGCAGACGAATACCGGCTTGAAGATCTTCAAGATTCTCAGAATCGACAGACGCCACTCTATCGAGCTGCGCAATCAGCTGTAAAAATGGGCTGAGCACACTCGCTACCTTTGCAAAAATCTTCTGGTCCATCTCTCGACTTAATCGTCCCTCAATTTCTCGCCGGTCTTCTTCCATCTTTTTTACGAATCGCCGCAGCTCTTCAATCTTTGGCTCGTAAAGGGAGGCCTGCTCTTCTAAGGCCTTTTCAGTGGCAAGTTTCAGGTCGAAATCTGTTGTTTCATGCTGAAACTGGGTCTCGGCACTCGCATCTTCTGAGCCCTCAAGAGTCTCTGAGCTCTCTTCTCTGGGCTCTCCAGAGCGGATATCCTCATTGCGATCGTCTTCCTTTTCAGTCAAATTATCCATGGCCGTAAGTTAAACAGACCGCTAGCTTTGTCAATCAGGAGGCATCCAACAGTTTTGAGTTCAGCCAATATCCAGCTCTCAGATAAGCAAAAGAGGGCCGTCACTAGCCCCTCAAAGGCCTTATTGATCTTGGCGGGGCCGGGGACGGGCAAGACGAAAGTCCTTATTTCCAAGATTGTTCACTTGCTTGAACAAGGGCTAGACCCCCAAAAGATCCTCGCCGTCACCTTCTCTCGAAAGGCGGTCACCGAGATGGAGGACAGACTGTTTCTTCAAAAGCCTGAAGTCTCTGGCCTGCTTCCAGTAAAGACAATTCACGCCTTGTGCCTAGAGATCGTTCAAACTCATGGATTTCGAATGGGACTGGGCCAAAACCTTCGCCTCATGACGGAAGCCCAATCTTTTCTTTTGTTTAGAGAACTCGCCAAAGACCTTCCTCTTGACCGATTCACAAAGAGTTCCAACATCGACGGAACACTCAATGAACTTTTAAAGCTTCTCAGTCAGATCAAAGACGCAGGACTGTGGCCAGAGGATGTTCTTTCGTTTGCCTCACAACTCAAAGCAGAGACCGAAGATGAAGAGTCAAGCCGAGACGACTGGATGGCAATCGGAGATATCTACAATTCGTTTCAAAATCAGTGCTTTCAAGCGGGCTGGATTGACTTTGGGGATGCCGTACTTGGAGCAACCCGACTTTTGAAAGACTACCCTGCGGTGAGAAGTCTTGTACAAAAAGAGTATGATGCGATTCTCGTTGATGAGTTTCAAGATACCAATTGGTCTCAAGTTCAATTGATCAGAAATCTGGCTAACGAAAACTGTATGGTCACTGGAGTCGGCGACGACGATCAATCGATCTACCAATTTAGAGGAGCTTCTTACTCAGCATTTAAATTTTTTGAGGAGGCCTTCCCCGACTTAGAAGTCATTGAACTCAATGAAAGCTATCGCCTTCCGCCTGCCGTGGTCGAAGCCTCTTCTCGCTTGATCGCCGCCAATGCTGAAGATCGATTCCGGCCTGAAAAGAAAATCGTATCTGTCAAAAGTTCGAGTGAACCCATCGTCAGTCTGCAAGCCACTCAGTTTGAACAGGAGGCCTTGTGGATCTGCGATCAGATTCAAGACTTGATCGAGAAGGGCTGTAGTCCAAACGAGATTGCGGTCTTGGGGCGCTCTCACAACCATCTCAAACACTTCATTGTGGAAGCTCAATCGAGAAATATTCCGGTCGTCGCAAAGTCCACCGAGGCCCTATTCGACGATGACATCATCAAAGACTTGATTTGCCTGCTTCGGCTGATTCTGAACCCCCACCACCCAATAAGCCTCTTTCGCCTTTTGGATAGCCCGATACTGAAGCTCTCAGCCGACGAGATCTACTCTCTTGCGCGTTGGGTAGATAAGTCGAAAGAACCTCTCTTCGAAAAGTTTTCGGAGATTTCAGAAAGCTTCCTCACGACAGAACATCAGCAAAGGCTCAACACTTTCTACAACGCCATTCGAAATCTTAGTACCCGCTCTTATCGAGATTCTGCGAGCCACCTTCTGATGACTTTCTTTTATGAGTTCCCCTTTCTCAAAGAGCTTCTAAAGGATTCCCCTAGCGAGATCCGAAAGATTGCCAATTTTGTAAACCAGCTCAAGGCTTGGGAGCTTGTTCAATCAGATCAAAGCCTTGCCACCACCTTCCCCCTTCTTGAAGCGATTTCTAAGCGAGAGATTCAACTTCAGGATGAGGATCAAATTGAAATGGCCTTACCAGAAGCGGTTCGAGCTCTAAGCGTTCATGCCAGTAAGGGGCTTGAGTTTGACCATGTGTTCATCGTCTCTCTCGTCGGCAGACGATTTCCGAAACAGCGTCAGGGACTCAAATGGGAGCTCCCGCAAGAACTCAGCCGAGAAAAAACGGAAAGCAAGAAAGCCCACGAACAAGAGGAGCGGCGCCTCTTGTATGTCGGGATGACACGAGCCAAAGAGAAGCTCACTCTTTGTAGCGTATCGAAGAAGTCTACGAAGCCGAGCGTTTTCCTAACCAAGGATATTGCTGATTCTTTGAAGAACCCGAAAGTAGCCAGATGCATTGAGTTGCCAGAGTTTGACGAATCTCAATGGCTTCAACAGCTGACTCGACCCCCGTTCTCGCGACAACGGGCGGCAGAAAAGAGACGGCCTGTAGAGGGTGGGCTAAGGCTTTCGTTCACGCAACTTGATTGCTACGAGAAGTGTCCGCAACAGTATTGGTTCAAGTTTGAAGCGAAACTGCCAGAACCAGAGTCGTCGGCGCTTTTGGTCGGCTCTATTGTACATCAGTGCTTAGAGAAATTTTTTGACAAAGACAGGACAGAGAGCATCGACTCATGCCTTGAAGACTTTGATAAAAAGTTTGATGAGCGCCTCAAAAGAACGGCAGTTTTGACAGAGCGAGATCGACAGCTCGGAAAAACTGGAATTGAAACTTATCTCAAATCAGAAGTGGAATTGAAACCAAAAGTGGTCGCCGTCGAGAAGCAATTTGATTTGATGGTCGGAGAGCATTTGCTTAAGGGGAAAATTGATCGCGTGGACGAAACGGAAGGCGGATATCGTGTCATCGACTATAAGACCGGAAAAGGAAAGGAAGACGGAGACAAGGCGGCAGAGAGAGCCGCTAAGTCCTCTCTTCAGTTTTCGATCTACGCTCTCGCAGCTAAAGAATGTTTCAATTGGGAAGTAAAAGATTTTGCCTTTCATTATATCTACTCAAACCAGAAGTTGCATACGGAACGCTCTGACTCTGACTTGAAAAAAACGAAAGAAAGAATTCTTCAATTGGCTGAGCAGATAAAAGCTCAAGACTTCGGTCCGCGGCCGGAGAAGATGAAGTGTGGCTACTGTCCGTTTAGGGAGCTCTGTCCGGATGCAGCCTGAAACTGTAGAGGACTGTCTGCGGGCCGCCCGAAATCTCTTGAGTATTCGAGAACACTCAAAGTGGGAATTGGCTCGAAAGCTTTCTCAACGGCGTTTTTCAAAGGCCGTGATTGCAGAAAGTCTGAACGCTCTTGAAGAAGAGGGCAGTCTTTCTGAGACTCGATATCTTCGAGAGAAAGTGCGATCCTTGATTCTCAAGAACTACGGCCCAAGCTATATCGAACTGTATCTGAAAGAGAGGGGGCTTCAGCTACCCCAAAGCCTATTAATGGAAGTCTACGATCAGCTTGATCTGAGCCCTGAACAGCAAATCAAAAACTTTCTGGAGCGAAACAGCAGTCTGGATACACAGAAAGTTGAGGCCCGTTTGTGGCGTCGGGGTTTCAAGATGGAGCACATCAGAAACAGTCTCAAAGACCTGGAAGCTTTTTGAGAATCTCGTCCTTTACTAGAATCAGCTCGTCCGGCCGAGAAAGCATCCAATCGGGTGTAGCACTCCGAAAGTGTTCTTTCCCACCGAATCCGTAAACCGCAGCCACTGCCTTGAGACCCCCAGCACGCGCCGCTTCGATGTCGTGAACACTATCGCCGATATAAACACTTCGTTTAGGTTCTCGACTCAAAATCTCTAGCGATCTCAGCAGGATTTCAGGCGAAGGCTTGTATTGCATTCCAGGATCGGTGCCCTGAACATGATCAAAAAAATGATGAATCTTTAGTTTTTTCAGAACTCGGTTCGCCTGCGGACTGTCTTTAGTGGTGGCAACGCCGAGGCTGAAGAATCCCTTTAAAAACTCCAAGCTCTCAGGCACCCCCGGATAGAGTTCGACACAAGACTCTCCTTCTCGTTCATGAAAATCTCTAAAGTATTCGATGAACTCCTTTGTAAGAGTTTCAGTGGGCACAATCCCGTGCTTTGCTAGGTTAGAGCGAAGAGTGGTTGCAAGATCTTGCTGGGTCGCTTTCAAAGGATCATAAGCTAAGTCGCCGTAGCCGATTTTATCGAGAGCATGGTCTAAGGAATTTAAAAGACACTGGCGAGAATCCGCCAGTGTCCCATCAAGGTCAAATAGAAAGGCCGTCCCCATTTATTGAGCAATGAAGGAGCCCAGGTTCCAAGCCACCGAAATCAGAACAATTGTCCCGACCAGAAAGAAGACATCAGACATTCGTTCCACCCATTTCGGACTAACCCTCTGCGCCACATACGAAACCAGAGCGGAAAGACAAAACAAGATGGTGGCCAAGGCCAACCAAGACTGCACGACCTGCAGTCTTTCCATCACAGAAGTGGATGCGAAAACGAGAGCGATCAAGGATAGGCCCCCGCCATTGATTGCACTTGTCAAAAGGGGCCTTTGACCCCGACCACCACGCGGTGAATGCCCAGATCGATTTCTTTGATACCGATTTCGATTCCGGTTTCCATAATTTCGTTGTTCATCTGCCATAGTATTTATTTCCTCTTACTTTCATTCAGTTTTCCTTACCTTAGACCTTATGATAGTAAAGATGTTTTGGGGCCGATCGGTAAAGCTTTGATTTCAAAGGATTTTTTAAATGAGTCTCTAGCCAAGCCGCCGTCGTTAAAAGCTCTTCTAAAGAAATCCCTGTTTCAAACCCCAGGCCTTCTAAAAGCCAGATCACCTCTTCACTTGCGACATTTCCAGAGGCCCCGGCTGCATACGGACAGCCCCCTAAGCCACCAACCGAGCCATCAAATATGCGAACTTCAGACTCCAAGGTGGCTAAGATATTTGCAAGTGCCGCACCTCTTGTATCGTGAAAGTGAGCCGCCACATTCTTAACCGAAAGCTCGGACCTAAAGTCTTTCCAGAACTCTCGAACTTGACGAGGGTGGGCCACCCCGATGGTATCCCCCAGCGAAACCTCATCACAGCCCATCTGAAAGAGCCTCTTCGTTAGTTCGATCGCTGATGTCACAGACTGTCTACCCTCATAGGGACAACCAAAGACGGTGGACAAATAACCCCGAATCCTCATCTTGCGATCTTTCGCCTCTCGAGAAATCTCTTCGAAGACTCTCATAGAGTCATCAATACTCATCCTAATGTTCTTCTGAACAAAGGCTTCACTCGTGGCGGTAAACAGAGCGATCGACCGAACTCCCGCCGTCACTGCGCGATCAAAACCCTTTCTGTTTGGGACTAAAAAACTAAGATCAACGGCCTTAGACTTCAAAGCCTCGAATACTTTCTCAGAGTCCTGCATTTGAGGAATCGCCTTTGGTGAAACAAAACTCCCGGCTTCTAAACTCTCAACCCCGCAATTGACAAGCCGTTCAATCAATTCGATTCGAAAGTCTAGACTAAATGACTCCGTTTGATTCTGGAGGCCATCTCGAGGCCCCACTTCGACGAACTTAATCTTCTCCATCGAGATCTCCCAGTTCTAGCAAGACAGACTCCGGCAAAACTTGCTGTCCCTCGCTCACAAATATTCGCTTCACAACACAATCGCGTTTCGCACGAATCTGATGCTCCATCTTCATTGCTTCTAGGCTTATCAGGGGCCGCCCCTTCGAAACCACTTCGCCCTCAGAGCAGCTGATTTTCAAAATCTTCGAAGGCATGGGACTACGAATCTCCGACTCCGTTTGGTCTGAAGAACTTTCTGTTTCGGCTACAGCCTTAGCGGGCCCAATCTCCTCTGACCAATCGGCAAAGCTTGGAAAGAAGTAGCGTCGTCCGTCAAAATCGGCCCACCAATCAGCCTCCTGATTGTTCTGACCGCATCCGCCCCAGGGAGAGTAAAGATCCAAATCCTCCGTCTCTGCGTCTGGGTCTGTGACATTCTGGCCGGGCCCGGTTGCACCCAATTGCCTGATCCACCGAATTGCCTCCAGATAATCAAACTGGGCGGGAAAGGCAGATAAAAACTGGGTGGAAATCTCACCCCGCTCAAAAGCATTACTCTTTAAGATCTGGATCAAATAGGCTCGATTCGTTTTTGGCCCCACACAAACCAAGCCCTCTAAGGCTCTCAGTAAAATCTCTGTGGCTTCTTTTCTGGTCTCTCCAACAGAAATCAATTTGCCCAACAGGGAATCAAACTCGGAACTCACTATGTTTCCCGTTCGGTAGCCAAAATCGGCGCGAACCTCCTCTGGCAGATCAAGTCGATAAATCTTCCCCCCAGACGGAAGAAATTCTTGGGCTGGATCCTCAGCGCAAAGACGAACCTCAATACTGTGATTCTTTTGTTCAGGGACCCTCTCCGGGAACTCTTGATGCAGAGCAAGCTTCAGCTGCCACTCCACCAAGTCTATTCCAAATGTCTCTTCGGTCACCGGATGCTCGACTTGCAAGCGCGTGTTCATTTCCAAGAAATAGATCTGATCGGAGCCGTCCCACAACCACTCCAAGGTGCCTGCGGAACGATACTTCAAATGAGTCGCTAGCTTCTCTGACTCTCGCATCAGACGAAGTCTGACTTCAGGAGAGAGAAACCGACACGGACTCTCTTCAACAAGCTTCTGATGTCGTCTCTGCAGCGAACATTCTCTCTCCCCCAAAGCAAGAATCTTACCTTCCCCATCTCCAAAAACCTGCACTTCAATATGACGGGCCGATTCGACATACTTCTCTAAGAGAACTCGATCGTCTTGAAAGCTTGCTTGCGCCACCCGTCTCGATGACTGAACCGCTTCCCAAAGATCTTCAGGTCGGTCAACGCGAATCATGCCCTTGCCACCGCCACCCGCCGCCGGCTTGATCAATACCGGATATCCGATTTGATTTGCCGCGCGCTCAAAATCAGCTTGCTTCGCCTCAGAAAGCTCGAAGCTCTCAACCAGTGGAATCTGAAGTTGTCGAAGGAGCTCTTTTGACTTCTGCTTATCCCCCAAAGCCAAAATAGAATCCGCTCTTGGCCCGACAAAACCCAGCCCAGCATGCTCCAAACTCTCTACAAAAGCCGCGTTTTCAGAGAGAAACCCATAGCCGGGATGCAAATGCGTACAAGCCTCGTTTTTTGCAATCTGTATGAGTCGCGCCCCATCCAGATAAGCCCCGCGAGGGGGCTCTGCTTCAAGACAAATCGCCTGGTCTGCCTCTCGAACAAAAGGCAAATCTGAATCGATCGGATGGTAAACCACAAGAGTCGGAATTCTGAGCCTCTTTGCCGTCCTTAAAACTCTAGACGCAATTTCAGCTCGGTTGGCAACCAAGAGTCTCATGGAAGAAGCTTATGTCTCCACTTCGCCTGTCGCTTCTCAAGAAAAGCTGAAATCCCCTCTTGAGCCTCATCCCCCACACGAACTTTCGAAAGCAGCTCTGAGGTCGACTCAGAAATATCTTCGTTCCAAAGAGAGCCTGACTGTAGCCTGAAAATCAAAGACTTAGCCGTTCTCACTGCCTCTGGTCCTGAAGACTCAAACTCACGAAGGTATTCGTTTGTCACACTTAAGATCGACGAGGCGGGTACACTTTCGTGAACCAAGCCCATCGCTTTGGCTTCTTGAGAAGTGAACCTTAGGCCAGTCAGATAAAGTCTGCGAGCCTGAGAAATTCCAATTTTTCTCATCACGATGGGCCCGATGGTGGCCGGGATCAAACCCAACTTCACTTCTGACAAAGAGAACTTCGCTCTCTCATCTGCAATTACGATATCGCTCGCTGCCACCAAACCGACGCCGCCCCCAAAGGCCCCTCCCTTTACAATGCTCATCACGGGAATCGGGCACTCGTTCACAAAGCGAAGCATCTTTCCTAACTTCAGGGCATCCTCTCTGTTTTCTTCCACAGATTTCTCTACCGAGCTCTTCATCCAGTTGAGGTCTCCCCCCGCACAATAAAAGTCTCCACTTCCCTTGAGGACAACAACTCTGACAGTTTGAGGCAGCTTCTTAAAACAATCCGCCAACTCTTGAATCATCACCTCATTCATGGCGTTCTTAAACTCAGGACGGTTCAGAACAATATGTCGAACAAGTTCTCGGTCTTCAATCTGGATGGTCTGATACATATTGACACACTCAACTTCTACATTCGAAATACACCAAAACGAGTCTCTGAAATTTCAGAATTTAAACTCGCCGACAAGGCCAGCCCCAAAATTTCTCTCGTCGAGACGGGAGAAATCACTCCATCATCCCAAAGTCTGGCAGTCGAGTAGTAGGCGCTTCCCTCATGATCATATTTCTTACGAATTTCTGACTTAAACTTCTCTTCCTCTGTTTTATCTGACTGGTTTTTTACTTCCCATAAAACATGGGCAGCCTGCTCCCCTCCCATCACTGAAATTTTTGAGTTTGGCCACGTAAAAAGAAAGCGTGGCTGATAGGCCCTTCCACACATCCCATAGTTTCCCGCACCGAACGAGCCCCCGATCACCACCGTGATCTTTGGCACCTGAGCTGCCGAAACAGCCGCCACGAGTTTGGCTCCATCTTTGGCAATGCCGCCCGCCTCATAGGAAGAGCCCACCATAAAGCCCGTAATGTTCTGAAAGAAGAGAAGC
The DNA here is from genome assembly GCA_007693605.1 of Bradymonadales bacterium. Lineage (GTDB taxonomy): Bacteria > Bdellovibrionota > UBA2394 > UBA2394 > UBA2394 > REDG01. Next base: position 84,841 of record REDG01000024.1, read on the forward strand.
GGAATTTTTCTCTGGCAACAGAGTTCAATAAAATGAGCCCCCTTAAGGGCCGACTCGGAAAACAGAATTCCGTTATTCGCCAAGATCCCGACAGGATAGCCATGAAGCCGGGAAAATGCGCAGACCAAAGAACTCCCGTAGAGTTCTTTGAACTCCTCAAACTCTGATCCATCCACCAATCGAGCCAAAATCTCTCGCACATCAAATGGCTGTCTCAGATCTTTGGGTAAGATTCCTAAAATCTCTTCAGCTGAGTAGACGGGATCTCTAGGTTTGTGCGCGACTACTGGCAACCTCTTCCGGCGGTTAAACTGGCTAACCAATCTTCGTGCTAGATCAATGGCCTCTTCATCACTGCCCGCCATATAATCCGAAACCCCACTCTTTCGACAATGCACATCTGCACCCCCAAGGCTTTCAGCGTCAATCTCTTCTCCTGTGGCGGCTTTCACAAGTGGAGGCCCCCCAAGAAAAATGGTCGACTGGTTCTTCACCATAATGACTTCATCGCTCATGGCCGGAACATAAGCCCCCCCCGCTGTACAACTTCCCAACACCACCGCGAGTTGAGGAATGCCCTTCGCCGACATCTGTGCTTGATAATAAAAGATTCGTCCGAAGTGGTCTCGATCAGGAAAGACTTCCGCCTGCAATGGCAAATAGGCTCCACCCGAATCGACCAAGGCAATGCAAGGAAGATTATTCTCTAGAGCGATTTCTTGAGCCCGAAGATGCTTTTTGACCGTCATGGGGAAGTAGGTGCCCCCCTTTACCGTCGCATCGTTTGCAATGATCATCACTTCGATACCGGACACTCGACCAATTCCAGTGACAATTCCCCCTGCCGGAGCGGCTGATTCATAGAGTTCGTGAGCCGCCAATGGAGAAAGCTCTAGAAAGGGAGAGCCCGGATCTAACAGGCGACGAATTCGATCTCTTACAAAAAGCTTCGAGCGAGCCTCATGTTTCTTCCGCTTTTCCTCGCCCCCGCCTTGAGCCGCTCTTTCAACAAGGGACTTCAGCTCGGAAGATAAGCTTTTGTGGTGCTCCAGATTCGATTGAAATTCTGGAGAACTCGTGTCAACTTCAGAGTTCCACTCGTTCATTCGCCTCTGAGGCTAAACAAATTTGAGGCGATTGACTATCTTCTAAAGCTGTCGGTTTTTTTCGGAATCTGCCGTGTTTACGGGGGCTTCGGTGTCTTGATCGGCTCGAGACTCAACATCTTGGTTCAGATCTTCGAGGAACTTGAGATGATCAATTTGGGCCGCCCTTCGCTGGGCCTTTCGGGTGTCATCTGCCACCCCCGACTCTGCCCGCGCTGAGTCAATCTTCCGACGAAGTTCTGCTATGAGGGGCTCAAAGATCCGGATGGCATGAAGAACTTGCAGGTTTCGCATTCGAATCCTCTCGTCATCAGGCCTTGTCACATATTCAAAAACAAAGTCAGCCGTTGTATCGATCGAATCAGAAATCAAACCCAGGTCTCGGAAAACAGAACTCGCATCTCTGAGCCTTAGAAATCGCAAGCGCTCCGACTCAAGGTCTACCTGAAAGACGCTAGTCTGATTAAATCGGTTAATGGCAAACTCTTCGATGGCCCCATTAGAACCCACCACAAGCTCGACACTATAGGCGCCATCTCCGTCGCCCGATTGTTGCCGCCGCAAAGAATCGATATCCACTTCAGTGAAGAGCCGGAAAACCAAACGACGATCCCGTGAGCTGAAGAATTCGGCCCGGCTCTGAAGGGGCTCCGACAGTTGAAAGTCCGACCTGGAAGACCCGGTCTCCGCCACCAGAGGCGTGCTCCCAAAGCCCACCAAGAAACCACCAAGAATCAGTGTCATCACTCGAAACATTTCTAAAATTCCTCTCAGGCCAAAATAGAGCAAGAGTCGTACCAGAATCCCACGAGAGGCCCTCCAAAAAAAGCTGTGATTTCAATGATTTATCCAATGCACGAAGTCAAAAACCACAGCCCCCCTCGAAGTCTGCAGTTTTTAGGGACTCGATCGAACTTTTTTCCGCCGGGGTCGGGAGACGGAAGTGCCAGACTAGTGGTCCAACCGGTAAATTGTTTAATTTTCTCAACTGCCACTCCCTCATTCCTCCCCAAAAAATCAAAAGAAGTTTTTAGGGGACTTATTTTTACTTTCTGGGGGACGGGCCCACCTATTGCATTGAGGCCTGAAACTGATTACCGCAGCGGAAGTGATTTTTTTGACAAATGAGATGTCGGTGCGGCTGTATTTCATAGAAAACAAAATGAGTTTTTAAGGGACTCATTTTGTTTTTTAGGCGGAGGTGAAACTGTTTGAACTGTAAAAAAATATCTGTGCAACCGACATCTTGGGCAAAATTTTTGTTGACAGGATTTTCTGAGCACTTTTTTTGATCTCGCAAATCAATTCAGAATACTAACTTTAATGGCTCTGTCTTTCGTCCTGAAAGCTCAGCCTTAGTCTGGAATGAAAAAATTTAAATGCATGGCAATGCGTCTTATAGAGCGAACATACTCCAGTCAAGAAAGTCCATGTTATGCTCAAGCCTATGAAAAGCATGAACTGCCAAGACAACCCCAATCAGATACTGACCGTGCCAGAGACATCCAATCTTCAGAAACTCCACTCCGACGACCTTCTTTCTTATACTCAAAAGCTCGCAGCCTCTGAGAGAAAAATCTATGCTGCCGTGATCGAGGCCCTTGAAGAAATCGAAAGGCGAAAGCTCTATCTCGCCAAGGGCTACTCTTCTCTTTTTCTGTTTTGCACCGAAGTCTTGAAGTATTCCGCCGGAGCGGCACAGAGAAGAATCGAGAGCATGCGGCTGATTAAGAATTTCCCAAGGGCTCAGAAGACAGAGGTGAAATCGAAGCTCCAAAAGGGAAGTCTTTCTCTTTCTCACTTAAGCCAAGTCTCTAAGGCCCTTCGGTCTCTCCCGCCCCAGAGCTGTCATGAAAAAATGCAGTTGCTGTCTCGCGTAGAAAACACCACCCAAAGGGACTGCCCCCAAACTCTCGATTTGGGAGTGGTGATGAAGGTCCAGATGCGAGAAGGCAAGGAGCGAGCATCGCAGTGTGGTTATGATGCCACTCGAGAAGCGCAGCGACGCAGCCGACAAAGCAGATGGACCTTTAGCGACACTCCCATGAAGAGACTAAGGAGCTTCTAGAGAAATTCATGGGCCTAACGGCTCATCAGAACCCTTGGGCGAGTCGAGAGAAGGCCCTGAAGATTGCCCTGAAGTTAGCTCTTCAAGAAGTGGAGAAGAGGAAGCTGGGCGTGAGGGGGAAGAAGAAGGGGGCTAAGTCTAGAAATACGACAAAAGATGGGTCTCAAGCAGGGCCCGAGGGAAGGGCTTTGAGAGAAGCCGAGAGTTTACCGGGGGCAGATGCCGCAGTGGAAGTAAAAGCGAAGCCTTTGGGAGCGGAAGAGACTGGGGGCGTTGAATTTCAAGATCGGGAAAGACATCGCAAAAGAAGGGCTACTTTGATGGAAGTTGCTACCGCTACGGAAGCTGTTTCTCCCGAGGAAAGGAAAGAAGTAAAGATTCAGCCCAAAAACAACCGAAGTCGGCACATTCCAACGGCTGTTCGAGCTGAGGTGTGGGAGAGGGATGGCGGGGCTTGTGTTTTTGTGGAGCCGGGATCGGGTAGGTCGTGTGGTTCGACTTTTGGGCTGGAGTGGGATCATATTTTGGAGTTTTCGAGAGGGGGAGAGTCAAGCGAGGCGAATCTTCGGCTGCTTTGTCGGCAGCACAATAATGGGCGACAACGATGGGAGAGACAAATCTGAATGCGCTGAATGAATTTTTCGTTCGTTCGGCAGAAGAAGCTTCTCAACATGAGGGCTTTTACCTCAGTGGATTCTTCTGACACCTATCTGGGCTAAACTATTTCAACAAGTGAGAACCAGAGAAACAAGACGGGAATGCCCGCCACTCTGTAGTAGAACTTTCCAATGAGAGTTCCGTCCGGCGTTCTCCTTATCTCGTCTAAATAGGGTCTCTGTAAAACAGGAAGATTGGCCGGTACCGAATAATCTACGACCAGGCTGGCTCTATCGGAATCTTCATACATCTGAAAAGGCAGAATCTCGCCCCGTGCGGGCCAGTAGTTGATTCCTGAGTGAGAATCCGAATCAAATCGCATCTCAAAGAAGCGATTCCGTCTTGGAATCGGAAACTTCACTAAGTCGCCGAACCATCCGACATTCGCAATCAAAGCCCTAGACCCAATCACCGAAAAATTAACTTTCAGAACTTCTCCCAAGAATGTTCGGCCCACTAGATCTGCCGGCTCAATCAAACGGGCTGCGCCAAACAACCTCATGTATTCAGAGTTTTTCAGGTTCCACAGTCTTTGGGAGGGCGAATTCATCCCAGAGCCCGCAATGATGGCATCCAAACAGTAGGTCGAAGCACAAACTGAATTGGACAAGAGGGCGATCGAGCAAAATGAGAATCTTCTTAAGAAATTTTGCACCGCCGCCTTTTAGCCTATCTTGGAGCCCTGTCAACCGGGCTCGGTTCACCGGAAGTTCGAAGCTGTTGAGTTTGCTAGCCGTTAAGCAGACCATGAATCCGGCTTAAAGCCCCAAGATATCTCTTGCTTCGTCGCCCAAGAATTCTTGGGAATCGGGATCGATCTTTATAAGCTTCTCCAACAGCGCCTTCCATCGAGCTTCCTGAGGGCCCGCAGAAAAATACTCCAATGCATATTGCTGCTCCAAAAGCGCTCCCACAGGCCCGGGGGCGTAGGACATCATTTCGATAAGAAGCTCATCAATCCCTTCAGCACGGAAAAGGCCCTTTGTCTCAAATACTTCCTGAAACCTTCGTGGCTGGGTTCGAACCAATGTTCTCAGCTCCTGCTTTTGTTGTTCGGTCAAAACAATTTGTTCTTCCGAAAAATTGTTGATTCTCTCCAATCGTTCTCTCTCTTGACGCCTAAGCTCTGCCTCTTGTTCCCTTCTCTTCGCTTCCTCGCGCCTCTTAGCAAGATCTTGGTCATAGGCCCTTTTAGCCTCCCTAACCTGAGCATCAAAGGCCTCAAACTGCGGCAGACTCTCAAGCTCGTCATTCTTATTGGACCGAATAGCTTGATAACTTGTAATCAGTGAAGCCGAACCTGGAAAGGCTGGCGGGTGGCCGTGTTTTTCAAGAGTCTCCATATACCTTCTTATCCGCGTTACCGGATCACTCACCGTATCGGCCTCCAGTATCGACAGCTCGTAGTAAAGCTTGGCATCCGGCGAAAGAGTCGCCAGCTCCTCTCGTGAAAGTATGAAGCGCTTCTTTATGCGAGTCACCAAAAAGTAATTGTGCTTGTCCGGTAGCCTGATAAACGGAAGTCTTTCAATCGGGTGATTTTTAGCATATCGATTCCAGTCTGAGGCGAAAGCCCCAATCTGCCAAAGAGCTTCGTAGAAGCTGTCCATGAAATCCTCCCCCAAAATCTCCAAAAGTTGATCGTAAACACCACCAGAACCAGGGTAGGCATACTTTAGGCGCAGATGTTCGACATAGCGGTACACTTCAGTATTTCGATATCTAGATGCCAGCTCAGACATTTCAATATTCGGTTCTCGTTGAAGCGTAACTGACAGCCACAAGATAAAACCATCCACGGTCCTGTCTGAAAGCTTCTGACTATTACGGAAGGACTTTAGGGCTTGTAAGGCATTGTCGTTCAAATGGCTTTTGAATTCAACATCAGCCAACACGGCCGTGATTGAACTCCTTGAAGCTGCTGCACTCTCCCTAAAAAACTCAGATATCGCCGAGTAAGCAATCTCTGGATTTACTCGTTGAATCAATCTATTGAAGCTTCTGGCTTCAGCAAGGGCCAAGCTGTCCATAGGTTTACCAGCCCCATCGAGATAGCCCTCTTCCTGAAGCAACAACAGCAAGTCCTCAGAAGCATTCTCTAGAAACCTCGATTCCTTGTACTTTAAAGCAATCTGATTTCTTAGCGCACTCGGCAGTCTACTGCGGGGAGGGAGAATAATCGGATCGCCTGCCTCCAAAAGCTCCTCAATATACTGATTGGCAAGGAGTGCTACCCCTACCCCTCCTCTTCCTCTATCCTGAATCAGCTTCAGGGCGGCTCTACCTGCTGCGTTTAGTTCACTAAGAAAGGCTTCTTCTTCCATATACTGCCGCACCTGGCGCCGAAGCCTGCCCTCGGAGTCTCGACCTCTTGGGGCTCTCACTCGGCCTTCCTCCAGTGAAATATTCAGTGCAAAGGTGTTTAGCTCGCGCGCCACCCCTATAGGCGAAGTCTTGGCATCTGAGCCCCAGAACAGTTGAAGCTCCTTTTCAAATTTTTCCAGCCAAGCTCGATACTCAGCCTCTGTCAAAGGAAGCTGATCTAAGGCGCTCAAGAAGGGGTCCATCTCAGCCTCAGTTCCAGCATCATCAGCAGAGGCAGCCACGGACGGATATCCACCGGCTACAGTCTCAAACTCATTCTCGTGTTCAAAAACTCGACGGTGGTCAGGGTTAAGAAGCTGGCTCGCCACCAAGATCATATCTCGCAACCGCCGCTCGTCAATTTCCATGAAGGACACGACTTCGACCCCCTCTTTGCCCTCATAGAGTCGCAAAACTCGACCCAAGCGCTGTAAAAACTGACGGGGAGCAATATTACGATTGAGGTCGACATACAAAGTCATGTCCGGAATATTGACTCCCTCGTCCAACATCCCAACGACGACCAAGAAGTCAATTTTTCCCTGCCTAAAGTCTGAGAGAATGAGGTCTGCGTTCTGTAGCTGAGAATGAAGAACCTCAAATCTTCGTTCAGGCACCACCGCCCGAAGCTCCTCGGTCATGGCTTCGGCCTCGTTAATGTTAGCCGCCGCCACAAAGCCGCGGCTATGCTTGTGAAACAGGGGACGAAGACCCCGAGCTACTCTTTGTCGATAGAGAGGATTGATTTGATGTCGCCCCCTCTCAGCGCCGATTGCCGAACCTAGGGCAACAAAGAATTCAGTCTCCGATTCAGTGTTACGAAGAAAGCTCGTTGCTCTTAGAAGGTGAACGCGATCAAAAGAACTCAGATCACCCGCCTTAATAGCAGACGCAAGTTGTGAGACCACACTATCTACCGAACGAAACAATCCATCGCTTCCATCCTTGAGAAAGTCTTCAGCTCGGTCTTCGTAGGCCCAAAATGCTTGGTTTCCAAAGAGATCTGCAATGTCGGTTTCTCGATGAAGAGGAGTTGCCGTTGTGCCGTAGAAAAACATCCTGTTATTACTCTGAGAAACGAGATCTTGAAGAACGGGAACGATTCCCTCCGCACCGGCGTGATGAGCCTCATCATACACAAGTGTCGCCAGAGCCCCCGCCATGAGACTCGTTCGTGATTCCACTTGTTCAGGATCGCCGAGCATCGATGCTTTAAAACTCTGAGTCGTCGTCAGCAAAATGATCGGCACATCCGAAGCCTCCACGAGCTCGAGAAGCTCTTCGATGCTCTGTCGGCCGTACTCATCTCCCCAACGAAGAATCTTGAATTCTCCACCCGCCTCATTTCGGCCCTGCAAAGAGCGCTTCAGATCTTCAGCATCAGCCTGAAGTTGTGCGACGAGACTATTCTGATCGGCAAGCACCAAATGAAGTCTGCGATCCGCTTCTAACAAGCGTCGCATCAAAACCCGCTTCAAAACTTCTGTCTTGCCTGTCCCCGTGGGTGCTACAAACAAAAAGCGATTGAAAGACCCGCTCTCGGTTGCTGCCACTTGAGCAAAGCGATCAAGCTGACCCTGAACGGCCTTATCGGCTTCTACTTGAACGCCTTTGAGAATAAAATCCGGTTCACCCAATTGACCGCGCTCTTTAACCGCTCGACTCGAGTACAAATGAGGGTGCAGATTGTGCCCCTCAAAAAGCCTCCGAATCAGATTAGACATTCGAACATCATCATAGAGAAAGTCATAGTCTTCGTAAATTTTGAGGGTAATCTCGTGAGGGGAAGAAGAAATCTCTGGCAAAGCATACCCCGGCACAAAAAGAAATCTCACATCTTTCGACAAGTCACCAAAGTTCGTGAAAACAACACAATTCTCCTCGACGCGACATGGTCGAGGAGTTTCTAGACCACTCATGATCAGGCGCCTGCCCACGACGGGCATCACTACCTTGGTAATGAGTTCGCGTTGCCTGTCACTCAAACTGGCTAGCGAAGAATGTGGGTGCCTATCTATGAGATCCGAAAGGATTTTGTGGCAGGCTTCTGGGCTCAGCAAATGATTAGCTAAGCCGAATTGTTTGAACTGAGATGACCCCGCACCCTCCCCCGCATCATGGGCGAAGATTTGCTGACCAACAAAAAAACAGCCCATCATCAGCAGAAGGCTTGTGAAAAAAAGCAGTCTGGCTCTATCTAGTCTCATTCCTCTAGCGCGTCCGTCCTCAAGGTCCTCAAGTTTTGTACGAAGAGAGAGCCTTAGCTCAAACTAGCCTTCCCTACAACGGCTCAAGGCAAAGAAATTGCTGATTTGACGGCAGCGTTCTAGACAGCGAGAAACACTTCGAAAAATATGGCTTAAGTCACTGTAGTTATTGACAATTCTGAGTTGCTCCCGTCTTCCGAAACGAGCCGAGTAAAGCTGACCTAGCGCCTCTACTCTAACTGCAAGGAAAGCGGGGTCTTGGGGCTGTCAAAGTGATCTTGGGCTCTCGGTTTTGACATTCTGAGTAAAAAGATCTAGCCATTCTGAGCAATGTTTTTTTTCCCCTTCTTACTGAGCCTGAGTAGTGTTTATTCCGTAGAGGCGGCACCTGTCGAGGAAAAAACCAGGGTCGCTGTTTCGATTCGCCCGCTTCAACTGATCTTACAAGAGATCGTAGATGAAAATTTTGAAATTCAACTCGTGGCGAGCCCTGGCAGCTCTCCCCACACTTTTGAGCCAAGCGCGAGAGACCGGCGAAGACTGGCCGATGCGGACCTCGTCCTCTTTGTCTCTCCTGATTTAGATCCTTGGATGAAACGGCTCAGTCCTAGTGCGATCGATGTCATTCAGGGGCTGAGTCGATCGGATCGACTGATGACAAGAGCCCATCATCACCATCATGGTCATGATCATAGTCATGAAAACGAAGGCTCAGGGCATCACCATCACGGACATTCTCATCAACGAGTGGTGGACCCTCACTTTTGGATGAACCCTCAAACTGTAAAAAGTTTGCTGCCAAAAATTGTCGAAGAGCTTTGTCGAGTGAGGGCCGCTTCTTGTGACGAGTTAAAGAAGAGAAGTTCTCAGTTCGAAGCGAAACTTGACGCTCTTCATGCCGACGCCTCAGAACGCCTCAGGGCTTTTCGAAATAGGTCTGTCATGACAGCACATGATTTTCTGGGCTACTTCTGTCGATCCTTTCGATTGCGTTGTGAGGAGTCTGTCGAAGCCATACCCGGAAAAGAGCCCAGCCCCCGAGATGTCATCCGCCTCTCTCGATTGGCAAGAGATCGAAAACTGCGATTTATCTATAGTGAGCCACAACTGTCTCAACAAGCGGTTGAGGCCATTGCGAGAGAAGCAGGCCTTCAGGTTAAAGTCTTAGACCCCATCGGTCTGAGCCCCGAAATCCAGTCTTACGAAAATCTTTTTCAATTTAATCTAAACCAAATTGTTTTGGGCTTCTCTGAGTGAACCTGATTGAAGCGAAGAACCTCAGTTTAAAGATCGGACGGAACCCAATCCTGTCAGACCTGAACTTCAGCGTGCCAGACCATAGCTTTTTCTGCATCTTGGGACCCAATGGGGCCGGAAAGTCGATGCTGATTAAATTGATCTTGGGACTTTTTGAAGCCTCGGCGGGCAGCCTAAAAGTCTTCGATCAAAGCCCCGCTCAAGTGCCGGCTGAATGGGTTGGCTATGTTCCTCAGATCAAAACTTTTGACCGAAGCTTTCCGGGGCTGTCGACCGAACTCGTGATTAGTGGTGAGCTTGGCCGATGGCCGGCCCGAATGACATCCGCACAACGAGCAAAAGCCAGAGAGGCCCTCAAGATGGTCGGCGCCGAAAGCTTAGAAGATCGCAGCCTCCATCAGTTGTCTGGGGGCGAACTTCAACGCGTCTTTTTGGCGAGAGCCTTCATTCTACCCAGACGACTTCTCATCTTAGATGAACCTGCCACAGGAATTGACACTCTCGGAGAGGCTGACCTTTATTCCCTCTTAGAAGAATACGGCAAAAGAAACTCCTGCAATATCATCATGATCACTCATGATGTGGATGTGGCTCGCCATCATGCGAGCCATGTCCTTCTTTTAAACCATCGTCAGATTCAATTTAGTGATCGAGACTCAGGTCTCAGCGAAGAACAGCTCGAAAGAGCCTTTGGTCACTCTCAACACCATCATGCTTGAACTCCTTCAATATCGATTCATTCAGTACGCCATCGTCGGCTCTGTTCTGGTGGGCTTCCTTTGCAGCTACTTTTCTGTATTCATCGTCCAGAGACGAATGAGTTTTTTGGGAAGTGGACTCTCTCATGCCACCTTTGGAGGGGTTGCTCTGGGTCTACTCTTAGGGGTCAACCCTCTGTGGGCAGCGACCCCCTTCACTCTTCTGGTCGCCCTCGGAATCACCTGGATTCGTCAAAAGTCTCGTTTGCATGTTGATGCCGTCGTAGGCGTATTGTTCTCCGTCTCGATGGCCTTGGGCATTGTGTTTCTCTCACTTCGTAAAGAGTACTCGGCAGATGCCATGACTTATCTTTTTGGATCTATTCTTGCGATTGATGCCTCCGATATTTGGATGAGTGCCGCGCTTGTGGGTCTTTGTTTGGCTTGCTTTCCACTTTGGGGCGCTTGGGCTTACTCAAGCTTCGACCGAGAGCTCGCCCTGGCTGGCCGCCGACCCGTCCAACGAGAGGACTATATTCTCATCTTTCTGATTGCCCTGAGCGTCGTTGTCGCAGTGAAGGTTCTGGGAATCATTCTTCTGGCCGCCTTTTTAGTGATCCCCGGGGCGAGTGCCCGACTGATCTCTCGAACTTTTTTCCAAATGACTCTCTGGAGCATTCTATTCGGGGTCAGCTCCAGTCTATCGGGCATCTTTCTTTCCTATTATCTCGATCTCCCAAGTGGGGCGAGCATCATCCTCGTCCAAACGGCCTTTTTCGGGCTCGCTTTCTTTCTCCGAAAACGGGAGTCCGCTTGAGATAATTCCGAGTTAGAATATGATGACTGAGGAGTAAACAGACCCATGAACCGAAAGACAGCAGGAGACATCAAAAGCATGGAGAAGGCGGGACGAATGGCCGCTGAAACTCTTCGCTTCGTGGAGAAGTATCTAAAGGCGGGCATCACGACCAACGAGATCAACGATCTAGCCCATGACTTCATCCTGAGAAACTCCGCCATTCCTGCCTGCCTCAACTATCATGGCTTTCCTCGATCCGTTTGCACATCGGTCAACCATGTGATTTGTCATGGGGTGCCCGACGACACCGCCTTGAAGGATGGGGACTTGATCAATGTGGATGTCACATGCATCGTAAATGGCTTTCATGGTGACCACTCCAGAAGCTTTTTGATTGGCAATGTGAGTCCGGAAGTAAAAAAAATCTGTCGGGTAGCTGAAGAGGCCATGTGGAAGGGAATTGAAATTCTGAAGCCGAAAGTGACGACCGGCGACATCGGATACCGAATTGACAAGTTCACCCAAAAGGAAGGTTATTTTGTTGTTCGAGAGCTGGGAGGGCATGGGATTGGACGGAATTTTCACGAAGAGCCCTTCATCCCTTCCTTTGGAAAGAAGGGCAAGGGCTTTCCTCTCGCCCCGTGGTGCGCCATCACCATTGAGCCCATGATCAATCAGACCGAAGCCCCGATCAAAGAAATTGATATTCCTGGCTCCAGCATCAAAGTTTATGAGACCGGAGACGGAAGCCTCTCAGCTCAGTTCGAACACACCGTGCTGATCACAGACACCGGCTACGAGGTTTTGACGCAGGTCTAGTGTCCAACCGGTAAACTGTTTCCGTGTTGTGCTGAAAAAATTTACCGTTTGGACCACTAGCTTAGACCAGTTTTCTGTTCTGCTCAGAAAGTCTTTTTGCTAACATAGCGAGATGCGTATTCGATTTCAGTTGCTGTTGGTTTCTATTTCTATCGGTGGGGCCTTTCTCTTCTATGCTTCTTTTGCTTCAGATCAAGCTGAAATCAGAAAAGAAGAAGTGACGCCTATCATGTATCAGTTTCTGGGCAATGTGATGGCCCTGCAACCGATGATGGTAAATCTTGAGGCCTTCTCGCGACCAGAGAGCCAAGACAATATTATTCGTCATCTCAATGAGCTTTACCGCTTAAGTCAGGACTTGAATAAGTACCACCAACTGGATCGCACAAGCTTTGAGGTTTCAATGGATTATTTGCAACAGAGCATTCGAGAGGCTCGCAATTCTTTTCAGTCGGGCAGTAAAAACTACTCTCGAAGAATGCTCTTATCGAGCCTTAACGCCTGCAGCTCGTGCCATGTTCAGGTCAGCGGTGAGGGGCGTGACTGGCAAGTCGATCATGAAAGATTGGCGGGCTCAGCATTTGAGAAAGCTGAGTTCCTCTACGCCTTACGACACTATCGAGAATCCGAAGTTCTGTATCGACAGATTGTGATGAGTTTCGATTCTAGCGCAAGCCCTCGCTTTGAGCTTGATCGCGCTCTTGAAAGGATACTCAGCATCAACCTGAGAAGTCAGGTCAACCTAAAGCAAACTCGAGAGATCATTCAGAGTTTTTCGAAGAATCAAAAGCTGCCTACATCTGTTCAGGCCTTGTTTAAAAAGTGGCTTCAAGAGCTTCAAGCGCTTGAAAGAAGGAGCCGTCCGAATACCGCAAATATGTCGACAGCCGAATTTGAAAGCTTTTTGCGGCAACTGCTTCCAGTGGAGAACGCCCGTCAGCTCAGCTCTGAGGAACATATGATCTCAGCACTCTATGCTTCCGGATTGATTTACGAGTTTGTGAACTCCGGACCTTCAGAACGCATTAGCCCCTTGATCCTCTACTGGCTTGCCACCATTGAAGAGGGCCTTCAAGAAGACTATATTTATTCCATTGGAGACTTTTACCTTAAAGAGTGTATCACTCGATTTCCGAAATCCGATGTTGCCTCTCTCTGCTATCTCCACCTCGAAGAGAAGCTGATGGCGAGCTTTACTGGCTCCCGAGGTGTCCAGGCAGTTCCCCAGGAGCTTCAAGAGGAGCTAAACCAGCTTCGGCAAAGGATACAAGCGGCTCAATCTGATAAAGAATAGTAAATTCAAATATTTACAAAGCATAATCGCCTTCTAGCCCTATTGACAGACTCGTGTTTAAATGTATTTGAACATGAGATACGAGAAGCGATTCCGCAGCGAAACTTGGATTCCAAAGCCCGTTGAAGAGGTGTTCAGTTTTTTTTCCGATGCAAAAAATCTTGAGAAAATCACGCCCCCCTTCTTAAATTTCAAAGTGCTATCTCAGTCCACCGAAAAAATTCAAGAGGGAACGATCTTTGACTATCAACTAAAAGTAAGAGGAATTCCCCTGAAGTGGCGGTCTCGCATTCAAGACTGGGCGCGAAATCAGCACTTTGTCGACACTCAACTCAAAGGGCCCTATGCAAAGTGGGTACACCTTCATAAATTCATTTCTGAAGACGGGGGCACCCGAATGATCGATCAAGTCGACTACGCCTTGCCGCTTGGGCTGCTTGGGCGAATTGCGGCGGGTTGGTATGTCGATCGAGATGTAAAAAAAATTTTTGAGTATCGTGAAAAGGTCATTCATGACTATTTTGGGAAAGCATGAGCCTTTGCGTTGTTTGGCTGAGAAGAGATTTGAGACTAGATGATCATCCGGCCCTCAACGCTGCAAGCAAGACCAAGCTTCCCGTCATCTGTCTTTATGTCTTAGAAGAAGGGCCAAACGCAGACTGGGCCCCAGGCTCGGCCACCAAGGTCTGGCTAGATCACTCGCTCAAATCCTTTTCGAAAGAACTTGAAGCCTTGAATCAAAAATTAATCATTCGAAAAGGTGAGGCAAAGCGAGTACTAAAGGAGTTTTGCCAAGAGCTAAAGGTTGAGAAAGTATTTTGGAACGAACGCTATGAGCCAAATGACAGAAAAATTGATGATCAGGTCTTCGAGGAGCTCTCTGACTTGGGGGTCCATTGTCGGCGATTGCAAGGGGATGTCATTCTATCACCAGAGCTTTTGAAGACTTCTCAAGAGAAACCCTATCAGGTCTTCACTCCATTTTTCAGAGCCTTTCTGCAGAATCCGCATCGACAAGATCCCTGCCCGAGAGTGAGTGAATTGCCACGGCCACGCCTGTTTCCTTCGAGCCTAGCCTTAGAGAGCCTAGACTTGCTACCCGCTCACCCTTGGGCAGAGAGGCTCATTGAGAACTGGAGGCCAGGAATTGACGGAGCTCGAAGCCAGCTCAAAGATTTTCAGAAGTCCGCAATAGGCAACTATTCAAGAGATAGAGACTTTCCCGCAGTCCGCGGAACTGCTCGACTGTCGCCCTATCTCCACTTCGGAGAGATCAGCCCCCGAAGGCTTTGGAGTCATATACAAAAGACAATGGGAAAGAGAAAGGGTCCGGAGCTTTTTCTAAGAGAACTTGGTTGGCGAGAGTTTGCTCACTACCTCTTGTTTCACTTTCCCAGCCTTCCGAACGAGAACCTGAAAGGAGAGTTTGATCATTTTCCTTGGAGATCCCCACAAGAGTCTGCCTCTGACTTGAGCGCCTGGCAGAAGGGAGAAACAGGCTACCCGATCATCGATGCCGGAATGAGAGAGTTGTGGCAGACGGGGTGGATGCACAATCGTGTGAGAATGATTGTGGCCTCCTTCTTAGTGAAGCATCTGAGAATTCACTGGCTGGAGGGAGCCAAGTGGTTTTGGGATACGCTTGTCGATGCAAACTTAGGAAATAACACTTTAGGTTGGCAATGGGCTGCTGGAACGGGCCCAGATGCCGCCCCCTACTTCAGAATATTCAATCCGATTCTTCAAAGTAAAAAGTTTGATCCGAAGGGAGAGTACATTAAAAAGTGGTTGCCAGAGTATACGGACTGGGAGCCCTCGAAAATTCATGAGCCGTGGCTTTACGGCAATGCCGATCCGATCATTGACCACCAAGAAGCCAGAAAACAAGCGCTTGACGCTTACGAAAAGATTAAGAAGGCTGGCTAGTTGATTTTACTCCTACACTTCGCAAGCTGCTGGACGATGGTCGGATTGATCTGGTTCGTGCAGATGGTCCACTACCCCAGCTTCTTGCAAATCAGCCGAGAGCAAGCGACTTCGTTTCATAAACTTCATATGCGAAGAACAAGCATGGTGGTGGCCCCTATCATGCTCTGCGAGCTTGTCACTGGACTGCTGTTGGTTTGGCTGCAGATTGGCCCCGTGAGTACTATGAACTTGATTGGGCTTGTGGGCATTTGGCTCTCGACAGCACTCATTCAAGTTCCACTTCATCGTCAGATTGAGCTCGGCTGGTCTTCAAGTGACATAAAAAAGCTCATTCTGAGCAACTGGATTCGCACCAGCCTTTGGTCGGCAAGAGGAATTTTGCTTCTGAGCGCTTTGATTTTTGGGCTCTGAGGGCCTTAGCAGAAAAACCAAGCCTGAATTCTTAGACATTCGAGTTCGATGGGCTAGGCTAGGGGGCGAGATGTGTGGAATCGCCGGAGAAATACGCTTTGATGGCCGAAATCCTTCGCTCCAGTCTTTATCTCGAGCTCTTGAAAGAATGCGGTCTCGAGGTCCAGACTCAGAGGGAGTCGTCGAGCGGGCATCTGTCGCTCTTGGGCATCGCCGCCTGAAAATCATTGATTTCTCTGAAAACGCGCACCAACCCATGGTCGACAACGAACTTGGGCTAAGCATCGTCTTTAACGGCTGCATCTATAACTACAAAGAACTTCGCAAGGAGCTTCAAGGCCAGGGCTATCGATTTTTTTCTTCAGGAGATACCGAGGTCATTTTGAAGGCCTTTCATGCCTGGGGCAAAGACTGCGTTCAGCGCTTTCATGGAATGTTTGCTTTCGGAATACTTCAGCATGAGTCCGGAAAGCTGGCTTTGTTTCGTGATCGCCTTGGCATTAAGCCCCTCTATTATGCGGAGTTAAGTGGGGGGCTCGTCTTTGGATCTCAGCTTACCGCTCTTTTGGAGTATGAGGGAATCGATCGGTCAGTGGATCCAGAAGCCCTTCAGTTTTATATGACTCTCCATTCGATCGTCCCTCCACCCTGGACGATACTACAAGGCATTCGAAAGCTCCCGCCCGCAAGCTGGATGGAAATCGATCGAAAGGGAAGCGTTCGAATCCAAAATTACTGGGAACTCCGGTCAGAGACTTCAACAGAGAAAAAGAATTGGAGCTTTGACGATTGGAAGTTTGGCCTAGAAGACAAACTAACTCGGGCGGTAGAGCGAAGAACTGTCGCCGATGTGCCTGTCGGGGTGCTACTGTCTGGAGGCCTAGACTCCAGCCTGGTCGTCGGCTTGCTTTCAAAGATTGGGCAAAGCAGCATCAACACCTTCTCTATCGGATTTGAAGCGACACAAGAGGAAGAAGGAAATGAGTTTCGATACTCTGATGTGATTGCGAAGGCCTTTTCAACTCAACATCACAAAATTCAAATTGATGGCGAAAAACTTCTTTCTCAACTTCCTGGCTGCATCGAAGCCATGTCAGAACCTATGGTGAGTCATGACAATATCGGCTTCTATCTTCTTTCTAGAGAAGTCTCAAAACATGTCAAAGTCGTGCAGAGCGGGCAAGGAGCAGACGAGGTCTTTGCGGGTTACCACTGGTATCCGCCAATGATGGAACCCGGCGCTCAGTTCAAGAGGTATCAAGAACTTTTCTTTGATCGTGATCGGTCCGAGCTGCAAGACTGTCTTCAGGCTGAGGGTGCTGCCACCGGAATCGTGGACGACTTTGTTAGGGCTCACTATGAGAAACCCGGTGCTAAAAGCCCCATTGATCGGGTGCTTCGCATTGACACCACCCTCATGCTGATCGATGACCCAGTAAAGCGAGTAGACAATATGACCATGGCCTCGGGCCTGGAGGCTCGGGTCCCCTTTTTGGATCATGAACTTGTGGAATTCGCCAGTGAAATGCCGGCAGAGTATAAAGTCAAGGAGGGTGGAAAGTTCATTTTGAAGGAAGTCGCAAGAAAATTCATTCCTAATGAAGTGATTGATCGTCCGAAGGGCTACTTTCCAGTGCCTCAATTGAAGTATTTAAGGGGCGCATCTTTGGAGTTCGTCAAAGAGATCCTCAATGATCCCTCAACACAGAACCGAGCGCTCTTTAAGGATTCCTATATTCAGAAACTTTTACAGAACCCAGAGAGTCATATTACTCCACTTCGCGGATCAAAGCTCTGGCAGATCGCCCTGCTGGAACTTTGGCTGAACACCCATCTGAAAGGTCTATGAGGAGAAGCCATTGAGAAAGCCAAGCCCTCGAAAACACAAGCAACCCGATCTTTACACAAGCTCTCAGAGCTGGAAAAAACCTCGGGCGAGCTATACCTCAAAGCTTCTTAAGAATGCCGTGATCGACTGTGGCTGGGGACAACTTCTGTTCGGGCAGACCTTTGAATCTCAACAACAGCTTGCCGAAAGTCTTTGTAAAGAGTCGAAGGGTCGTCGAAACATTGCGCTCTATCTTAGAGACCCTCATGTCATTTTAAATCTTGCGCCCTTAGAACTCTTTTTGGACCCTTCTCACAGCTTTCGGATGCGCTTTGAAAATTATCGACCAAGCAAGAACAGACCTAAAGGCTTTAGTATCCGCCGAGTCAAGAATGCAGCGGATTTCAAGGCCATCAATAAGATCTACAAAAAGCGCCAGATGGTTCCGATAAACCTTCAGGCTGTGAAAGAGGATTTTCGTTCACGGGTCAAGACCTGGCTCGTCGTCCAAGAGAATCATTCTAAGAAGATCATTGGTAGCGTTCTCGGAGTCGATCATGTCAGAGCTTTTAAAGATCCAGAGGGAGGCTCAAGCCTGTGGAGTCTAGCTGTTGATCCAGACACGCATTGCTTAGGAATCGGTGAAGCCTTAGTGAGATATCTTATAGAGCATTACCAAGCAAGGGGCCGGTCTTATATGGACCTGTCCGTTATGCACAATAACAGTCAAGCGATCGCTCTTTATGAAAAGCTTGGCTTTGAACGAGTGCCCGTATTCTGCGTAAAACACAAGAATGCTATCAATGAACCCCTCTTCACAGCGCCGATGGAAGAAGAGGAGAAAAAGTTGAACGCCTACGCAAAGATCATTGTGCAGGAAGCACGACGACGAGGGGTCGTGGTAAAAGTCTCCAGTGCAGAGCGCTCCTTGTTTCAGCTCAGCTTCGGCGGTAGACACATCCACTGCCAGGAGTCGTTGACAGAAATGACTTCGGCCATCTCTTACCTTTATTGTGCCGACAAGAGCTTAACGAATAGAATTTTGCAAGAACACGGACTTCAAGTCCCCGATCAAATCGAAGTCCAGACCGATCAGCAGGTTCGTGACTTTGTGAAGAAGTTTTCTCGTGTCGTGGTGAAGCCCGTAGACTCTGAACAGGGCAGGGGCGTCAGTGTAGACCTGAGAAGCTTCACACAAGTCAAAGAGGCGATTCAGAAAGCCAGAAAGTTTTCACAAAGAGTTTTGGTTGAGGAGTTTAGAGAGGGTCAGGACCTTCGAGTGGTGGTGATTGATTACAAGACGGTCGCTGCATCTTTAAGAGTCCCCCCCCGCATTCTAGGGACCGGATCGCACAGCATACGGCAGCTCATTGAAAAGAGAAATCGGCGAACCATTGCGGCCACGGGCGGAGAAAGCAAAGTCCCTCTCGATGAAGAAACTGAGAGATGCCTGCGACAGGCCGGTTGGAGCTATACTGACATTCTGCCCGAGGCTGAAGAGCTGGAAGTTCGAAAAACAGCGAACCTCCACACTGGCGGAAGTATGATCGATGTCACAGACCAGATTTCGAAGGACTTGAAGCTGGCTGCAGAGAAAGCGGCTAAGGCCCTGTTTGTTCCCGTCGTGGGGCTAGATTTTTTGATTGAGAGCGTTGACTCTTCGGACTATGTCATCGTGGAAGCAAACGAAAGGCCCGGATTGGCGAATCATGAACCCCAACCCACGGCAGAACGATTTATTGACCTTCTCTTTCCGCAGACAAAAGTCTAAAAATTTGTTCAAATGTTGGCATGAATAAGATCAAAGTTGACGAACCCTATTTGGTAGAACTTTTGAAGAATCTTTTGAAGATTCCAAGTCCGGCTGGCTATACAGATTCAATTGTCCATTTTGTGGGGGAAGAACTTAGAAATCTGAAGATTCCTTTTGATGTCACTCGGCGAGGGGCCATTCGAGCGGACATTATGGGAAAGCAGACCAGCCCCGACCGAGCGATTGTGGCGCATCTCGACACTCTAGGGGCGATGGTGCGAAGCCTAAAGGAAAATGGGCGAATGAGTATTGCACCTATTGGTCATTGGTCTGCCCGATTTGCGGAAGGAGCGAAAGCCACCATTTTCAAAGACGGCAATGAAAATAGTCGCGGGACGATCTTGCCTCTGAAGGCCTCGGGTCATGTATTCAATGAAGAAATCGACACTCAGCCCGTCGGCTGGGATCATATCGAGCTTCGGCCCGATCAAGAGGCTAGCAGTCGAGAAGATCTTGAAAGACTGGGTTATCATATCGGAGATTTCGTGGCGATTGACCCAGATAGTGAGTTCAATCCCAATGGTTATATTAACTCGAGACATCTCGACAATAAGGCGGGGGTCGCACTTCTGTTGGCTGCCGCAAAATCGATCATTGAATCAAAAATTGAGCTGCCCGTAGATTGTCATCTGCTTTTCACGATCTCAGAAGAGGTCGGCTCTGGAGCTTCAGCCGTACTCCATCAAGATGTGGCGGAGATGGTGAGTATTGACAACTCAACGCCGGCTCCGGGTCAAAACTCAATTGAAGAAGGCGTGACCATCGCCATGATGGATTCAACCGGGCCCTTTGATTATCACTTAACCCACAAGCTGATTAAGATTTGTGAGGCAAATGAGATTCCTCATGCCCGAGATGTTTTTCGATACTACCGTTGCGATGCGGCCTCAGCCGTCGAAGCTGGAAACGATTTAAGAACCGCCCTTGTGTGTTTTGGATGTGACGCCTCTCATGGCTATGAGAGAACTCACATCAAAAGCTTAAGTGCACTGGCTCAGCTTTTGGCGCTATATATGCAAAGCCAACCGACCTTTCAGAGAGATCGTGATCCTTTGGCGCCTCTGCCTGGATTCTCGACTCAACCAGTTGAAAAGTTTAAACTTTGAACAGAGTCGAAAGTCTTATTTTAGGAGCGGGATACACAGGAAGTCGTCTCGAGATGGCTTTAGAGTCTTCGAAAGCGACCCGAAGGCAAGCTCGGCCTCAATGCCTTGAATTTGATTATGACCGCAAGGAAAGCTGGAAAAATCTTCCCCCCTCTGAAACCTGCTTCTGGACATTTCCGGCTCAGACTCAGAACTTGAAAGACTTTAGCGAACTCATTTTCTCTAGAGCAAAGACTATCGTGATTGTGAGTAGTACAGGATTCTTTCTAACGACCGAAAAAGATGAAGTGGTGAATGAAGAGTCTAAGCTGGACACCTCCCAAGATAGAGTTCAAGCAGAGGAGTTTCTTCGAGAGAGGGGAGCCATTGTCGTGCATGCGGCAGGAATTTACGGCCCCAATAGAAGCCCCCTTGATTGGCTTGTCACGGGTCGCGTGGGTTGGAGCGAGAATTTTTTGAATCTCATTCATGTCGATGACTTGGTAAGCGTTCTAATTCAAGCCTCGAGATTGTCAGGAAAATCAGAGAGATGGATTGCCAGTGACGGCCAGCCAAAACGATGGTCTGAACTCATTTTAGAATGGCAAAAGAAATACGGCATTGGAGAAATCAAAGAAAAAACAGGACGACGCCCATCCAAACGGGTTGATCCCAGTAGAACGCTCTCGACTCTTCAAATCAAGCTCAAATACCCCAGCGTCTATGAAGGGGTCGATGCGATGCGCGGATCTTCCCTCTCAAATTGAGACTCCATCTCCAATCTTCTTCGAAACCGATAGTGAGACACCATCCACTCCCGACCGGAATTGAACGCAAACAACTCTTCACAAGCCATAAAGAAAATTCTCCATCTCTGAAGCCAAAGGCGTTCTTGTTTCAAGTAGCAGCCCTCAAATATCTCACGCACTTTCTCTCGATTCGAGTCAAGTCGCTTCAGCCAAGCTCTACAGGTTTTAGCATAATGATTACCTGAGACGATCCAAGATCTTTCAACGCTTAGAGGGGACTCTAAGAAAAACGGTAACTGGTATGAGGGCATCATGCCTCCAGTAAAGAACTCACGGCCCATCCAATCGTCGTCATCTTCTGTCTCGAAGAAGTAGGGCGATTCGCGATGAGAGAAAACATGGATAAATACACTTCCATTTGGTTTCAAATGAGACTCTAAAACCCCCAAAAGAAGGCCCCAATTTCTCATATGCTCAAACATTTCGATGCTGACAACGCGATCGAATTCCTCGGTCAGAGACAGATTCTTCACATCTTGAGTTTCAACAACAAGATTCTTTAGTCCGATTTCTCTCGCCCCTTCTCGAATGACCTTCGCTTGCTCCTTTGAGTTAGAGACGGCTATGAACTCCGATTCAGGATACCTCTTGGCCGCCCACAAACTAAAAGACCCCCATCCACAACCCAGGTCCAAAACTCTCAGTCCATTCTCGATCTGAGCCCGCTCGGCGACAAGCTTTAGCATTTCGTCTTCTGCCTCTTCAAGGCTCCTAGTCTCTTGATTCCAGAGAGCAGAGCTGTATTTCATTCGGCCCCCGAGCACCAAACGAAAGAAGTCTGCTGGAACTTCGTAGTGCTGCGAATTGGCGTCATCCGTGTGAATAGCAATCGGCTGACCCCTCATTTTCTCCACAAACTTCCAAACAGAATCCTCTCCGTCTTCTTCACGAGTAAGTCGAAGTGATTTCAATCTCTTTCTTAACAAGAGGCGAATGCCGAACCTGATCACAGCGTCCGGAATCCGCCCCTTCTCTGCCAGTTCAATTAACGCTTTCAAGTGAGATCCTTTCTAGGCCTCCAAGGAAAAAAAGAGGAGGTCTCTCGTTGATATGCTCGATAGGCCTCGGCCCTCGATCGAAGCGATTGCCCTTCGGAGGGGGGAATGCCAGTGACTCGTGTGAGAAGAATCCACATCAGCAGAGGCACTATGAAACTCAACCAAAAGCCCTCAGAACCATAGGCAAAAAAAGGATAGGAACACCAGAGCACCCACTCAAAAAAATAGTTGGGATGTCGAGAATATCTCCAAAGTCCCTGATCCATTACTCGCTGTTTACTTCCAGGCTGTTTCTTAAAATCAGAAAATTGTTTGTCAGACAGCCAAACTCCAAAAAGCCCGATACAAAAAACGAGAAGGCCAACAGAATCCGTCCAATAGAACTCTAGACGCTCAAAGCTGAATGCCATCCCCCAGGCCAGAATGACCGCGCTCAAGAAGTTAAAGCAATAGAGAAGCGCGAAGTAATAGTCCGCCTTGTTTCCCCAACGCTCCCGATAAAATCGGTATCTGGAGTCTTCTCCTTTGTATCGTATCAAGCGAAGAAGAATCAGACTCCCCAGGCGAAGACTCCAGAAGCAAACCAGCGAGACCATCAGAAGGGGTCTCCAATACAAGCCTAAACCCTCGCCACTGGGGAGCCATCCCCCCAACCGTTGATAAAGGTGTCCGACTGTCAAAAGGAGAATGGAAGCGCACCACAGCAGATCGACAGAGGTTGCATTTCTATACTTCCTCTGAAAAAAGAAGCCCGCGAGAAACATCAAAGCAACAAGGCTTATAAAAAAATCCATTTTCTTAGTCTCTTGAGAGCCCCGCTATAAATTCTTCAGACATCTTCTTCAATCGGTCTTTTCTCTTGGATTCAATCCTCATCCACATCTTTGCCATCATGCTCATTCGGTACTGACTCTGAAAGTAGTTCAAATTATCTCCCACAAAAGACCAGTAGAGGGCATCCCATAAATCACACCAATCAGCCCTTTTGTAATCACTCATTTTTAAGATGTAATTCGATCCAGAGATATAAGGCTTCGTCGCAAAGATTCCTCCATCACTAAACTGACCCATGCCATAGACATTCGGCCCCATCACCCAATCACTCGAATCAATATACATTTCCATAAACCAACGATGCACCTCTTTGGGATGGATGCGACACAGCAGCATGAGGTTTGAAATGATCATCAAGCGTTCAATGTGGTGATTGTAAGAAAACTTCAAGGCCTTTCTAATCGCGTCATCCACTGGCAAAAGCCCAGTCCTTGCCTCATACCACTTTCCGTTCAAGCTTCCATGATGATTCCAAAAGTTTTTTTTCTCTTGCCCCTCTGAAAAGCATTGATAGATTCCCCTGACAAATTCCCTCCAGCCAAGAACTTGACGAACAAATCCCTCTACCGAGTTTAAGGGCAGTTTTTGATCTGACTTTGACACTGCCGCCAGCAGATCCTCGGGAAGCAAAAGACCGCAGTTCAAATAGGGGCTCAACGCTGAATGGAAAACAAAATCTGACCGACTAGTAATCGAGTCTTGAAAGTCTCCAAATCGAATCAGACGATGCCGAACAAACTCATCCAGCAAAAACAGTGCAGACTCTCGAGAATGCACCCAAACATAGTCATCCGTCTCTCCCGGGTGATCAGAGAACTGGCTCCGCACTTTTTTCAGTAGGTCCATTTCATTTGCTGTTAGCTGAGCCTCCGGTCGCTCTGGAATCTTTACGGTCTTGGGCAACTTCTTGCGATTCTCTTGATCATAGCTAAACTTCCCCCCTTTTGGCTTCCCACCCTTCGTCATCAGAATGCCCGTCTCTCTTCTCGCCGCCTCATAAAAGCTCTTCATCAGTGGTCTTTTGGCGGCTGATAGATAGTCCTTAAAAAAGGCTCGAGAGAAAATGAACTGGGGGCTTTGAATCCACTCGACCTTTATCTCGTTTTTTCGACAGAAGGAGATTAAAAATCTCTCAAAAAACTTATCCTCAACTTCGAAAGCATAAAGCTTATCAATCTTTTTCTCTCTACAAACCTTGAGGAGTTTCTCTTCATAAGGTCGGCTGAAAAGGGGATGATCGAGATCAAAATAGATCAGCTTATTTTTTTCTTTCGGAGGGAATTCTCTAGCATACTGACGCATGGCCGCCAGAAAAAAGAAAATCTTCTGCTTGTGAAAACGGTACCTTCTGCAAAGCTCTTCATCTTCTGCCATAAAGATGAAGTCGGGCTTCTTGTGCGCCCACTTGGAACGAGGAAAGAGCTGGCTACCTAAAATAAGCAGCAGACTTCGACTCATTTTATGTCTTTGTTAAGCTTCGCTTGCTCCCCGAAAACAGTCCAAGGCTTTGACTCATCTTTTTCAGAGGTCAGTAGAAGCGCCTCAAGCAGAGCCTCACCCTTGTCGATCAGGCTTCCCATGCGACTGACACCCGCCTCTGATATGTTCAGCCTGACTTTTTCCGCATCTCTCAAACTCTTACACACTCGATGAGCTGATGCGATGCGACTCAACATCAACCTTTCTCGCCTTCTTAACACATTCAGAATGACACTTTCCTGATCGTAGTTCGGTCCATAGAGAGTCGTACCCCTCTCACTTTTGCCGGCCTCTTCAATCACATCGTATTCCAACATCTCTTTAATTGAGATGCTCACCAAGGCCTTTGAAATCTCAAGCCTCTTCATCAGCTCGGCAGCATCTAGGGCTTCGTCACTCAGAAACAGATGGGCCCAGATTCTCCCTTGTACATTCTTAAATCCCCAAAACTCGATAAAATCTCCAATTTGGTCCACAAGGTCTTTGACTTCCGGGGGCACATAATGACGCATGCCAAAGCCTAGCTCGCGAGTTTAGGATTGTCAAAACTCTAAAAGCAGCTCTGAGCAAGGGCCGAAGCTAGGCCCCTTCCCACTGTTTTTTGCAAGATGAAGCTAAAGACAAAGCCTCATCTTTAGTTTAGTTCTTATTGAACAAAGGAGTTGTTGTGAAGAAAGCCATCATCTTTGGAGCTTCCGGCGGTATTGGATCAGAGCTGTCTCGCTTACTGAAGAAGGCGGGCTGGTCTCTTTGCTTGGCCGGAAGGAATGCGGAAAGGCTCGAACAACTAAGTTTTGAACTTGAAGAACGCTATTCCATATGTGACCTCAAAGATCCTGAAAGCGTCGAGAGGTTTTTTCAGTCTGAGCCTTGGGACAAGACAGAATGTGGAGCGGTGGTCGTGGCCGTCGGAAGCATTCTTCTGAAACCAGTCCACCTGACGAGCATCGAAGAGTGGCGAGATTGTATATCAACCAACCTGGATTCAGCCTTCTTCGTTTTAAGGGCAGCCCTGAAGGCGAAACGGCCGAAAGATCTTCAGTTCCTTTTCTTTTCATCCGTAGCTGGCTCGATCGGCTTAAAAAACCATGAAGCCATTGCGTCTGCAAAGGCAGGCTTGGAAGGTCTCGTTCGCTCAGCAGCCGCTTCTTACGCTAAACAATCCGTTCGAATAAATGCGATTGCTCCTGGTTTAGTGAAAACGCCACTCTCAGCACGGCTCACCAAGAGTGCCCAAAGCCTAGAAGCCTCAGAGGCTATGCACCCCTTGGGACGGATTGGCGAAGCATCTGAAGTTGCTCATCTAGCCGCATATATGCTTTCGCCTGACAACTCATGGATGACAGGGCAGATCATTCATTTGGATGGTGGAATGTCAACTTTAAGAGCATAAGAAAAAAGGATTGTCGTTGAATTCAGGCTCAAAGGTTGCAGTCATCGGTGCGGGGATCGCGGGAATCATGGCCTCCTACCTTCTCCAAAAAAAATTTCAAGTAGAACTGTTTGAGTCAGAATCTAAACTGGGCGGGCACACCAACACTCAAAGTCTTTACATTGAAGGCAGAAAGTTTGCCGTCGACACAGGCTTCATTGTTTTCAATGAAAGAAATTATCCCCTTTTTACAAGGTTCCTCTCTGAGCTGAAAGTACCAACTCGGAACTCCGAGATGTCTTTTTCCTATGAAGATCGGGCTAGCGGCTTCTGCTACGCAGGCACCAGCCTGAATGGCTTGTTTGCTAATCGAAAGTCGCTCGTTTCTCTCAGATTCTGGAGGCTCCTCTTTGAGACTCTCCGCTTCGGAAGGCTTGGAAGTCACTTCTTGCAGAAAGAACGAAACGCTTCGACAAGCCTGGACGAATTCTTGCGACTGAACCGACTTTCCGAAGACTTTCAGAGAAGCTACCTGCTTCCGATATCAGCAGCAATTTGGTCTACGCCAACTGAGAAAATGTTAGCTTATCCGGCATATTCCTTTTTGTCATTCATGGAGAACCATGGCCTCGTCCGTCTAGTGAATCGTCCCCAATGGAAGACAGTTCTGGGTGGAAGTCACGAATACATCAAAAAGTTTGAAAAAGTCTTTAAAGGCCGCATTATCTTGGAGTCCCCCGTCCGCTCAATCAAGCGATTGCCAAATCAAGTTGAGATAAAGACTGACCACTCAAGCAGACATTTTGACTTCGTCGTTCTCGCGGTTCACGCCGATCAAGTCCTTCCACTGCTTCTAGACCCCTCGCCAGAGGAGCAATCCGCATTTTCTTCCTGGGCCTATTCTAAAAACAAAACACTTCTGCATGACGA
Source organism: Bradymonadales bacterium (assembly GCA_007693605.1). Lineage (GTDB taxonomy): Bacteria > Bdellovibrionota > UBA2394 > UBA2394 > UBA2394 > REDG01. Next base: position 111,598 of record REDG01000024.1, read on the forward strand.
TGTAAGATGCATGCCGCTTAACAGGAGAGCTTGGGCTTCTTGGAACTATCTTCAGAACGATGCGGGTCAGCTCTGTGCCTCCTATCATATGAACCGCCTACAAGGGATCGCCAGTCAAAAGCAGTTTTTCGTGACCCTCAACCCTCAATCACGCATTCCAAATGAGCGAGTCTTTTATGAAAAGACCTACGAACACCCCACCTACACTCAATCCGCCCTAGAAACTCAAGATCTCATTCGAAAGTTTCCCAAAAATCGTCGAACCTTTTTTGTCGGAAGCTATCTAGGAAACGGATTTCATGAAGACGCCGTAAGAAGCTCGGTCCAACTCGCCGACCAGATGGGGATCCCATGGCCTCTATAGAGCAATTTGACTGCAAGGTGAGACACATTCGGCTTCTGCCACGCCGGCATGAGTTCAGTTATCCCGCTCACTACGGGCTGTTCTCTGTTGGGGATCAACATCGGAAGATTAGAGAAAGCCAATTCGGAGTAAGCATCGATCGATTCAATGTCTTTTCAATTCACCGAAAGGATTATCTAGATAGAGGAGACAAGAGCCTTAAAGATAAGGTTCGGCAGCAACTCGAGAAAAGGGGCTTTTTGGAGAGGATATCAAGAATTGAATTGCTAACCTCCCCTAGATATTTTGGATACTCCTTTAACCCGGTCAGTTTCTTTTTTTGCTACTCTGACGAAAGGTCTAGAAATCCGCGTTACATCATCGTGGAAATCAACAATACCTTCTCTGAGAAGCATCTTTACTTTCTGGATGGAAAAGAGAGCGGCTTGGAGAGAAAGAAAACATTTCATGTGTCTCCTTTTTTTGACCTAAATCTGGTCTACAAGTTTCATTTTCAGCTAAGGGATAATCAGTTTTCCGTTCAGATTAATCTCATGAGAGACGGTCAACTTGTCTTTCACTCTAGTTTGGTGGGCCAAAGGACAGAGTCATCCACTATAAAGAGAATGATCTTTACACCCCTTCTCCCCTGGTTAACGATGCCGAGAATTCTTTGGCAGGCTGCTAAGTTGTACTATCAGAAAGGACTTCCAGTGCAAACGAAACCCGTCCCCTCTAGCCCCGACACAATCCGAAGTGATCCAGATCAATGGATTGACAGGGTTGCCCTAAGAATTGTCAGAAACTTGTTTAGAAAGTTTGATCGCGGCGAACTTCAAGTCATTTATCCTGATCGTTCAATGGAAGTTTATCGAGGAAGGAGTGCGGGGATTTCAGCAATTCTAGAGGTCAGAGATTATCGATTCTTTAGAAAGCTAGTGTTGGCGGCAGATATCGGCTTCGGCGAAGCTTTCACGAAGGGCGATTGGCACAGCCCTGACCCTGTGCAAGTCCTTCGATTTTTTATTCAGAATCGGTCGGTGATGAGCTCTCAACCCCTCTGGATCTCAAAACTCGATCAAATCAAAACCATGGCTCTCCATTTATGGAGAAGCAACCGAAGAGCAATGTCTCGAAAAAATATTGAAGAGCATTATGATCTTAGCAACCAGTTCTTCGAATCCTTTCTTGATTCAAAAATGCAGTACTCTTGTGGAGTTTACCCCACCACCATTTCCTCGCTTGAGGAGGCCCAATCAGAGAAAATCAGAAGGCTGACGGAGTCTTTGCAGCTCACAAACTCTGATCATGTCTTAGAGATTGGCTGTGGGTGGGGGGGGCTCGCAATTTCGACTGTGAGAAAGTTTCAGTGTCGATGGACGGGCATCACCCTCTCTTCGAAACAGAAGGAGTGGGCTGAAAGAAAGGTCAGAGAAGCTGGCCTATCAGATCTGATCGAGATCAAACTTTTGGATTACCGTGACTTGAAAGGTTCGTACACTAAAGCGATCTCAGTCGAGATGCTTGAGGCTGTTGGTCATGAGAATCTGAACACCTACTTCAAGGTCCTCGATCAGTCACTCGCTGAAAATGCTCGAGTAGCGATTCAGGTGATCAGCATGCCGGAAAGCCGATATTCTGCCTATCGGCGAAGGCCGGACTGGATACAAAAGCACATCTTTCCTGGGGGATTGTGCCCCTCGCTTCAGGCCGTCTTGAATGCAGCTCAGTCGACCTCTAGCTTCCGAGTGGACGCCGTGGAGAACATCGGGCCTCATTATGCCACCACTCTCAGTGACTGGACAAAGAGATTTGAACAACAAAAGTCGACGTGGCAAAAAATCGGCTTTGATGAAGAATTTTATAGAAAATGGAGATACTATTTTGCTTACTGTGAGGCAGCCTTCCGAGAAAACTTTGTACACAACTACCAAATCTTCCTCCAAAAGGAGGCGGCAAGACACATGCCGAAATGACTCCATTGCAGGGGACTCACCTGTAAGGCCTGGTCGAAGATTTTCTCCAATGTCATGCCTCGGGTTTATAGGAACTCATGCGGGGGTGGCTCTGATATTTATCACAGGCTTTAGCTGGGTCGCGCTATTCAGCTTGTTCTGCGTATACGCTTTGAATATGTTCGGAATCTCTGCAGGTTTTCATCGCTACTTTTCACACCGAAGTTATAAGACGAATCGATTTTTTCAATTCGTGCTGGCTTGGTTGGGCACATCTGCCGCACAAAGAGGCCCATTGTGGTGGGCGGCCCATCATCGAGATCATCACCGCCACTCTGACCAGAAGGAAGACATTCACTCTCCTATTCGAGAAGCCTTCTGGTATTCACATTTCGGATGGATTCTATGCCCAGAAAACTTCGCGACTAAACACTCTAGAGTAAGAGACTTGACGAAATACCCAGAGCTTCGATTTCTGGATCGCTTCTACCTTGTCCCTCCCTTTGTTCGAGCCTCGATCTTGTTTGGGTTAGGCAGCTTTCTTGCCTCAAACTACCCCCAACTACAGACCAGTGGCCCTCAACTCTTGGCTTGGGGTTTCTTTGCAGGCACGATGATTTCGTATCACATCACTTTCTCGATCAACTCGTTTGCTCATCTCTTCGGAAGTCGCTCCTATGAGACTTCTGATTCTAGCAAAAATAACTGGCTACTCGCTCTTCTTACCTTCGGAGAAGGATGGCACAACAACCATCATCAATATCCAGGATTAGAGAGACACGGCCATCGCTGGTGGGAATTTGATCTCACACACAGCTTGTTGAAAATTTTATCGAGCCTCGGAGTGGTTTATGATATGCGAGTGCAACCCCCAATAGACAAGTTGAAGTATGAGTCCACCAGAAACACAGCCTAGCCTTCCCCGCTTCTTTCATAGAGATCTGAGTTGGATGCAGTTCAATGACCGAGTTCTTGACGAGGCAAACTCAAAAGGCGTGCCCCTTTTGGAGAGGCTCAAATTCTTGGGCATTTCAGCTTCCAACCTAGATGAGTTTTTCATGATTCGATTTCCTTCTGTGCTCAGAGAGGAAAGTTCAGATCCTCAGATCAGAGATCAGATTCTGGAGGCCGTTCTCAGTTTTCATAGCCGTCAAGAACGATGCCACCGCTCTTTAAAGAAGCAGCTCCAAGAAGAAGGCATCGAGATCGTCACAGATAAAAAACAAATCGAAACTCTCGGAGCAGAGATTTTCGAGTCTGAGATCGCGGCTCATTTAGATGTTGCAGGAGAAAGCCTTGATCACTTTCTCTCCAAATTTGAGAACCATCGAGTGGGCTTTATCTTTTCTAACGGCCTCTCCTATAAACTCCCCCCAAATCTCGATTCCTTTTATCTGCGAAGGATCGAAAAGAATTTCTATATTTTCATTTTGGATGATCTTGTGGAAGTTTTTCTTCAGAAGCTTCATCCTCATTTAGGTAAACCCATTCGATTTAGAATGACCCGAGATGCGGATGTGCGGGTTGATATCGACTCGGAAGATCCCGAGGCAATCCCGGATATTGTGAAGAAAAGAGTCCGAAGTAGAGATGAAGGAAAGTGGACTCGCTGTTTGATCCGAGCGGATCCACAAGTGAATCCAGACACCCTCCTTCAAAAAATCAAAGTGCCACCATCTCAGTGCTTCTTTCTGAATCACAGCCTGCTTTTGAAGGCCTGCTTTGAAGCGGCCTGCAAGGTCTCTGGCGAGCTTTCTTCAGAGTCCCCGCTGGTGTATCCTCCCGTTCGATCCTACCTTCCCAAAGAGCTCTCAAAGCCAAGTCAAATTTTTTCCTCCCTACTGAAAAGAGACTACCTGCTCCATCATCCTTATGATTCTTTCGAGGCTGTCGTGAACTTCGTCAGGGCAGCGGTAGATGATCCGAATGTATTGTCGATACAACAGACAGTCTATCGGGTGGATGCGCTCTCTGAGGTGACAAATCTACTAAAGAAGGCTGCGAGTCAAAAAAAAGTCAGTGTTTATATCGAGCCCCGAGCCCGCTTCGATGAGCTGAACAATATTCAGCTGGCAGAGGATCTCAGAAGGGCTGGGGTCAAGGTCGTCTTTCCCTTCGGAGAATGGAAGATTCACGCCAAGCTGATTCTGGTTGAAAGGAAAGACCCCGGCGGAAAGCGAGAGAGATTCACCCACCTATCAACGGGAAATTACAACTCGAAAACCGCTCGGCTTTACACCGATTTTGGGGTTCTGACGGCGAGACCTCAGGTCGGGGAGGACGCCGCACTTTTCTTTGACAGCATTCGAAAGGGAGAGGTCCCCACACAGCTCTCGCACCTCTTGGTTGCGCCCACCCAACTTCATAAGAGATTACAACTATTGATCGCCCAAGAGACGCGAGAGGCAAGAAGCGGAAAAGATGCCAGAATTGTTGTCAAAGTGAACGCACTCGTTGACAGAAAGATCATCCAATCGCTTTACGCCGCTTCTCAGGCTGGAGTGAAACTGGACTTGATTGTAAGAGGGGCCTGCTCATTGGTTCCTGGTATCCCAGAACTGAGTGAAAACATTCGTGTGATTAGTATCGTCGATCGGTATTTGGAACACAGTCGAATCTATTACTTTCAAAGCTCAAATCAACTCTACCTCTCAAGTGCAGATTGGATGCCGCGCAATTTTTTCTCTCGACTTGAAATTGCGTACCCAATTCTTGATGAAAGAATTTTTCGATATATCACGCAAGATGTGATTCCATGCTATCTTGCAGACAATCAAAAGGCGAGGCGGCTTCATGAGGACGGCAAATGGCGGCCAGTAAAGGACTCAAAATCTCAAGACCACCGGGCTCAGTTTGTGTTCGAGAAGTTTTCCCAAAGTGAGTACCGAAACACTCAACTCGCCAACTCAATTTCATTTTGACCCGAAGAGAGACTCAGCCTTTCTAGTTCTCTCTGAAGAATTCCTTCTCTCAATGCAAATCGTGTACGAATCACAAACTTCGCACCAAAGAAATGGAGAAGTTCTTCTAACAGAATGGCCCCCGACAGAATGATGTCGAGACGCTTGGGCTCCATTCCTGGAATCAGCAAGAGATCGTGTTGAGACAATCGACTCATTTCAGAAACTAGCTCTGCCAAGGCCTTTCTGTGAATGTCTTCTCCGAGACCTGTCGCCTTCATAATTCGACTAATCGCCTTGATCGTCCCGCTCGCGCCAAACACCTGCGAAAGCTTCGGCCAGTCTTTATAGCCTGCGACCGAGCCCAACTCTCTTCGAATGGCCGATCGCATACTGAGAATTTCTCCACTGAGAGGTTTTTCGGAAAGAAACTTTTGCCGCAGCCTCGCAGCTCCAAGCTTTAAACTCTGAAGAAAGGCTGCCTTTCCATCGACAGAGGCGCCCACTTCTGTGCTCCCTCCTCCGATATCACAAAAACCAAAGGCCTGAGACGCCCTCGACTCGAAGGCCTGAATTCCTTTCAGAATCAACTCCGCCTCCACCTGGCCAGAAATGATCTTGATGGGAAACTGCAACTCCTTTTTGATCTTATGAATGAACGCTCTTCCATTCCTTGCCTCTCGACAAGCACTTGTCGCAACTCCGGTCACAACATCCGCCTGAAAGTCTTCAACAACAGTCTTGAACCCTCTCAAGGCCTGCTCTGTTCGATTCATTGCCTCTCGCTTCAGTTGTTTTGTTCGAAACAAATCCTCCCCCAGACGAACCATCACCTTTTCTCTATAGAAGGAGCGAACGAACCCAGGACGAGGGACTTCGTAAACATCAAACCGAACGGAATTTGTCCCGAGGTCAATGACAGCAATTCTCACAAGATTAGACTCTCACTTCAAAGAGAATGCTTCAATGCTCGAGTTGATCAAAATCCACGAGACCGATAAGCCTCAACGGAAGCTTCTTCTATTAGAAAGTATGAACCACCGAACACACTCTCGGATTCAAGCAGGCGAAACCGCCCAGTCACCCATTGGGGACGGATGAGTTGCATGGTTGGCATTCTGGACCTTAGTCGAACGAGCACAATCTGATTGGGCGGTGGTGGGGGGACATGAATGCAAGCCATGGCGGAAGGGACCAGAATGAACTCCTCGACGAACTGCAGGTCATCTTCGAGAGGCACGACAAATCCCGGAATCCTCACGAACTGGCCGTCTAGCTCCTTCAGAAAGCTTGGGGGATCAAACTCCGCTGACACCTGGAATTGCCTCAACTCTCTCCACTGAAGGGCTGAAGTCTCCGACGCTAGTGGAGGCTCATCGCCGGAGTCCCCGACAAACCGAAGCAAAAAGGGGACGGAGCCCACCAAAAGAAGTATTCCCAACCACAACAGAGTTTCCTTCATGCATCTCCCAAATCAAGATTTGAGTTTAATGATCGATAATAGGCTCTAGCCGCTGGAAACACTCCCCCCAACCCACTGGCCACAAGAATGACCAGACTCAACCGCAGATCAGCAAGGCCTCCGAACTCGAAATTCAGCATTAGGCCGTATTGTCCCTCGGCCAAATGAACCCAGACAGGCCAAAGAAAAAGTAACAAGGCGTTGGCGACCAACAAACCCCCGACGCCAATCATGAGAGCCTCTGAAAGCACTAGGCCAAAAATGAAGCCTGGAGGCGCTCCCAACAGTCTCAAAACTGCAAACTCTCTCAATCGAAAGTCCAAAGACACCCACAAGAGAGTCAATGGGCTGACAAAGCAAAGCACCAGAACCAGCGCCAACACAAATGAAAATATTTGTTCAACCCACTCCATGACTTGCCACAGCTCTCGAAACACTTGGCCCGGCAGAATCGCGGTCAAAGCCTCCGCTTCGTAGTCATAGAACTCTCGCTGAAGAGACAGAATTCTTGCTCGATGCGTCTCCCTTAAGCCCACAAAAACAGCAGTGATGTAGTCTGGAGTCAATCGGTCCGGCACCGAAACCTCGGCCTCAAAAGGGGGGGCGCCGTCTTCCCAACCCAAATGGATCAGCTCCATAGCCTCAAGACTAATGAATAAGGCTTGGTCCCACGGACTTCGAGTCTCTTCCAGAATCCCCACCACCTGAAACTGATGGTCGTCGTGCTCAAAAAATGAGTCCCCGCCTACTCCGTGTTGCAATATCACAGCGTCTCCAAGCTTGTAGCCCAATCGCTCTGCAACTCTGGCCCCCAAAACAACTCCGGTCTCATCTTGAAAAGTTTGACCCTCGCGAAAAGCAAAAGTCTGAGCTCTCCCGAAGCGAACGAACTCAAAAAACTCCCTCTTTGTCGCAACAGCTCTGTAGCCAAGATGTGAATCCCCAAGAGATATCGGGACTGCCCAGTTCACACTCGAATGAGAGGCGATTGCCTCGAAAGTTTTGTAACTCATCAGCGCAGTTGGGCTTCCCAGCCCAAAAACAGTATAAAGTAAAAGTTGAAGTGGACCCGACCGCCCCCCCACAATCAAGTCGGTGCCAGAGATGCTCCGCTGAAAACTCTCCTCTGCAGACTTTTGTGTGCGATCAAGTACGAGATAGCTGAAAGCGCTCAGTCCTAGGCAAAGGACGATCAGCAGAACGAGCGACCTACGGCTCCACAAGCTTCTAAATCCGAGCTGCCAAGCCTTCAAGTTCCAACCTTCCAATCTGATATCTCAATCTCTCGATCAAAATTGAATTCGAGATTCTGATGGCTCACCCAAATCAACGAGCGCCCGTCTTCACGCAGAAACTCCTCTAAGACTCGGGTGAAAATCCCAGCATTCTCTTCGTCGAGTGAAGATGTGGGTTCATCCGCCAAAATCAAGGGGGCGCCCGAAGCCAGAGCGCGAATCGCCGCCACTCTTTGCTGCTCCCCCTTGCTCAATTCGAATGGAAATCGTTTTGAAATCTCTTGGCTAAGCTGAAAGCTTTCAAAAAGCCTCAGCAGATCCTTGTCCTCTGTTCTCTGAGTCGACCAGTTTCTCACAAGTCTTATGTTCTGCAAAACCGATAGATAATTGATTAAGTTAAAGGATTGAAAGATGAAACTCACGGATTTCGCTCGGAACTGATCTCTCTGAGAGCCTGAAAGCTTCTTCAAGTTCTCTCCGAACAACAGGAGGTCTCCCTCACTTGGCAACAGAACCCCACTGATGAGTTTCAAAAAACTAGTCTTTCCGGCCCCACTCTTGCCGCGAAGCAGAATTTTCTCTCCCGCCCGCATCTCAAAGTGCGGAATATGAAGAAGGCAGGTCTTAGAATCCCAAAGGAACCTAAGGTCTCTACAGCTCAAGATAATCTCTGAGGACGACACCCATAAAAATTAACCGGCTTGTTCTGATATGACAAGTTGTGTGCTGAAAGTGATGGGGCTAGAGATCGGTCATTTGCCCGCAAGCATTCGGATGAAGCTTGTGAGCAAATTCTGATCGTACTCGTCGGAGAGCTTGCCCTGCATCAATTTAAGAGCCTCAACGGGACTGTGAGCAGACTGATACGGACGATGGGAAGTCATGCTGTCAAAGCAGTCGCAAATGGCCACAACCTTCGCCAGGGCTAGATAGTCTCCACTAAGCCTATAGGGATAGCCCGTTCCATTGGGCCTTTCATGGTGCATCAGAATAATCTTTTCCGCAAGTTCTGGCAGGGTGCTTGCCTTTCGGACAAGTTCATAGCCATACATCGGATGCTTCTCGACCTCTCGCCTCTCATCGTCGGTGAGTGCCCCTCGCTTATTTAAAATCTTCCGATCAATCTTGGCTTTTCCGATGTCATGCAGAATCGAACCGATCCCAATGGATGAGAGTTCGTCATATGTCTTTAACCCAATCTCCCTCGCGAGAGTAATGGAGTAAGCCGAAGTGTGAATGGCGTGGGTGTACTCAGAAAAATCGGCAGTTGCCATTTTCATCAGCTCAAAGAAATTCTCTTTCTTGGTTAGGTAATCAATGGATGTCTCTACAATCTTAACCGAACGCTTCACACTCACGGAAGACTCCGGATTCTTGTAGATCGCCTCTAGAATGGTGGCCGAGGCTTCGTAAAGAATCTTCGACTTCTCTTTATTGCTGATTCTCGGCTCATTGATGATTCGAGTAAGATTGGACTCCAGAAATTGATGATGTTCCTGCTCGTTCTTGCACTGGATGAAGAGATGCTTGACACCAAAACCCTCAAGCTTCGTGACATCTTCTTTTTTCCAATAAAAGTTCTTGGGCCGAAATAAGAGGTACTGGCCTTGATAATACAGAAAGAGGTCGGCATCGATTTTTTCGCCGGGTTGATAGAGGTTGGAAGGGACTTGGTAGTACTCTAAGCCCAACTCTCCAACCGAATTGGATCTGACCTTCGCAGACGGCTCCACAGTTAAAATACTACCATCGTTCAATAAGGTCGGTGCAGGGCCCCGATTATTTCTTTAAATCTTGAATAAAAGCTGGAACTAAAGTTACCCACAGGGAGGGGATCTCTCCCCTCCCTGTTTCAAATGGGCGGCAGCTCCCGAGTGCTTGAGCCCCAGACTTTTCTAGGATCTGGAGCGCCCTATCACACTCGAAGGCTGCCTGTGACTATAACTATTCATCACGGGCATCACCTCCTTTCAGGCCTTAAAAGGCAGACTTCATCATAAAGGGAGTCCTAAAAAAGGTCAAAGCCGGCTTAACTTCAGCTCTACTTTTGCTCTTTTCCGTAGAGCCGACGCAAGCCATGCACCAGAGATTCATGAGCTTGGCTCAATTCAACAAAACCAATCTTCTCAGAATGCCGCTCACTGAGCTCTTTGAAAGCTTCTGAAAGTTGGGTCATTCCTCCTGAGAGCCCCGCCCCCTGGGGATCGATATGAGCATAGCCGTAATGCTCCACCCGTTCGGCCAGGGCGCTGATCCACTGGAGGAAGTCTGGGTTCACCCCCTCACCGCCGTCTGAAAAGTGAAGAATGAAGCGATTCCATTGTTTTCGAGGATGTTTCTCAAAAGACTGCTCAACAAGCTCCAAGGCGGCACGAGAACTCGTCCCACCGCCCAGGCTCCTTGTGAAAAATTCCTTTCTGTCTACTTCTTGAGCGTCGGTATCGTAGATATAGAATCTTTCTTCTAGATAGGGGTACAAAGTCCTTAGAACGGCAGAAACATAGGCAACCATTTGTCGTTCAATCGCTCGATGTTCTGCAGACATACTTCCAGAGGTGTCTGCCACATAAAAGATGACGGCATCAAAGTCGGGCTTCTGCTCCATTCGGCGATTAGAAACAACGAAATCTTCGGGCTCTGCATACATCATCCCAATCTCCAAAAGCTCGTCATCCGTTTTTTCTGTGTGGTCTTTACCTTGGGCCTGAAGCGTCATCATTCCTCGAATCACAAGAGCTTCTGCGGTCTCCATATCTTTCCGCGTCCCATCCATTTGACGGAGCCTTCCCCGTCTTCTCTTGACCTCCGTCGGATTTCGACCGTCCACCTTTCTCTGGAGATTTCGAAGCTGAATACCCTCAGCAATGATCTTACCAAAAAGCTCAATGGGTATATCAACGGCTCCTTCGCCTGACGCTGTTCCCCCTGGGGCAGTTTGGTCGGGATCTCCAGAATCGGATTCTCCCTCTTTTTCCTCCCCTTCAGAACCCTGTTCAGTCCCCTCCCCTTCTCCCTCAGAGCCCTGGCCAGAACCCTCATTTTCCGGAATGGGAAATAGATCTCCGGGTCGATAATGCCCGCTTCCAATATTGAGATCGAGATCTAGCAAATCAGATGGCACTAGGCCCTCCACTGGCCGACCCAATGCTGGAAGCACTCCTTCTTGCATCGTCTCAACAGGAGTTCTCTTCATGGTCTGCAATCGAAAGCGCCGAATCTTTTGATCCAAGCGAAACTGAGGAAGCTCCGGAGTCACTTGAACTCTGACTTTCTTTCCTCCCGCCAAGGTTTTTACCGGCCACTTTCCTTCTGCCACCAATCTAAAAATCTCAGCAGAGCGATTTCTGACAAAGTCTTGATATCGCATAACGCTCGAGGCCGCTGTGGTCGCTGCCCGTGAACTCTCGAAAACCTCAACCGCTGGGGGATGATTCAGCTCCATAGCCTGTGACACCAACTGATTAAAGCGTTCAGAGTTCTCTGACTTCGAATTGCCAATGGATAGATCAAACAGATAGCTGTTTAGACTCTCCTGTCCCCATGCCTCCAATCGCTCTCTAAAGGCTTCTTCCTCAGTTTCAATTCGAACTTCTCCTGTGGGATCAACAATCACAGCCATTTCAAACAAATCTCGAGTGCCCTTAATCGGATTTTTTACATCGACCGAGCCAAACCACATGCTCGACCCAAAACCTTCGAATCGAACAGGCCTTCCAAAGTATTCTTTAGATAGCAGATAGGCCATTTTCACGATCGACTCTAGGGTAAGTGGAGTGAGCTGTGTCATTTCATGTCGAAGAACAACGAGGCCTGTCTTTTTGTCTTTAAAGTCTTTCAGATAGACCTGTGGAAAATGATGATCTAGATCGGCCACCGCCTTCGCGATTCGTCTGACGATTCTTTTCGGGTCTCTACTAATCGCAATATTGGCTTTTTCTCCGTAACCAATCGGATCGACACCATGCTTTGCCTCTCGGTAGAGAAAAAGGTTGTGTTTTTCAACCCAGGCAGCGTCTAAAGCCATCTGAACAAAGCTGTAGTCATTGAACCTGGAAATGATGTTTTCCGTCGCCCACTCGATGAATTGTAGGTCTTGCTCTATCTGAGACAATCCGGACAGATCATTCGCCTCAAAGAATCGATCTCTCACACGAAGCCAAGCCTGAAGCCCTAGCCAATAGGGATTGGATAAATCTTGACGAGTGACGGTCGCATTGAGTGCCGCGAAGTCCATGATGTTCTGGTCGGTAAAATAGGGCGTATGTGAAAGAACCACAAACTGCATCAAGACGGCGAAACCTTCGTTCATGATTTTCGTATTCACAATGCCAGGCCCTACCCGATGAACTCTCTCAAAATGTCGAATGATCTCCCTTCGATAAGACTCTGTCTCCTCCGGAAGGTTCTGCGCCAGAAACTGCAGAATGGCTTTGGTCTCTGTTCTCGGGAATCGATGACTCGGCCTCGAAGGAGCCTCTTCTTGAAAGCCGAGTGGGCCCTCTGTTGCTTTTGCACGAGGTCGTTCATCTCTTTCGACCATCTTGAAGGACTCTGGAGGCTCAAAGCTAGCTCGGGCATAGTCTTGAAGCCCTGTCAGACTGTAGAGAGTTTGGTAGAACCATGAAACGGCCTCGAAACCATAGTTTTCATAGGCTCGAGAGACGGCGGTAGAGAGGGCCTCAGAGTCTCGAATCCGATCTCCATCCCTTGAAAGTAAGTAGGGGCTAGAATTCGAAAAATGCAGATGCCCTGCCACATGCGCGTAGACGAGAAGGGTTTCAGAAAACCGATTGGTGTCTCTGACAATCTGTACATCACTGTCTTGCCCCTTTTCAACGAACTCCAGTATTCCCCCAGCCCTTGCCGCATTGCTTTCAACATCTCTTCCCCCAATCCAATGAACAACCGGCTGACCAAAACTGGAAGTCAGAGCGGCCATATCGCTTCCATTGACGGACTGAATCACCATATCAGGAATTCTTAAGCCCAACTTTAGGGCGATATCTTGATAGATCAATTTGGCAGCTTTCTCGTATTCTGAAGCAAGACTTGAATCTCTATCGGATGTCCAGACTCGGATCTTTGGAATGGTAAGCTTGCCAACAGCATCGGCACACTTCCAATGTGCTTCTGCTCTTCCTGCGCACAAAGCAAAACAAAGGATCGCTACTGTGAACGCCCAAGTTCGTTGATCCATCGATCACACTTCCCTTCAAAGCCTTTGATTCTCTCTTCTGAACTCGCGGGGGCATCAGCCCTAAGTATCGAGATCATTCCTAAAATCAGACTCAAGTCGACCGAGCTTAAAATCGAATCTTTCGCATCAAACACAAAGCTCTGAACGAGAGGCGATTGGGCCACCGACATATCTCTCGTGATACTATCCAAAATTTTGATACTAAATCCCGTGATGCGCGACCAATTGAGCCGAGAAACTGAACGGTCGAGCGCGATGAAAAATACTCGAAACAAATCATAGTAGTTGAAATCAGAAACCGCTCCCGCCTCCCGGCTTCGCACACTTAAGAAGGTATCAAGAAAGTTCTTGAGGCTGGCCAAGACGGCCTGCCCGACTTCCTTTGGTAAATTTGTCTGCTCCTTTTGGTTCTGTAGCCAGTCTTCAATCGAGGGTCTCGTCTGTAAATCCTTAAGCCGCAGATAAAAAGCTGCCAAGCCTTCGAGAAGGGCCTCCAGTTCCGCAACCTTGTCCCCAAGTACAATCGACACCTCACTCGGTTGATTCTCGGAATCTCCCCCTCCGAAGAGGTCTAGGTCGACACTCGATCCGTAGTGCAATTCTGGCAGTGAATGATAGTTCTCTCGACTTCTCTGCCTCGTCACAACGGCATCATATGCCCGTTTAAACTCCTGAACTGAAAACTCATCAGTCACTCCAAACTCGCTAGGCTGAAATCTGATCTCCTCTAGACTCAGTTCCTGATAGAGATTCAGATGGTCCTCTAAAGCATTGGCGAGGGCTCCAACGATTTGAAGGTTTTTTGCCTTTTGCGACATGAGGTCGATGTCCGATCGAACGGCGTCTAGAAAGACCTCAAACAACTTGAGCCTCAGATTGTTCATGAGATAGAGACTAAACTCGATTTGACCCGCACTGTTGGTGCCAACGGGGAGTGCTTGAAAGTGCTCTTGGACAAAGCGCGTGATCACTGAGCCCTCGTCGCCGCCTGAAACCGCATGAGAGCCCGTAGTGGATCGATTTGAAATCCGCTCAGAACTGAAACGCGGTCGAATCAAAAAGAGCTTCGTCTCATTCCCTCTCGAGAGTCCCATCAAGGAACTTGCTGCGGAAGACAGAAAGGTTCGTGCATCAACCTCTGGCGTATTCTTAATAATGGAGGACAATACACTGGGGTGCACAAACACGAGTTGATGGTGGTTGTTGAAATGCGTCTGTCGACTGGGCAAAAGAGCGGCGTTGAGTGCAGGCCCTTTCGATGCAAAAGGAAAGCGATTCAAACTGATCAAATCGCCAAAGCGTCTTAAAAAGGACTCTTCAAGTGTAAGATCAGGAGTCGAGAGTGAGGCTAAAATCAATTCTGTATCTGTTGGGTGGTGCGGATTCTTGGCAAACTGCCGAAGCTTCTCAGGGTTCGACTTGGGGTTGAGCGCAATCAGAACACTGAGATTTCTCGTTGGCCGCTCTCGACCTTCAAGATCAACGAAGGTCTTCTCATCTTGTAGAGCTCTAATTCTCTGAATGAAATACTCTCGCGCTTCAGGGGGGGCTAAATGAAAGTCATCAAGAAAGATAAGCCCCCTCTCGCCCCCCTCTGCCGTGAGAAAGCTTTCAAAGGCTTTCTTGGCTTGCTCAAAATTCAACATTCGCTCTGAAGAATTGTTTTCCTTAGAATTCGAAGTCTGCCCAAGGACTTGCGCCATATTCAAAACAAAGGCCAACTTTGTAGACTGGGGAGGCTCGCCAGTCATTGAAAATATTTCAAACTCAAGAGCGGATATCAGGGTGCGAATCGCCGTGGTCTTGCTCGTACCCGTCCCCCCATAGATGATCGCGGACGACTTGAGATTCCTAACCTGATCGGTAGAGAGTTGAGCTAAAAGCACTTGAATGAGTCTTTGCTTAAACTCAATTGGGCCGGTGTAACCGTGAGTCTGCCACAGGTGAATAATATCCTTTCTTGAAAGAATTTTGAGATGATCCTCATCGTCTAGAAGATCCAGGTTGACGGGCATAGGAAAGACTCTTGCCAGAGACTGTTCAACCAGTCTGAGATCGAGCACTCGTCTCTTGCGAATCCTCTCACTGGTGGTCATCTGAAACAAAAGCTCACTTAGAACCTTCAAGAAACTCTCAAAAACAGGCATTCCATTGTCGAGAGCCAACTTCTCTGACCGATTAATCAGATAGGTGAGAATTTTATCTTCTAGCTCTTCCACACTATAGGATTTCTTCTCAAAGTCCGCCACCAGGCCTTCGAGACTGACCTGAAACTGACTCATGCGGACACCGGGGTGAAGCAGTAGATTCTTTCTCGCGAATTCCAACCTGAGCTCTGAGGTGGGGGGACTGAGTTTGACGACTTCAAAGAGATCAAAGACACCCATCTCATTCTCGATCGGGTGCGCTTCACGAAGCTTTTCCCAACTCTCTTCTGTTCCAATCAAGAGGGTTGATATGGGAGAGTTCGAGTCTGCAACAAAGTCAGCGGCGTCGACCCGCTGCCCCCCTGTTGCTAAGAAATACAAAATTGAGGGCGCCTGACTGAGCCTCTCTGGTTGGCGTTCTAGATCTTCACCGTCTAGCGAAACACTATTGCCAATTGCTCGACTAAGAATGAGGTCTGATGTTTCGTTCTGAGTCTTTTCCTGACGGGTCGATACGCGAGCAATCTTATCGATCGATTCGAGCAAGACCGGCGCTTTCTGATGGGTCCGAGACTCAGAAATCATATGTCTGATATTCTCGAGAACCTCCCTTTGAGAGATCGGCTCCTCGATCTTGGGCAGCGCATAGAGCTGATACCTCCCGCTACTTTTGTGCCAAGGGCCTCCGTGAGCAGCATCTCGATGTCGATAAGCAAATGGATATTGTCCCGCATATCGAAGCAGATCTGGCGAAACAATGAGAACCACCTTTCTTGCCTTTGTGCGAATATCTGCCAAATCATTCAGCAAATCTGGATACTCCGGAAAGACATCAGTCTGATATTCAGCGGCATTTCTGGCTCTGCGGCGCTCAGGATCAGACTCTACCCAATCGCGAACAAGCCAATTGGAGTAAAAGCGCCCTTGAGACTCAGACAACGCCCCATCGCCCAAAGCAGCGGGTCGCAATCGAAGCTTTGGGGCGTTCCTTGTTAAGATTTGCTGACCATCGGACAGACGAATCACCCGGAAGTTAGGGTCTATGAGATCTCTTCCCGGATCCTGTGAGAAGTAGATCCCCGCATCGGGAGAGACAAAAATTCTGGAAAGAAATTCCTCTTTGGTTAGGGCCCCCTCAATATTGATCAAAGCCTTTGTGCCGTGGATCTCGAAGCGCGACTGCTCGACATTTCCAGAATTTGACTTAATCCTTATCTCCGACAGTATAAGATATCGAATGCTTGTCTCGATGGCCTCTCCCTCCGACTGGCTAATCGACAACGCAAGTTTGAGTCCGTCAGAAGCGCTCATTCCCACCGAGGGAAACAGATGAATATCTCGAATATCTTCAAAACTCGAGTCGAGATCAATCTCAATTGGGGAGTCAATCATCTTGGCCTCTGAATCAACGAGCAGCAATACAAGACGAGCTTTTGAAGCCGCATCTGGAAGATCGGTCAGATAGAATCCAACGATCTGAATCTCTGTTAGGGAGTTCCAACCCGTCTTCACCTTGAGATCAATGGCCAGATTCATTTCGTTTCGAATAAGGCTGGGTAGATATCCAAGCGCGGAGTCAACAGAGTCATCACTCTTCGTAAAGTAGACTCCTGTTGGGTTGGGGCCCTCCGGTGGTCGTTCAAATTCAAAAAAACTGACTCCATCTGAAAGTGAAACTTCTCTAAGGGGTTCCAAGAAGTGATAGCTCAATCGGCCAGTCTCAAAAGTTGTCAAGACATCAACAGTCGCTGCGGTCTTCCGAAATTTTCTTTGAAAGTCTTCTGAAGAGAGGCCGACCGGCGTTTCAATATCAAAGAGCAATCGCTCTCCCGCAGCGATGATCATTCTCCTGGCCAAATCTTCTTGGGGAAAGAATTTGGGGCTTAGGTGTTGGACTCGGTGAATCTGAGATCGCCCCTCTAGATCTGAGATTTCATAAGCAACGGTCTCTGCATCTCCGGATTCAAACTGCCAAGAAACCACCAGAACTTTGGCTTCAGCAGAGTAAGCAGCACTAAGGTCTACTAGATCGGTCGCTGCTGGTCGAATCGGCTCAATCTCAATGCTCTGCTGGCGAGACCTCTGTACATAGGTGAACAAAACCCTCTCATCCCTCAAAACAACCAGACCTAAGCCGCTGCGAGCAGAACTGGCTACACGGCGAAAGGCCAGTTGAGGATGAGGCGCCGAAGTGGAGATCACATAGGGACTCGTCTCATCCAAAACATTTTCTTTACCTGCAAGCCACTGCACTCCTCGGGCAGCATCGTAGTAGGCATAGATGGGAGGACCATCTGAGCCGAGACCCACCCTCAAGGGGTGTCTCACCTCGATACGATCATGGGGAATGGATATGAGAGGCAAATAGGGATAGATCCTCCAAAACTCTTGTAGATCTGAAAGTTGATCTCCCGATTTCAGCGCCAATCGAAAAAACTCGCTCGGACTCAATCGCTCCATTAAGTCACGAAGGCTCTGCTTCCACTCAACCACAAAATCTGCCTCGTTACCTCTCTCTTGAACAGCCATCTGTAAGAGATTTCTGGAAACAAGAGCCGAGTAATTATCATGAAAAAACATGCGGCCGAATAGCTCTGAATGATCTGAAAACTCATAGTCTAAAAGCACTGGATCTCGGATGGGCCTGATTTTTCCAGACTCGAAACTCTCTTTGTTAAAAATAACGGCAAATGTAAGACCAGAACCATGAATTGAGTTTTTGGTCTTCATGGAAACGAGAACAACATAATGAGGCTCAGCTCCCATCTTAATATCAGTCCCCTCAATTGAGACATCTTCAATGTCCTCAATCATCGGTAGGGGGATCTTCTGGCCAAGTATCGGGTCTCGTATTTGATCGATCTCAAAAATACTTTGAGGATCCTCGTCTCTCGATCGGGTGGAGAAAAAGGTGAGTCGTCCATCCAAGATACAAAGACTTTGGAAGTCATTCGCAACCCTGGGGAACTCGATGACATGCGAAAGTCCTCCGGTCACAGATTCTAAAAGAACCTCCCCCTCTAGAGCTAGGCGCCACGACCTTCCGTCTCGAATATAAATTCCTGGACTTCGACTAGATGTTCCCATTTCATCCGGCACAGCGATCAGGTAGGGAGTCCCTGCCTGAAAGGGCGGCTCCTCTTCTCTGGTCTGAGCTGTTGACTCAAACCCGATCAGGCCAAAGAGAAGAGCTGCAAGATGCGCTCTTATCATTCTTTATCTCCCCGGCTGCTTTTGACTTCGTAGCGCCATTGATCTCTGAATCGCCTCAATGGCGATTCTTGCGGACTGAGGATTGTATCCGAAGTCTTGACTCAAGGTGTTTAACAGACCGTCTGCCCGCATCTGAAGATCTGGATCTTTGACCCTGCCAGTTCCCGTCGCCGCCGAAAGCAAAGAGCTCAAACTCGCATTCTCTCGAGCCAACTGTAAGTGAACATAATACTGTGTGATCGCAGCAAGAAATTCCGGATGAATTGCAGAATCATCGGTAGAGGAATTAACACTCCATGTAAACCAAGTTCCAACCTCCTGAAAATCAAACGCACGGCCTGTAAGCTCTTGCCAAGCCCTCTTGACTCCGTCCAGTCTTTCAAAATTAATCGGAGTCTCTGCGCCCGTCGAAGGATGAAGATAATGAGTCGCCTTGGCATCACCCGATAAGGCCGTCATCTCGGCGATCATTTCATCGTAAACGAGCGAAACAAATTCCTCACCCATCTGCCTCATATAGGCCTCACTCAGATCCCTCTCGTACTTTGGAATAATCCATCGTTGATGAATCTCTTCAGCAAGAAGAATGAGATGTCTTTGATCTTCTGGCTTAAGCCCTCGATATCGATCATCGTAAACCAAGTCCCGAATCACTTGAATGATGAGTTCCGGAGTAAGAGTGTTGTGATAGGTCGAACTGGCTGCCAACGAGAGGGCTGCCGTCCACATTCGAGCGGCAACCCGATGGTCTAAACCAAAAGTCCCCTCATCCCCTAGTCGCGACAAAGCCATCAAGTTGTGCATTCTAGCTCTTTCAATCTGAGTCTCTCCGAAATAGACTTTCAGACGGCTGATTCGATCCACCAAGTGGATATCAGAGTCCTTCACCATCGGAAATTGCTGAGCGAGACGAATATCATTCAGATTGAACTGCATTCGAGACAGAGACATGATTGCAGCCATGAACTCCAAACTATGCGGCCCGATCTCAATAGGAGAGTGCTCAGGGTTTCCATAAGCCAACGCGAATCTTCGGTGTGTTGTAGCAGGCCTCTTTCCAAATTCTCTGCTTGGAACGAGCCGGAAAACAGACTTGCCCCTCACTTCGACCCAGTCTGCCCCAGACTCTCCCAATGGCCGCATCCAAAGCGGATTCGTTTCCATCGCCAGAAGCTGCATATTAGAAATCGGATCGATCAGAGAATTCATAGGGATAGGCAGAATTCTGCTGAGCAGAGGAGAGTTGGGATCTCTTTCCTCTAGCTCTTTTAGCTCCCTCGTATTCGTGGCTCCAAGGAATAGAATGTCAATCGGTACCGTGACCCCCGCCGCAATATCAACTCGATGACTAGAGACCAAATTCAATAGTTTTGCAAAGAAAGCCGGATGATTCTTTAAGAGCTCATCGAAGTAGATCACGCCGCCATTGGCAAGCGGAATGATTCCATAGTCCCAGGCAAAGGGATCATTGATGCCCGCCCTCATCGCATGAATCGCATTGGGTCGGCCAAAGATTTCCGAATCTCTTGGCTCGTCGCCTTGTTGTGCAATCAGGGGAAGCGTGGTGGAATCACCTAGAATCAGCCTCTTGATCCGAATATGTTTTGAAAGAACGCTTACAATTTCTTCATCACTAAGAGTCTCGCCCTTTTCCGCTTCGTAGTGGGCAATGATTTCTGCTCGAATTGCAGCTGACTTTGGATTCGGCTGCCGTTTGGGGTTAGGATCTTGATGAAGTTCAATATAAACTCTTGATCGATGTTCTGCAAGAATGGCCTCCTGATACGAGTCCGGAAGAAGACTAAATGGAGAGTCGTTGATTGGATCTGCAAATGCTCTTGGGCTTTCCGCCTTCACAAACTCTGACGGAAGTCGATTTTTTAAACTGGGAATTTTGGACAGATCGACCCACTCAAAAGTGTAGGCAAAGTGCTTTGGAACTCTCATCGTCGCGTTCGACATAGATGTTCTCAGATGCTCAAGAATAAAGGACTTTCCACTGCCGGGTACGCCGACCAACATGGGCATATCTCTGCCGGAAGCGCCTCCCGAGGCTGCGGCCTTGATTGCTTCGACTAGCTGAGCGGCCGCCTGCTCTTGACCCACTAAAAATTTACCATCCGCTAGATCGTGAGCAGTGGAGAGTAGATTGTAGACCTTATGCTTCCGGCTACCCGTAAAGGGATCGACTTTCTCTTCGACGCCAGCGGAAAGAAACAAATGGAGTAGCGTTTGTGGGCTCGACATGATGGTCCATGGGTGATTGGCAATGAAGCTCTCGGGACCAGCCTCAAGAAGAACCTCAAGGTCATGTCGCTCCTTATCAGCGACTCGACGATAATCGATGGAGTCCCCCCGGATGACGATGTTTTCAACACTGACCCGACACTTATCCGATGCATCAACTCCTGCGATCAAACCGGCTAATACAAAAAAATAGGCAAAATTTTTCACCAATCCCTCTCCCCTCACTAGTTGCACCTATAAGATTTAGTGAAGCTCGCTGTAATGCGTCAAGAAGACTTATGCGACGCGATGCGCTAATAAGCTCGTGGTACTGAAAAAAATGCAGACTAGATTAAATTGCAGGCCTCCCCTCAGAATCAGAACCAAGCTCTCAAATCTGAATCTCTAATTTCAGAGGCAACTTTTTTTACTCGAACTATCTCGACCATTTGAGACTCTTTACGACTGCCCAGCGAAGATCGAACGAAGGATAATGACATCATGCGTTACGATACTCTGCGGCCTATGCACAAAACATCCCAAAGAGGCTTTGCTCTAGGGATTGTCATCATGACGATCGTCTTGAGTCTCTCTCTGGCTCTCGTTTACTTGAATCGTTCTCACCTTCAACTTTCTATCTCTGGCATCCACTCTGACAGTGTGATTGCAAACTTTCAAATGGAAGCCGCCTATGAAGAGGCAAGAAACTTTCTAGAGATCGCCGTTGAAGACATCCGAATGGATGGGGCCTTCCAGCTACACCCCTCCACTCCTAGTACCGACTCAATTTCAAACCTGAATGCTGTTTACGGAGGATCTCCAGCCGCCGCATTGAACTTTCTTCGACATGCGGTCGAATCCCAGTCGATTGATACATCTGGAGTCATGGATCCAACTCACCCCCATTTTGATTTTGATACGGCCTTCAGTTCAGATTGGACCCCTTTCAATACTCAAGATGCCATCATGGAGAGGCGCTACTCCTTTGAAGCCAGAGCGCCTATTGTTGAAACTTTTGGTGGAAATCCAAGCATCTTTTTTCAATATGATTACACCCTAGAAGTTCGTGCTTACGGAACAAGCCATTTCTCTCAAGCCGCTTCTCAAGAAAAGGGGGTGATCTCCATTCTTCTCTCACGAGCACCCTTCTCTCGGTTTGCTCTGTTTCGATCACAGAACCGAAACCAAGACGGCAATATTTTGGTCTTTGCGGGGGGAGACACCTCGGCCCAAATTCAGGAGGTCTTCTCGGGCCCTGTTCACCTGAATCAATCGCCTATCTTTTACGGGGCGCCTGTCTTTTTGGATGTCTTCACCTCTGGTGCTGCTCAATCGAGCTGGCAACAGATGTCCGTCTCTGGATACTCAGGAACCGCCGTCTTTCACAATCAAGCGCTGGGAGATCAAGAGACCATGGAGCTCCCAACGGAGGTGAACAATGTGATTCGACTTGCGGTCGGAGATTCCTCACCAAATGCCGCCTTTGACAACACTCCTCTGAGCAGCGGAGAACTGGTCAACTTTCTTAGAGAGACTCCCGGCTACACTCTGCCAGGAAGCGCAATAAGCATCCCGCCAGGTGTTCACATTCCAGTGAGTGACCAAACTAACCTGGTGCCGAAGGGGGGCGTCTATATTGAAGGGGACAGCAATGTAAGACTGAATGTCGTTCAGGGTGAAAGTGACTTTGCTCCTGAGCGCTGGGCTCAGATTTCTTCGAGCGACCAAGCCTGCAAGTTTCAGAAGATGCTGATTGAACACCATGATGATGTGAGTCTCAGTCGCGAAATTTACATTGCGGATGAACCCTGTAACTCAACTTATGTTTTCACTCCCGACCCCACCGCATTGCCCCATGTGTTGGCGGGACGAATCAACGGCAATGTTCACGCCAATGGAAAAATCGATCAGCTCGGGGGCGAGTCTCGGACCAGACCCGCGATCGCCACAGACTTTGGCTTTACGGTCTCCGCAAAAAAAGAAGTTCGAATTGTGAATGACATACAGTACGAAGACTCCTTTTATCACTCGATGGATTCTGATGGAAATGTCAGCTACGCTCCCGTCGCAACTCCTTGGGGTGACATCGACGGATCGGGCATCCATCCAACCGATCAAAATGTACTCCCAAAGATTAACTCTGAATCTAAGACGGTCTTGGGGATCCTCTCGACTCACAAAAATGTACTTTTGCATATCGATGCCCCCGCGAACTTAAATCTTCATGCCGCCATCTTTGCAGGAAATCCGAATCACTACGACTCAAGCACTGACCTTGGCTGTGGAGCAAACCACGCCAATCAGAGGGGCTGCGGCTTTGGAAACGAAGGTTGGAACACCAATACCGGCATGGGAAGCTTCAAGTTCTTGGGCAGCATTTCTGAATATCGCTCGCAATCGATGGGTAGAACTTCAAACCCTCCAACGGGCTATCAGCGCCGCCTCGCTTACGATCAACGCTTTCTAGAGGATCTTGTGCCGCCCGCCTATCCCCTCTCAGAGAGCCTTCAAGCTTTTTCTCGTGTGGAAAGATTTCGAGCCTGGCGGCTGGTTCAGGCAGAAGATTGAATGCTGTGAAAGCGAAGATGCTTTACCGACTCTCCGGAATCTCTCAACTCCGCTAGAGAGTCCACTCCAATTCTCAGGTGGAGGTCTACGAACTTCCGATTTACCTGGTTGTCCGTCTCTGCCGTCTTCACGCCCTCTGGAATCATGGGATTATCAGAAACCAACAAAAGGGCGCCTCGGGGAATCTTGTTGATAAAGCCAACGGTAAAAACAGTGGCCGTCTCCATATCGATGGCCATCGCTCGAATCTTCTTTAAGTAATCCTTAAAACTCTTATCGTGCTCCCAAACTCGTCGGTTCGTCGTGTACACCACCCCGGTTCGATAGTCTCTCTCGTGTTTTCGAATCGTCGCTGACACCGCCATCTGAAGCCGAAAGCTTGGCAGAGCAGGAACTTCTGCTGGCAGATACCACTCGCCCGTTCCCTCTCCTCGAATCGCAGCGATTGGCAAAACCAAGTCCCCCAGTTTCGTCTCCTTCTTAAGGCCCCCACACTTTCCAAGAAACAGCACTGCTTTGGGCTGAATTGCGGAAAGCAAATCCATCACAGTGGCCGCCATGGCACTCCCCATCCCAAAGTTAATGATCGAAATGTCATTTGCTGTCGCCACCTGCATGGGCTTTGATTGGCCCCTCACTTTCACCCGATGCAGTTTTGCAAACAAGTCCACATATCGAGAGAAATTCGTAAGCAAGATATGCCGACCGAAGTCCTTAAGGGGAGTGTCGGTGTATCGCGGAAGCCAGTTTCTTACAATCTCGTCTTTCGATTTCAAGAGCCACCCCCCCAATGAGTGCTTTCAAAAATTTTGTCTGCCGACTTCTCAACAAAGCCTTGATACAGCTTTCCATCCGGCATCGGATAGCGCTTTGCAAACTCATAATAGCAGGAGGGAATCTCAAATCGCCCCTCTTCAAACTCCAGCTCAATCCGAGCGGCATTGGTTGAGGACTGCTCCAAATAATCAGATTCTCCCCCCTTAATTTCCCCCCCACTGGAGTTCAGAGAAAAGCCTTGATCTTTCAAGAACTGATTCAGCCCCTCAAGGCTTGAAAAGCTCTCAAGCGCATTTACATTGACGGTAAAATGGTTCACCCGAAATCCAAAGGCTGACATCCACGCAGCGTATTCGCTCTCTTTCATTAGTTCTTGATACTCTGAGTACTTGACCTTCCATGGCCTTCCAGACACACAAAAATCTTTAGTTTCCGTCAGGCCCGGGGGAATCTCCGAAACAAGTCGTCGAATGATCGTCTGAGTCTTTTCAGAAAGTTGATCAACCAGGAGTTCACTAATGAAGATCTTGGGTTGACCCCTTTCTTGATGTTCATAGTGCTTCGCAAACAATTTCTTCTGCTTAAACTGATATTCGCCCTTAGACTGATAGCCTAAATCCACGAAGATTTTCTCGAAAGCCGTAATCCCCACCTGGCTCACCCCAAAGGTTCTAAAGGCAATATGGTCGTTTACAATCTTCTCGGACCGAGACTCTAAAAGTTGATGAATTTTCACCGCTTGTGGATTAAGGCGCGCAAAATCCTCCCAAAGTTTCAACAACAAGCTCTCCAGTTCTTTCATGGAATTCTTCTCCTTCTTGTCTTAAGCTATAGGATAGGTTGAGGTGTTGAACAAGTGAGTTCCCAAGACAAAGTCGAGAAGGCTCTTCTGCAGGTTTTTGATACAAGCGACATTCGGCTCGACCCAGCGAGCCTACAGATTTACGCAAAGGACTGGACGACCTATTACCAGCCAAAAGCCTCCGCCGTGGTTTTTCCAAGAGAGAGCGCTCAAATCGAAGATCTTGTTCGACTCTGCCAGAAGAACCGTTGGAAGCTCGTCCCATCGGGGGGCAGAACCGGATTGAGCGGAGGAGCGGTCGCCAAAGACGCTGAGATCGTCTTGAGCTTCGAAAAAATGAATAAGATTTTAGATTTTTACGAAGGGGATGCTCAGATTCGATGCCAGGCTGGAGTTGTCACTCAAGTCATACAAGACTTCGCATCAGAGAAAGGTCTCTTCTATCCCGTTGATTTTTCAAGCTCGGGCTCTAGCATGATTGGAGGCAATATCGCCACCAACGCTGGGGGAATCCGTGTCCTGAAATACGGAAACACCAGAAACTGGGTGACAGGCTTAGAGGTGGTTACCGGTCAACCCAAAAGACTTCAACTCAACAACGGGCTTTTAAAAAATGCGACAGGCTACGATTTTCGGCATCTTTTTATCGGAAGCGAAGGAAGTTTAGGCGCGATCACAGAAGCCCAGCTCCAACTCACCAGGAGACCTCTCAGCCAAACTGTGGCGCTTCTTGCGGTGGCTTCTTGGGAAGACATCTTAGAGATTTTCAAGCTAGCTAAAAAATCAATCGACTTGAGCGCATTTGAGGTGATCTCAGAGCTTGCCATTGAAAAACTTTGCTCCGCCTCAAAAATCCCAAAGCCCTTGCAAACAAATCCTAAGCTTTATCTTTTGATGGAGACCGAGTCGTATCAAAGTGAATCGACGCCCGCACTTGAGAGTTTCTTAGACGAAATTCTGACCCACGAGCTCGCATCAGACGGTAGCCTTTCGCAAAATTCTCAACAGGCTGCAGAGCTTTGGAGTTATCGAGAGAATATTTCTGAGAGTCTCGCGCCCTACAAACCCTATAAGAACGATGTCGCCGTAAGGCCCTCTCAAATTCCAAGCTTTGTCAGGGACCTTGAGCAGCTCGTGAAAGAACGATACGGAGGGCTTGAAGTGGTGTGGTTTGGTCATGTGGGGGACGGAAACCTCCATGTGAATATTCTAAAGCCAGATTCGTACTCAATCGAAGAATTTGTGGAGCTTTGTCGAAAGCTTGACTCAGAACACTTCAAGATCATCTCAAAATACCGAGGCTCGATTTCTGCCGAGCATGGCGTCGGCCTAAGCAAGAGGGACTTCTTGCACTTTTCCAGGTCTTCGGAAGAGATTCAGTATATGCGAGAGATTAAGAAAATTTTCGATCCTTTTGAGATATTTAATCCTGGAAAGATATTCTGAACAATCGTCTCTGTAGATTCACTTAAAACAGAATTCTTGTTTTAATGCTCGCCGGAAGCGCTGAGACTCGATTCTTCACCTCAGCAGATACCGCCTTATCAAGATCAACAATCAAATAGCCAATGGCCGGATCGGTCGCAAGGTACTGACTTTCAATGTTTGCCCCGACTTCTGAGATAATCCCCGTGATTTCAGCGAGAACCCCCGGCACATTCTTATGCACATTCAAAACCCTATGACAATCCGACTGGATCGGAAGATCCACCTTTGGAAAATTCACAGCCATCGAGCTGCTGCCGTTTGCGACAAACTGCAGCAAACTTGTGGCCACTTCAACTCCGATATTCTTCTGCGCCTCCTCGGTACTCCCTCCTATGTGGGGAGTGAGAATGACATTGGGAATGTTTTGAAGCGGATTCTTGAACTCACTCACACTTCCCTCAGGCTCCTCCGGAAAAACATCAATGGCTGCTCCCTCTAAATGCCTACTCTTCAAAGCGTTGGCCAAAGCTTCAAGGTCGACAACGCTGCCTCGACTCGCATTCAGAAGATAGGAACCCTTCTTCATCAACTTTAATCGGTCATGAGAAATCATGTTCTTGGTAGACTCTGTCTCTGGCACATGAAAGCTCACAAAGTCGCTCAACTTCAACAGCTCTTCGAGAGTTTCAGTAGGGCGGCAGTTTCCAATGGGCATCTTAGCGGCGATGTCATAATAGAAAACACGCATACCTAAGTCTTCAGCTAGAATGCCAAGCTGAGAGCCGATGTGGCCGTAACCCACAATTCCCAATGTTTTTCCTCTCACCTCAAAACAGGCGCTTGCCGACTTTTCCCAGCGACCTTGATGTAACAGAGCGCTTCGATGAGCCACTTTTCGAGACAACATCACGATTTCAGCAACCACCAGCTCGGCGACCGACCGAGTGTTCGCATAGGGCGCATTGAAAACAGGACAGCCCTTTAGTCTCGCGGCACTAATGTCCACCTGATTTGTGCCGATACAAAAACAACCCACTACCAAAAGCTCTGGAGCTAAATCTAAAACTTCTTTTGTAATCTGAGTTTTTGAGCGAATTCCTAAAACATGAACCCCCTTCAATTCCTCCTTCAAGCTTTCTTTGGAGCCCGCTTTTGACAGGCACTTCACATCGATGGACTGCGCCCTAAGAATCTCTTCTGCAACTGGATGAATATTCTCTAGAAGCAGGGCTTTGATTGGAAATTCAGGCACGCCTCATTATCTCGAAGTTTCACTGAAAATCGAGAAGAAGTTTCCATCAAATCGAAAAACACTGGGCCATAGTTGACTACGAACTCAGTTCGAATGAATCGACAAAAGCTTAACATTTGAAAATTCTGCAAAAGCCTCCTGGCCCAATTCCCGACCAAACCCGCTCTCTTTGACTCCCCCAAACGGTAGTCCTGGCTGAGACCGCAGAAAATCATTAATCGCCACCATTCCCACCTCGAGTTCGTCTCGGGCTAAGTTCTTTGCTCTCTCGATATCTCGACTGAAAATGGCACTCCCCAAACCAAACTTCGACTGATTCGCCAATTCGATCACTTCAGAGTCGGAACGAGCTTTGATCAGAGAAGCAACGGGCCCAAAGACTTCATCATCAAATGCGGGCATTCCTGGCCTCACATTCTCGATGACTTTCGAGGGATAAAAGAATCCACGATCAAAGCGATCGTCAGACGCCCAAACGAGCTTCGCTCCCAAGCCCATACTCTTTTCGATCTGCACTTGAATTTGTTCCCTCAAATCCGATCGAGCCAAAGGCCCCAAATTTACCGATTCATCGAGAGGGTCCCCCATCTTATAGTTCTGAAACTCTTCAATTAGATGGCTTTTGAACTCTTCATACACAGACTCGTGAATGATGAATCGCTTGGCCGAGACGCAGGATTGGCCGGTGTTTGTTAGTCGACTCATGGCACAGGCTTTTGCGGCAGCTTTGAGTTCAGCGTCTTCAAGAATCAAGTAAGGATCACTTCCGCCAAGCTCGAGTAAGGTCTTTTTCAGATGCTCGCCGGCAAGTTTTGCGACGGCACTTCCGGCCCGTCCACTTCCGGTCAGGCTCACCGCGCGAATTCGAGAGTCCCCAATCAATTCAGGTATTCTCTCTCGGCCCAGAATTAGACTCTGGTACAGTCCTGGGCCAAAGGATTTCAAAAAAATGGATTCTAACAAAAGAGCTGTTCCACAAACAGACTCTGCGTGCTTAACAAGAATGCTGTTGCCCAAGACAAGATTGGGAATGCTAAATCGAAGCACCTGCCAAACTGGAAAGTTCCAGGGCATAATCCCCAAGAGCGGCCCCAGGGGTCTTAGATGAATCTCTGCCTTGTGAGAAGAAAAGTCTAAGAGCCTAGGCGCCAAGGCGTCCTCTGAAATCTTCAGATAGTACTCACACAGACGCCTCGACTTCTCTAGTTCTGCCTGACTCTGCTTGATGGGCTTACCCATTTCTAGGCTTAGCTTTCGGGCGAGACTCTGCTCAGCTCGACCCAACTCTTGCCCAAAGTTTTTAAGACACTCTAGTCGCCCCTCTAAGGATTGCCGAGCCCAATCTTTCTGAGCTTTAAGACTTTTGCAGAGCCTTGCTTCCACTTCAACCGTCGAGTGTTCGCTAAAGCTCTCTAAAACTTCCTCGGTGGCCGGGTTTATGCTTTCAAATTTGCCTGACATGCCCCGGCGCTAACCCTCTAGTCGGTCAGTGTCAAGATTCCTCTTTGGACAAGGCCTCTTTCAAGATATTCTGATGGTCTGGCATGGGGAAAAGAAAAAAAATTCGTTCTGACAGCTTGCGAGAAATTGGTTGGCGTGAGTGGATTCAGCTTCCCGATCTTACAAAACACCCGATAAAGGTAAAGGTGGATACTGGGGCCCAGACCTCTGCCCTCCATGCCACTCAAATTAAGATCCTAAAGAAGGGAACTAAGCGATTTGTCTCTTTTGTCATTCAGCCAGGGCACAAAAGACCCCTTCCGGCCATTCGGGTCAAGGCTGAGCTGGTGGAGAAGCGGCATGTTCGAAGCTCCACCGGAGATCGCACGCACCGACCTGTCATCAAGACCAGAATCGGATTGAATGGGGGCTTTCGTGAGATTGAACTCACCCTCGTCAATCGAGATATGATGGGCTTTCGGATGCTTTTAGGGCGGCAGGCTTTGAGAAACTACTTCTTGGTTAACCCGGCTCGCAGCTACCTCTTAAGCCGAACTAAAAAACCACGAAAAAGCCCGTGACAAAGCTTTTGTGATCGCCAAAACAGGGGCCATCTTTCTATGAAAATTTGTATTCTTTCTCGAAGACCCTCTCTTTACTCGACTCAACGCTTGGTGGAGTCCGCCCGAGAGCGGGGTCACGATGTGATTGTTGTCGATCCATTGAAGTGTCATATGAATATCACCTCTTCAAAGCCAGCGGTTCATTTTGGTGACCAGATTTTGGATGATATTGATGCCGTCATTCCTAGAATCGGAGCCTCGATCACATTTTATGGCACCGCTGTATTGAGACAATTTGAGATGATGGGGGTATTCTGTGTAAACGAGTCAGTTGCCATCACGCGCTCTCGAGACAAGCTTCGAGCCCTTCAGATTTTCTCAAGAAAGGGAATTGGAATGCCCATCTCTAGCTTTGCTCACTCTACAAAGATGACGAAAGACTTGATTAAAATGGTGGGGGGCGCTCCCTTGGTTATAAAACTTCTTGAGGGAACTCAAGGGAGGGGAGTTGTTTTGGCTGAAACAGCAAAGGCCGCCGAGAGTGTGATCGACGCCTTTCGAGGAATGGATGCTCACTTCCTGGTACAGGCTTTTGTAAAGGAAAGCTCTGGAGAAGACATTCGGTGTCTCGTGATCGGAGACAAGTGTGTCGCCGCCATGATGCGCACAGCAAAGGAAGGAGAGTTTCGATCGAATCTTCACCTTGGCGCCACAGCTCGACCCGTCAAGATTACCCCAACCGAAAGAAAGGAAG
Organism: Bradymonadales bacterium; assembly: GCA_007693605.1. Lineage (GTDB taxonomy): Bacteria > Bdellovibrionota > UBA2394 > UBA2394 > UBA2394 > REDG01. Next base: position 141,860 of record REDG01000024.1, read on the forward strand.
CGGTTCGAGCCGCTCGCGCACTTGGTTTGAATGTTGCAGGAGTCGATTTGATGCGTGGAAAATCTGGCCCCCTCGTCATCGAGGTGAACTCCTCGCCAGGACTGAAAGGCATTGAAAATTGTACTCACAAGAATGTCGCGGGCATGATCGTCGAATTCATCGAAAAGAATCTCGAGAACTCAAGCAATCGCACCCGCGGTAAAGGTTAAGCTCGCTCTCTCTTCTCTGTGACTGTTGACGGCCTCTCTTGAGCACGAAGGAGCATCAGTCTTTGTGTTAGCCGCCTTCTTAGGTCGTACTCTTCAGCGGGAAGTAACTTTTTTCTCATGATCCGGCTGATCGAACACTGGTGTTGTATTTTAAGCTCCCTTGAAACCTTCGCCGGCGGTTCCTTTGCGAGCTGAATGAAAGCCCAGGCCAAAACCCTCCTGACCAGGCGAGGTCGATTGCCCTGCGGGTTGAGAATCTCAGCAGGAGTCAATCCGCTCAGTCGTTGAAGTTCTAACTCAATGGTATTTTTAAGCTGTATATTCATCATAGCGACCAGAATCCTGCAAAGGCCTTGCCAGCTCGAACGCCCTCTTTATACACAAGTTGGCTGAGACCGAAAGCCGGAAGCCGAAAAAACTTCCGAAACGCCCTTAGAGCCCCGGCCTGAGATCAACAGCTCGATCGAGGCCGAGAAGGTCCTCTAGGCCCTCTACACAGCCAATAATCCGTCGTGCTGGGGGCGGATCTAAAATCATCAGTGTGGGGGTGGCCACAATTCCCACCCTCTCAGCCTCCTCCCAATTCTCAAGAATATCGACCACCTCAAGCTCTTCAATCTGAAAGTAAGTCTGTCGCAACTTCTTGAGATATGAGAGCGCCTCGATCGAGCTCTGCATCTGACCGCAAATAAAAAGCTGAAGTCTGACTCTTCGCACCTTCGGCGTTCATAACATGAATCAAATCAATGAGATATTCTACCTTTGGGCAGAACCGGCGCTGGTTTTCAAGACTTTTGCGCTTTAGGTCCGCTAAGTCTCTGATTATGCTATTGTTCTATGCCCCTCGAAAATTTTAGATTTTTTTCAAAGGAATGGGCGGTTTTCGCGCTTTGCCTTGTGGTTCTTGTCGCCTTCTACTTCAGTTTGGGGGTTACTGGCCCCCTCTTTTTGATTGCTTGGTTTCTGGCCTATCTGAGTTTCCCCATCGTTCGACTGCTGGAGGGTCGCTCCATGAGTCGAGCGGGAGCGGTCGCGGTAACGATTTCTTTTGTCGTTCTTCTGCTACTGGCCGTCGCCGCCATTTTAGGCCCTTGGGTTTATAGAGAGATTAAACAACTGATTCAAGAGTTGCCCGGAATGATTGAATGGATGTCAGACAGGATCAACGAATTCAGTGTATGGATCTCAGGGCGACTGAATATAGAAGCTCAAGAGTTTGAGTTCAATTTTCAAGAGGCTTGGCTGGTACGATTGCAAGAGATGCAGATTTCTGACCTTCAGACGGTGAGACCCTTCTTAACTTCTGGCCTTGGCTTCATTTTGTATTTAGTTCAACTTGCACTACTTCCCATCTTTTACATTTATCTTCTCTTACACTTTGATCGCATTCCGACTTTGATTGAAAGAATGATTCCTGCTCAGATCTTGCCCCACTATCAACGATACGCCGCCAAATTTGATTCTTTGATTCTTGGCTATATACAAGGTTTGTTTTTGGTCTGTTGTTTTCTGGCCTTTTCATATGCCCTTGGCTTGAGCCTCTCAGGGGTTCGCTTTGGCTTGGTTGTTGGAATCGTTGCGGGCTTTTTGAGCTTCATTCCCTATTTAGGTTTCTTTGCCGGAATCACCGTCTCAACTCTTCTGATTTTGATTTACGGACAAGGCTTTTGGATCTGGATTGGCTTTGCTTTAACTTTTGGAATTGCCCAGTTGATTGAGTCTTACTATCTCACACCGCGCTTAGTGGGAAGTCGCGTTGGCCTCCACCCCCTTGCAGTGATTCTGTTGGTGATCGCTGGAGCCAATGTTGCCGGCCTTGCGGGAATGATCATCGCCATCCCCTTGGGTGCGATGCTTTGGATTGTCCTTGATGATTTGCTGGTAGAAAAGCAACGAAGAGAGGGGGGAGAGCTACCAGATTGATGGCGATCGGGGGCTCCCCCACAAAACGAGAGATCTTAGGGTATTCTTACGGGCAGCTTGGGCTCACCGCCACCGAGGCTTTTGTTCGAATTCACCTTCTGAAGTTCTTTGTCGATCAAGTCGGCTTAAGTCCTATTCTTACGGGACTAGCCGTGGGCCTGGCCATCATCTGGGACGGAATCACCGATCCACTGATGGGAGAACTATCGGATCGATTGAACGCCACAAGAAAATGGAGACGCCGTGTCTTCTTTGTTCCGGGCGCTTTAGGCTCAGCCCTTTGCCTCATTCTATTGTTCTCACCAGCCTTTTTTGACTCCCAATCCGCCCAGTTTTTCTACCTACTCATTTTCTATATTTCTATGAACAGCTTTTTGACCGTGTTTGGAGTGCCCCACGCCGCCCTCGGTGGAGCGATGAGCCCTGACAGCCTGCAGAGGTCAAAGATTTTTGGTTGGCGTCTCATCTTTGGCAATGTGGGGGCGGTACTAGGAGTTGCCCTGCCAGCTTTGTTTCTGAGTTCACAAGTCGAAAACGCCTATCTTTGGAGTGCCGTCGCCGTGGGTATTCTGTCATTGAGTGCAGGGCTGGTCAGTTGGAGAGAGACCTACGATCGCGAGTCTTTAGACCGGCCGGTTAAGATCAATTGGAACCCAGTAAGCCTGCTTCGTTCTGTCCTCTACAATCATCATTTTCTAATCGTATTGGGAGCCTATCTCTTTGCCATGTTTGGAATCGGCATCAATGGAAGTCTTGCTTTGTTCTTTTATGAGTATCGTCTTGAGCTTTCTGACGCACAAACTCAAAGCATTATCGTTCTCTTTATGCTCTGTTTTAGTCTCTCGATACCCGTGTGGATTCGATTCGCACAACAGGTGCCCAAGAAGATTTGTTTGGCTGTCAGTATTTTTTCACTTGGATTGAGTGGGGCTCTCATTTACTTGATCGTGCCACCGCACTCTTTTTGGATTCCATTGTTGTATGCATGCTTTGGTGGATTTCTAATTGGGGTAGTCGTACTCCTTGATGTTCTTCTGGTTGAAATCGTTGATTACGACCGCCTTCGCAAGTCTCAAAATCGTTTGGGCCTTTATTTCGGAATCTGGAAAATGGCAGAAAAACTCACCCGAGCTCTCGCTGTTGTCGCTTCTGGCTTTTTACTCACTAGAATTGGTTTTGTGAGCGGAGCAGAGGTCAGTGAAGAAACTTCTTGGGGCTTAGCGATTCTCTTTGGCCCAGTTGTCAATGCCTTCTTTATCGCGTCGGCACTACTCGTCCTTCGACTTAAGTTCAATGAGGCCCGGCAGCATCGAGTTGAAAGCCTCTTGGCCCGCAGAATGAGCAAGCCACCACAGGCTTAAAAATCTCTTTCAAGCTTCCACTATGGCCTGCCAAAAGTAAGTTCATCTCGAACCAGCAGAAGCATAGCATTGGATTTGAAAGGAGGGTTTCTATGAAACTCACCCGCCACAACCACCGCCTCAAGACCAGCAAGTTAAGACTGCCCCCTATATTTGATCTTGAGGAATTTCTTGAATCACAAAGTACAGAGACAGCCTTGGAGGAAGAGGTTCTAAGGTCTGGTGCCTTTTCGCATCGGCGCCACACGGCCCTTTTTGAAGAGCTTGAGGGGGAGCCCGACGAGCCCGACCTGAGCCAACTCGATCACCTCTCTTCAAAGTGGCTGTAGTTGGCCAAGACGCCAGTCGCTCCGCTCTTTAGATGAGTTTTTTGGGTTGATCTTTTGGTCGAGCTAATGGACTGTTTGGAGCGTGAGACTCTACCTTCTGGTCGCGATGGCGTTCATGAGCTTTTCTTGTACGAACCCTCAAACAGGCGTTCGAGTAGAGATGGCGGAAGAAGGCCTGAAGCCTGGCTTGCACAGTCTGATGCATGAGATGGCCGTACGACATGCAAAGATTTGGTTTGCCGGACAAGCAGAAAACTGGGAGCTCGCGGACTATGAAGTTCACGAGCTTGAAGAGCTCGTTGAGCTAATCCAAGCGGCTCATCCTGAATACGATGGCATGCCCATTGCTGACCTCCTTCGCAGCATGTTAGTCAACTCGATTGAGGCTGGAGTGCGGTCGGGAAACTGGAGTCGAAGTCACTTAGCTTTTGAGCTCGGATCG
>REDG01000004.1 GCA_007693605.1 Bradymonadales bacterium
CCATGACATCCACCAACTCCAAAAAATAGCGTTTGAAACTACTATCCGTCCATCTGCATGGGGATCGCCGCTTCTATGGCGTCCGTTCTATTGGCAGCGGGGGAGCCTGGAAAGCGATTCTCCCTGCCACACTCGCGGATTATGATTCACCAACCCTTAGGGGGAGCTCAAGGTCAGGCCTCAGAGATTGAAATTGCCGCGAAGGAGATTTTGAGGCTGAAGGAGCTTTTAAACGGAATTTTGTCGAAGCACTCAGGTCAACCGGTTAGTGATATACTGGCCCATACAGACCGAGACAAATACATGACTGCTGAGCAGGCTGTGGAATATGGCCTCATTGACAAAGTGGTCTCGAAACATGAAGCGGGCCCCAAGACGAGTGACAGTGACAAAAAAGACGATAAGAAATAGCAAGGAAAGAGGGGGACAGGATTATGAGCCGCAAGGAAGATGATCGCACCGTAGACTTGTGCTGTTCGTTTTGTGGAAAGCACCAGAGCGAAGTGAAAAAACTTATCGCGGGACCAAGTGTTTACATTTGTGACGAGTGTATCGAGCTTTGTAATGACATTATCGCCGAAGAATATGATGCAGCGGATACACCTAGCGAAACTCAAAAAGTTCCAAAGCCCGCTGAGATTAAGAAGGTTTTGGATGACTACGTGATTGGTCAAGAGCGAGCAAAGAGAACTCTCTCGGTAGCCGTACACAACCACTACAAACGAATTAACTCGAAACCTGCCTCAAAAGATGATGTCGAGCTCCAAAAAAGTAACATCCTTCTCGTAGGACCCACAGGCTCTGGAAAGACTCTACTCGCTCAGACCTTAGCAAAACTTCTGAAGGTTCCGTTTACAATTGTCGACGCGACCACACTTACCGAAGCCGGTTACGTTGGAGAAGATGTTGAAAATATCATTCTAAATCTTCTTCAAAATGCCGACTACGATGTTGAGAAAGCTCAGCGAGGAATCGTATATATTGACGAGATTGATAAGATTTCTCGAAAAGGAGATAACCCCAGTATCACTCGAGATGTGAGTGGCGAGGGTGTGCAGCAGGCACTACTTAAGATTATTGAAGGGACGATGGCCAATGTTCCACCAAAGGGTGGCCGCAAGCACCCTCAACAGGAGTTCTTGAAGGTCGACACCAGCAATATTCTGTTTATTTGTGGCGGCGCCTTTGTTGGATTAGATGAGCTCGTTTCGCGAAGATTAGGAACGAATACCATGGGCTTCGGGGCAAAGATTGAATCCAAAAAGGACCGAAAAGTCGGGGAACTCCTCGAAAAAGTGGAACCATCCGATCTGGTACGCTTTGGTTTGATTCCAGAGTTTATTGGTCGGCTCCCCGTTTTCGCAACGCTCAATGAACTAGACGAGGACGCTTTGATCGACATTCTCCGTAAGCCTAAAAATGCGATTGTCAGACAGTATCAGAAACTCTTTGGCCTAGAGAACGTAAAGCTGAAGTTTACCGAAGACGCCCTGCGGGCAGTAGCACGGGAGGCGCTACGGCGAAAGAGTGGAGCTCGCGGGTTACGCGCTATTCTAGAAGACGCCATGATTGACATCATGTACGAGATTCCCTCTCGAGATGATGTCAAAGAGGTCATTATAAACGAAGAAGTGATTACAAAAAAAGAGCGGCCCATCTTGCTTATGGAAAAGTCTCAGGAATCTGAAACTGCGTAGTGAGAAAACGATTAAGCCACGTCTATACTTTTAGGTTTACGAGAAGCCCAAAAGTACGACCTTTAGCGGCAGCCACGCGCTCTTGCCGGCTCTTCAACATTTGAAACTTTGGAGCCTTGGACTCTAGGTCTTCGTAAGACAGCTCAGCACAAGCATTCGGCGCGATGATTTTCGAGCTCTCCTCAGAGTCAAATTCGAAAGGCCCGATACCTCGATTCTGACACATCGTCTGAATGAATTTTTTCTTTGATGTCAGAAATCCCTTTAAAAATGAGAATAGCTTTTCAACTAAATTTTACCACTGACCAAGGAGTCACCTTGACCATCTGCTTCTCACGCAGTGTTCCAATGTCAACGCGTTAGCTAACTAGCCCAGTTAAGACGATCGCCATGGACCTTCATCCCGATTACTGGGCGGCGGCCAAGCGTTACATTCCCCAGGCCAAGCGCATTCCCGATAAGTTTCATGTTGTTCAGCGGCTTAATCAAGCCATCGATGAAGCCTTGCGAGAGCTTGTTTATAAACAAACAGGAACTCTGGCTCGGGGGATTCCAAGAGATCAGCGTTGGATCATTCGAAAACATCTTAAAAATCAAACAAACTTTCAAAAGCTTGAAAAACTCAAAACTGACAACCAACAGCTCTTTGATCTCTACCTTCTCAAAGACTACTTCACACAGTTCTTTGAATTCCAAGCTTCCGAGCTCGCAGCCGCTCAAAAGTTTCTAGTCGAATGGGTGACGGAAGCTTGGGCCACCGGAATCAAAGCCTTTCAAGACTTCGCCCACTATGTTCGAAGAAACTATGAACCACTCCTTCAGATCATCCAAACCGGACGAACATCGAGTATCTGTGAGGGCATCAACAACAAGATCTCTACCCTCAAATCTATCGCCTACGGCTACCACCTCATCGACTACTTCAAACTCAAAATCCTCCAACGCTGCGGAGTCCTCGGAATGCCCACCAACCACACAAAAACCAGTTGATCCAGGTCAGCGGCTGGGCAGCTGAAATGACTCACACTCTTGGTGGCATAGTTCTTGAAGGGTTTTTCGCATGAGCATGAATTCCAAAGCCTCCGGTAACTTCTCACTACGCTCGGCATTCGTATTGCTTGGAGCAATATTTATTGCGTTGCATGATTCACCCGAAGTTTACTCTCAAGTTCGAGTCAGTGAGGCATCTTCTGTTGGAAGCGATGCTGCTAGAGGGCTGGAACGCCTGTTAGGCGCATCGGACCAAGAACTACAAGAGATTGCAAAGACAACAGGCATAAGCATTGAAGCCCTTCGGGCTGCTCAAGCTGACTTAAAGGGGAGAGTCTCAAAGGGAACAGCCATCAATGCTCTAGAGTTAGACAACCTTTGCTTAGATGGAATATGTGGTGTGCCTGCCAGCAAACAAGCTGAAGAAAACCCTTACGAAGCCATCGGCACCCTCGGCTTACTCACCGCCAATTTTTATACTCGTGAACAAGTTCTTGAAGACTCAAAAACTCGATTTCCTCAAAAGCGTTTTGCGTTAATTGTCATCAAGAGTCACACGTGTGACCGCACCAGTGGCCATTGTCTTCAAGCGACCCAGAGCCTACTCGACCCGTATAATAGTTTTGTAAGGGACAATTTCGTTCTATATCACGCCAGAGCCCTCCGTGATAACACCTTGCTCAGTGAAGAAGACGAAAGGATTGCACGAGCTGAAGGCACATACAATATTGGCGATGGCATGACGGGTACCCCAGGCATCGCTCAGATTATTGGAGAGTGGCCCGTCGACGGAATGGATAGGCAACTAAAGGTTCTTGACGTTTCAACAGGACAGATCATTGGTGAAGTGGGAATCGATTCGAGTTTGGGTAGACTTGAGCGCCTCAAAAAATTGCGAAATGATTTAGAAAAAATTCCTGTTATTCGAGAAACTATCGGCAATCAGACTCATCCCATAGATACACTTGAACCAGATGCATGCCTTGAACCGGAATGTTCAATTGAGTTTGTCGCAGCGGCACTCGAAGATCAATATCAGCGAAGAGTCGCCAAGTCCGCCCCGGAAATAAGAAGAGATATTGTTGAACGAGCAACGAGGCTCATCAATCAATTAAAATCGCCCGTCACACCTCCTTTTTGTGAGGATTCCTCTGACACAGAAGACAGTTGCTGCGGCCAATGATCCTGTAGCCTGGAGGAAAATGGTTCGAGTAACGAAGCAAAACGGGTGTCTGATGCCCCTCTCCCCCACTCGTGGGTTCGAGTCCTAGAAAGACACCT